>MPMP01000017.1 GCA_002238565.1 Albidovulum sp. bin36
GCAGCGGCGCCCACAGCTTTCGGACCCTTCTCGACAGCCTGTCAACCATCGTCCGCTCAACTCACGCGGTTCCAATCACGGGCGGCGAGAAGGCGGAAACCATGATCGAAGTGACGACCCGGCCCGATGCCAGCCAGGCGAGGGCGCTGAAACTGCTGAAGGATATCGCAGCCATGTAAAGGCGGATCCGGCCGGACCCGCCGTTTGTAGGCAGAGCGTGGCAGTCCCGATCCACGTATCATGTTGATACGGCTCAATTTTTTTTGACACACCCCAGAACTTCAGGCTAGCCGCCCGAAGCGACCGGCTTGATCCGGAGTCGGTTGGAATCTCCGGTTTTTACCGCCGCCGCGCCGGCAGCTATCGCATGCGAAATCTTCCGGCCGTCGTTCGCCTGTCGACTTGGGCCTGCCTCGAGATTTTTATTCAATTCGACTTTCTTCGTTCAAGGCCGGCGGTTTAAACCTGCTCGAACCTCCGTTCAGGCGCAAGTCGCCAAGACGGCGCGAATTCGACACAGCGACAATCTAGGGGCATTCGCGAAAATTCCCGGCTCGCGACCACGGCCGGAGACTTTGATCTCTTTGCCTTCCTAGGTGGCCGAAAAGGTTTCCGAATGGCGCCGATTCGCGGCGAAATCGCTGAATGGCCGCAAGATATTTGTCGCCGAAAGAGATACGCGCCCCGAAAGCATCTACATCTTTTCGGCAGGCTTTTTTTCTGCTAGCTGCGATGCTCGCGGCTTCGCTCGCCGGCGGCCATGCCGGCCTTTGTCTCGTCGCATGCAAGTTTGGACGAGATTTCGCGGAGCCCGCAAATGCCTAGAACAGATTCATAGGAGAATTTTTTATGTCTTTTTTTAATTCAGCCCGTCGCATTGCGACGGGTTGCGCCGCAGCCGCTGCCGCGGCATCTTTTGCGACGAACGTCGCTGCCGGAGGCCACGGAATAGACCTGGAAGGCAAAACGGTCGAATGGATAATTCCGTTTTCGGAAACAGGCGGTTCGGCCAAGTGGGCCAACTTCTACGCGCCTCTTCTTTCCGAAGCTCTGCCTGGAAACCCGACAATCGTCGTAAAATTCATGCCGGGCGCCGGCTCGACAAAAGGCGCGAACTTTTTCCAGGAGCAGGAATACGAAGACGGAACCTTGATATTCGGCTCTTCGGGATCGACGCAGTTTCCGTACTTGCTGGGCGACCCGCGGGTTAAGTACGAATACGCCGACTGGAACGTGGTGCTGGCATCCGGAACGGGCGGCGTAGCCTACCTGCCTCCCGACCTCGCCGGCAGAGTCGCCGACGGCGGCGTTTCCGCGATCGCGGACGAGGATTTCATCTACGGCTCGCAGGGAGCCACTCGACTCGACCTCGTGCCGCTGCTCGCTTGGGAAATGCTGGGACTGAATGTGGATCCCGTCTTCGGCATCAAGGGGCGCGGCGACGGCCGCCTCATGTTCGAGCGCGGCGAAGCCAATATCGACTACCAGACTTCATCCTCGTATCTGGGCGGCGTTCTTCCGCTGGTCGAGGCCGGAACGGCGGTTCCATGGTTCAGTTTCGGCGCCCTGGACGGCAACGGCAACATCGTGCGCGACCCGACATTCCCGGAAATGCCGACATTCAAGGAAGTTTGCGACGCGACCGACGGCTGCGAGACGTCCGGCGACCAATGGGAAGCCTGGAAGGCATTCTTCATTGCCGGATTTCCGGCCCAGAAAATGGTTTTTCTGCCGAGGGGCGCGCCGGCGGAAGCCGTCGATGCCTACGCCGAGGCGTTCGAAACCGTCAAGGCGCGCGCCGACTTCGCCGACATTTCGGCGAAGCGACTGGGCAAATACCTGCAATTGACAGGCGGCGAGGCGCAGGTCGCCCTGGCAAGCGCCACGCAAGTCCCCGAATCCGCAAAGGACTTCGTCGTCAATTGGCTGAGCGATCGCTACGGCGTCGTTCTGAATTGAATCGATAGCCTGCGCCTTCGCCGAAACCGGCGAAGGCGCTCCCGCTAATCCTTTATTTCTCCGCGCTAGGCAAAAAATTGCTTTCGACGGCTCTTCCGGCGCTAGGCGACGCCTTCGGCTTGATCCTTCAGCCGCTCGTGCTTGCCTACCTTGCGCTCGGAGTCTGCATGGGACTGGCGATCGGCGTACTGCCGGGACTGGGAGGCATCGCGGGATTGTCGCTTCTTCTGCCATTTATGTACGGCATGGAACCGGTGCTGGGCCTGGCCCTCATGGTCGGCATGGTGGCGGTTGTTCCGACTTCGGATACGTTCGCTTCGGTACTAATGGGCATTCCCGGATCAAGCGCTTCGCAGGCTACGGTGCTGGACGGATTCCCGATGGCCAAGAAAGGCAGGGCCGCGCGAGCCTTGTCGGCCGCATTCGCGTCCTCTCTCTTTGGCGGCCTCGTCGGCGCCTTGTTCCTGACCATGTTCATTCTCGGGGCTCGCCCGATCGTTCTGCTATTTCGAACGCCGGAATTGCTAATGATTACGGTTTTCGGCCTTTCGATGGTCGGAATCCTGGCTGGGCGGGTTGCGATCAAGGGGATAGTCGCGGCTTGCCTCGGCCTGCTTGTCGGCACGATCGGCGAGGGCGCTTCGTCCGGCGCTTTGCGCATGTCGACCTACGACATGCCGTACCTGACCGATGGCCTTAAGCTCGTGATCGTCGGACTCGGAATATTCGCCGTTCCGGAAATCGTTTCGCTGCTGCGACAGGACCGGTCGATTTCCGATCGGGCGCTTCTGGGCGGCGGCTGGGCCGACGGCGTTCGCGACTGGTGGAAAAACAAGTGGCTCTCCGTCCGCTGCTCCCTGATCGGCGTCGTGGTCGGCGTGATACCGGGACTGGGAGGATCGGTGGTCGACTGGATCGCCTACGGGCATACGGTCCAGAGCGCCGAAGATAAATCCGAGTTCGGAAAAGGCGACGTTCGGGGCGTAATCGGGCCGGAAAGTTCAAACAACGCCAAGGAAGGAGGAGGGCTGGTGCCGACATTGCTGTTCGGCATTCCCGGTTCGGGATCGATGGCGATCTTTATCTCCGCAGTCGCGCTGCTCGGCAGCGGCCAAATTGAAATCGGCCCTTCGATGCTCAAGGTCAACCTGGACTTCACCTACGCCATTGTTTGGCTTCTGGCGCTTGCCAACGTCATCGGGACCCTGATCTGCATCGCGGCCTCCGGAGGCATTGCCAAGCTTACGTCGATTCGGTTCGCGCTTCTTGCTCCGCTGCTGTTCATGGTCATCAGTTTCGCAGCCTTCCAGTCCGGACAGGATTTGATGGATCTATTCGCCCTTTTCGCCTTCGGCCTTCTCGGCATCATGATGAGAAGATTCGATTGGTCCCGGCCGGCGTTCCTCATTGGATTCGTGCTGTCCGATCCGGCGGAGACCTATGCGAACCAAGCGACGCAAATCGCGAATTCGCGGTTTCGGAAGGGATTCGGCGAAGGAATCGAGTACATCTTCAGTCCAATCGTTATCGTCCTGATCGCCGTGACCGCGATTTCGATAGTGATCGGACTGCGGCAGGCCAAGAACATCGCGCCCGAAGGCCATGTTGAATCGGGATCCAGGAAAGCGCCGCTGGTTTTCCTGCTGGCTATTCTGGGCTACATTGTCGCCGCGTATCTGAATGCGTCGCTCATTCCGGACTATTCATCGGCCGACAGGGTATTTCCGAAATTCGTCGCATCCGTCGGAATTGTCGGCGGGCTCGTTCTCTTCGCGCAAATGCTGCTGAAGCCTGAAACGCACCCGCTTTTCGCGGATCGCGAAACGAGGGAATCCGGCGATCGCGCCTATGGATTCTGGTCGACTCTGGCATGGTTCGCCGGTTTGCTGGCGCTGACGTCGGTTGTCGGCTTCATACTGGCGCTGGCGGCGTTTCTGATGTGCTTCATCTCGATTCGGGCCGGGAAGAGCATAATTTTCTCGGCGGGCTACACGGCCGCCGGGATCGCTTTCATTTGCATCCTGGCAAGCCTGCTCAACCGCGACTTTCCGCCCGGGCTGATTCAATCCTATTTCACGCTGCCGTGGCCGCTAGGATGACCCAGACGGCAATTCCGTTTCTGCTCCTTCGCGGAGGCACCTCTCGCGGACCGTACTTCAACAGGGCGGATTTGCCGGAGGACCGCGAAACGCTTGCGAAAGTGCTTGTCGCCGCGCTTGGATCCGGCCATCCGCTGAATATCGACGGGATTGGCGGCGGCAACGCCGTGACCACGAAGGTCGCCATGCTTTCGAAGTCCGAAGACGAGTGGGCCGACGTCGACTTTTTCTTCGCGCAGGTCGCCGTCGAGGACCGGATCGTGGATTTCAGCCCTACGTGCGGCAATATCCTCTCCGGGGTCGGCCCGGCGGCTATTGAAATGGGGCTTGTCGAAGCCGCGGGCCGGGATTCGGAGATCAAAATTCGCGCGGTGAATTCAGGCGCCAGGGTCAAGGCCGTCGTGCAGGTCGAAAACGGCCGGGTCGAATACGAAGGGCCGGTTGCGATCGACGGAGTTCCCGGTACTGCCGCGCCGGTTTCGCTCCAATTCATGAATACCGTCGGCGGAGCGACGGGAGCGCTTCTCCCGACCGGTCGCATTCGCGATTCCTTCGATCAGGTTGAAACGACTTGCATGGACGTCGCCATGCCGATGGTGATCGCCAGAGCGGAAAGCCTCGGCGTATCCGGCTACGAACGCCCGTCTGAACTCGATGAGAATCGCGAGTTTTTTTCAAAAATGGAATCCTTGCGAATCAAGGCCGGCGAAGCCATGGGCATTCGCGACGCAGCCCGGTCCGTCACGCCCAAGTTCGGCATTCTAGCGCCGCCGAGACGCGGCGGAACCGTTTCGGCTCGCTATTTCATGCCTTGGCGCACTCATCACGCCATGGCCGTGACGGGAGCGCAGTGCCTGGCCGCATGCATCTTGACTCGCGGGAGCGTGGCCGACGGCATCGCCATGGACGTGCCGAAATACAGCCCGGCCAAGATTACGCTGGAGCATGCTTCGGGATCGATTGACGTGATCGTCGAATTCGACAGCGAAGGCGGGGCTGTCGATGTGAGGTCGGCCGGATTGATCAGGACAGCTAGATTGCTTGCTCGCGGCGAAGTTCTAGTGCCGGCCTCGATTTGGAGCCCGGGCTGATCAATCGATCCGCAATGCCCGATCAGGCTGCCGCGCGGGCGCCTTTCAGACGCCTCGCCGCGGAACGAAAGAAGTTTCGAACGCCGTCTCCGCCCTCGACAAGCGCCGTCGGCGGCCTCCGCCGACATTACCGGCTTCGCATCTTCGCCGCGCGTTCCGGATCGGCCGGCTGCATCCGAAGCGGCAGAGCGCCGCGGAGAATTCGACCGACATCGTCAAGAACCATGTCGCGCATCCGTCGATACGAGTCCTCGATTCCGCCGGCAAGGTGCGCGGTGAACAGAATATTCGGCGCGTCGCGAAGCGAAGCGGCCGCCGGGACCGGCTCTTCGGGAAAAACGTCGATGGCGGCTCGATACCGACCGGCGGCGGCCAGCTGAACGAAATCCTCGAATTCCACGATTTCGGCGCGGCTCGCCAGAACGACGCAGGCGTCGTCCTGGATCATGGACAATCTCGATCGATCGAGGAAGCCCGCGTTTTCGGTTGTCGCGCCGGCAAGAAGAAACAGAAATCGATTTCGGGAGAGAATTTCGTCGAGACTGGCCGGCCTAAGCCCCTGCTTCCGCAGGAGATCGTCGGGGACCCACGGATCATAGGCGCTCAGTACGCACCCGAACGGCTTCAGAAGCGGCGCGAGCGCGCGTCCGACGTTGCCGTATCCCACTAGGCCCGCCCTGGCGTCGAAAAGGCTGTAGGCTAGCCGGTTTCCGGACTTGCCGTAGGCTTCCCCGCCCGTCCGAAAAAGCCGGTCGCCTTCTCCGAAACGGCGCGAGAGGGCGATCGCCTGGGCCAGGCAGTACTCCGCAACGGCGGGGGCCATGGCCGGGGCCGCCGATAGAATGTGAATGCCGCGCGCATGGGCTTCCGCATAGTCGATATTCGGTTCCCAGTTCGCCTTTACATTAATTATTGCACGGAGTTTCGGAGCTCGGTCCAGCCGTTCTTTCGGCATCGCCGTCTGCCCTATGACGACGGCGACGTCCGGCAGGATTTCGTCGACGAGCGCGTCCGGCGCCCTTGATCCGAAGTGCGTCTCAACCCTGCCCATCTCGGCGAGTCGCCGCGAGACGTCCGGAGTGTAGACGATGGACTCGTCTCGCGGATGGGGATCTAGGAAAATCAAATGGTCGCCCGGCATCATTTCATTCCGGTGCTGGCAATTCCGGTTGTAATGAATCGCTGCAGGAAGGCGAAGACGAGAACCACCGGGATCAAGGTTACGACGGTCATCGCCAGGACGAAATGCCATTGAACGTCCAATTCGCCCTGAAAGGCGTTGAGACCGACTTGCAGAGTGTAGACCTCGCTGCGGTTGAGAACGATCAGCGGCCATAGGAAATCATTCCACCGCCACATGATCGAAAAGATCGCCAGCACCGCGATCGCCGGAGTCGCCAGCGGCATCACGACCCGCCAGTAGATCACCCATTCGCTCGCCTTGTCCATGCGCGCCGCCTCGATAAGGTCCTTTGGAATTGTCAGCATATACTGGCGGAGAAGGAATACCCCGGTCGGCGTCGCCGCTCCGGGAAGGATGACGCCCCAGAGCGAATTGATCATCCCCAATTCCGTCACCACGAGATAGACGGGCACCAGAATCACGGTGATCGGAATCATCAGCGTGCCGATCACGAACAGCATGACCGCGTTTCGACCCTTGAATTCGTAAATTGCCAGCCCGTACGCGGCCATTGAATTGATAAGCAGGGTTACGATCGTCGCCGCCAAGGTCACCACGACGGAATTCTTGAGATAGGTCAGGAAATTAAATCGCTGCAGCGGAGCGGTATAGTTTTCCCAGGCGACGCGAAACTCTCGGACGGCCTCGCGCTGACCGATGGGAACCTTGATCGTGACGCCCGGATCCGACGGGTCGACCATCTGGGCGATTATTCCGATGCGCCGAACCTGGGCTAGTTCCCGAACCGTGCCGTCTTCCTCGGTTACGCTGTATAGGGGCAGCGGCTTCTCGTACCCTTCCACATTGACCTCGATTTGGCCCAGCGGGAGGAGAGTCGGCGGAAATTCCAGCAGACCGGACGCGGTCTTGAAGGAGGATAGTATCAGCCAGACCGCAGGCCCGAACATCAGCACAACTCCCAGGCCCAGATACGCATAGGAGAAGATGTCGGTCCAGTGCAGCCGACCGCCGCGCCCGCGGCGCGCCGTCAGGAGGCCGGCGACCGTGCGACGGGACGAGCTCGACGCGTATGCGTCAGGCACTGTCTTTGCGGCGAACCGCCGCCAGCTGCATCAGCGTGAGAGCGAACAGAACCACTCCCAGGATGACGGACGCGGCCGAGGCCAGTCCGAAATTTTGAACCTGATTGGTAAAACCCGTATTGTAGATATACTGCACGATGAACTGCGTGGCGGTTCCCGGCCCGCCTCCGGTCAATACATATACTTCGTCGAATATCTGCACGCCCTTGATCAGGGCGAGGACAATCACGACCAGCATGTTGGGCCAGAGCAACGGCAGCGTTATCCGCCAGAAAATTCGTTCCTTGCTGGTGCCGTCCATCTCCGCCGCTTCGTACAGGTCCGGCGGGATGGCTTGCAGGCCCGCAAGCAGAATCAGGGTGTAAAAGCCCATGTGCGCCCAGATCGATACGAAAATCGCCCAGAACATCGCCCATTGCGGACTTACGAAAAACAGGATTTTCTCGAGCCCAATCGTAACGAGGAAGGCGTTCAGGATGCCGTCGCGCAGAAGAATCCATTTCCAGATCAGGGCGACTACAACCGGGGATAAAAGCACCGGAAAGAAGTAGACGGCGCGAAAAAAGCCCCGTCCGCGTATTTCGCGATTGAGGATAAGCGCGGTGACAAGGGAAAAAAGCACCAGGAATCCCACCTGGAAAAAAACGAAAACCGTGGTGTTGAAAATTCCGCGCCAAAACCGATCCTCGCGACATGAGCCGGAGTCTGTGAAGTTTTCGCAATCAAGCAGGAATTCGTATTGCTCGGCGCCGGTATAGACCCGATCCGAGAGAAAAAGATTGGTTCCTCCGGTCAGGGAGAAGGCGAAGTTTATGAAAAGCGGAACAACGACGAAAATGCCGAAAAATCCAAGGTTCGGCACGAGGAATACATAGGGCATTCCCCGAATCCCGACCACCCGCTGGATCGCCTTGAGCGGAACCTCGATCAGCGAGCCGAGCAGGTTTATCGGCGCAGCCGCAACTGCGCCGACGTTCAACCGGTGCGTATCTGGGCGCATCTCCAGAATTACCAGCGGCCGGATCCGGGAGCGCGGAATCGGCTCCGAACCCGGCCTTGCCGGACTGCGCCTTTAATTGCGCGCTTTTTCGGCGAGCTGCTGCTCTATGTCCTGTTCCATCCTATCGTAGGCCTCATCGAGCGAAATCTCGCCCACGATCGCCTCGCCCAGGCGAGAGATAAGGGCATTGAACATCACGCGATTGCTCGGATAGCCTTGAAGATCGAACGCGATCGGCGAGATTGTCGGAACTGCGCCGGCAAAGGTTTCAAGCGCATGCCTGGCACGCGGATCTTCGGTATCGAAATCCACGCCGCCGGACGCGAGGCCGAGATGCCCCGGAATGAACAGCGTGCGGCCGTAGAATTCCGCGAGAGCTTCCTCGCTGGACAGATAGTCCATAAGCATGCCGACCTGTTCGGGGTGCTCGGTGTCCTTCATCGCGACCAGGGCCGCGCCGCCAGGCATTCCGGAACATGCGGCTGCGCCGCAGGGCGCCGGAACCGCCCACCAGTCGAAGGCGTCGCCGATTGTTCCGGCGAACTGCGGAATCTGCCAGGATCCGCTCATGTACATGACGACTTGGGCGTTTGCGAAATCCTCGTTGGCGCCGAGATAGCTGGACCCGGAGACCGAACCCCAGAGTTCCTTCGCCATTGTCCCGTCCTGATGCCAGTCGTACAGGCGCTGCGTCATGGCCTTGAGGCCGTCGTCGACCAGCGCCGGGTTGCCGTCGGCGTCGAACATCATCGCGCCCATGGAAATAGCCGGACCCGAAACGCGGTGGCCGGAGCGGTCCCACGCCATCGGAATCGGAATCTCGAGCGCATCGGCGACCTCGTTAACCGCCGCCGCCCAGTCATCCCAGGTCGCGCCTTCGCCGGGAAGGTCGAGGCCCGCCTGTTCGAAAAGCGTTCGGTTCACGTACGGTCCCGTGACCGTGAGCTGAGTCATGAATCCGGAAATGCTCGAATTATCTCCCGGCAGGCGCAGCCACTTCAGGAACGGTCCGAAGTTGCTTTCCCAGTAAGCCGGGTCAGAAATATACGGCGCAAGGTCCAGATAATGCTCGGATAGACCGCCGAGATCGGTAACCCGTGCCAGATCCGGACCCTCGCCCGCCGCGAGTTGAACCGGGAGGCTCTCAAGTATGGCCTTGTAAGGCACGACATCCAGAGTAACGGAGATTTCGGGATTGGCGGCCTCGAATCTGTCGAGGAGGTCTCTCATGACCTCGCCTTCAATTCCGTCGTTGTACCACGTCATCCGCAGATTGGTTTCCGCCGCGACGGATGTTGTCGCCATGGCGAATGCAACCGCGACCGCGGATAGCGCCTTTGTCTTTCGAGTTCGCATTTTTGCTCCTTTCAACTCTTTTGAACTGTCGGCACTTAGTTGACGAACCGGAGGATTGTCAATCGAATACGATCGCTTTCGCGCGGCTTCCCTGTCGCGCCGAAGCGCATGCCGTCGGCGCCAGCGGGATCACGATGCCACCGCGCGGAGAAATCCGGCCAGTCGCGCGCGCATTTCGATCGTTTCCGCATGCCCCGATTCTCCGGCGACGTAAACCTCCAGACAATCGGCCGCGCCGACAGCGGAATATTTCGCGCGCAAGGTTTCGAGCGCGGGATTAAGCGCATCCGGCGGCGTTAGCGGGTCGGTCGCGCCGGCGCAGACGAGCTGCGGGCGCGGCGCGACCAGGGCGGCCACATCTCCCATATCCCCGTGGCGAAGCAAGCCCGGAACGGTCAAGTACGGCGCGTGCAAATCGTGCGCCCCGCCGTCGATTAGCGACTCGATGCCGGCGAGGACGCAATAGTGCGCCGCCGCTGCGATCCTGGGCTCAAGCGCGGCGAGCCAGTAGGCGAGCGTTCCGCCCATGGACATTCCGAAACTGGAGATCCGGGAATTCCGCACCAGCGGATCCATTGAGAGCGCTTCGAATGCGGCAAGCAGGTCGACAAGCATGTCTCCAAGCAGCGTGCCGCCCTTCCAGCACGCGGCTTTCGCGCGCGCATCCTCGGACTGCGGCAGCTGCCGCTCGCCGAACCCCGGCAGATCCGGGCAAATTACGACGAATCCGGCCCGCGCCAGGGCGATGCCCGGCGGCGGCTCGAGCAGCGACGGCCTGCCGCCAATGGCTTCCTCCTTGCCGATGTCGTAGCGATGGCCGTGGGCGTGGGCGTAGACAATTCCGGGCGCGGCCGCCGACTGATTCCGCGGCGACAGGCGATAGGCGGGGATGCGGCGGCGCTCGGCAAGGATCGCGAGCTCGGCGATATCGATGCCGAAACGCGTCTGTCGTCCTTCCACGCGGCAGCTTACCTCGGAACCCGGAACAGGGCGCGCGCCAAGCAGCGACCAGAGAAGCTTCCGGTCGATTCCGGAAGCTGTCGGGCCGAACCCGCAATGCGTACCCGCCTGTTTGCGTCTCTTGGTCATTGTGGCGGCGATCGTATATGATAAGGAAACGCCTTGAAACGGGATATTTGAAGCCTAGTCGCCCAATTCGCGGCGCTTTAATTCAAGCCGGGCTGGAATTCGTTAACTGCGTCCTCCGAGGGATGGATCACATGACGGAAATCATACTAAGGGACGTACGTAAAATCTACGGCGATGTCGAGGTAATCCACGGAATCGACCTTCACATTAACAGCGGCGAATTTGTCGTGTTTGTCGGCCCGTCGGGATGCGGAAAATCGACGCTGCTGAGGATAATCGCGGGACTCGAGGACGTTTCCGGCGGCGAAGTCCTGATCGACGGCGAAACCGTCAACAATGTAAGCGCGTCGGAGCGCGGGCTGGCGATGGTGTTTCAGTCCTATGCGCTCTACCCGCACATGACGGTTTATAAAAACATGGCGTTCGGCCTCGAGAATGCAAAGCTTTCGCGCGCCGAGATCGACAGGACCGTCCGGGATGCGGCGGAGATGCTGCAGATCACGCCTTACCTGCAGCGCAAGCCGAAGGCGCTATCCGGCGGGCAGCGCCAGCGCGTCGCCATCGGACGCGCGATAGTTCGCGACCCGAAGGCCTTTCTTTTCGACGAGCCGCTATCGAATCTGGATGCCGAGTTGCGCGTCGCCATGCGCAAGGAACTCTCGTCGCTCTACAAGAAAATCGGCGGGACGATGATCTACGTCACGCACGACCAGACCGAGGCGATGACGCTGGCGGATAGAATCGTCGTCCTTCAGGGCGGCGTCGTGGAGCAGGTGGGGCGGCCGCTCGAACTTTACAACCGGCCCAGGAACTTGTTTGTCGCCGGATTCATCGGCTCTCCGCGCATGAATCTTCTTGATGCTCGCGTTGAGGGAGGGACATTGGTAACCCGAGCCGGCTCGCTCGCCGTCGACGGATTGGGCGAATTGGAGGATGATCGGCAAGTAACTTTGGGAATACGTCCCGAACACATCGGGATAACCGGTTCGGAGACGGCCGATTTCGCAGTTACGGTCGACTCCATCGAGCAGCTTGGCGGCGAAACTTATATCTATTGCTCCGCCGACGGGCTGCCTCAGCTCACCGTGCATCAGATCGGCCAGCTTCCGGTTGAAGAAGAAGATTCCCTGAAATTGTCAATCGACCGCAGCAAGCTGCACCTGTTCGATGCCCAGGGGCAGGCTATTGTCAACGGACTGCCCGCATGAACGGTCGATTCGGATTTGCCGTTGTCGGTACCGGGATGGCGGCGGCGCCGCATGCCCGGGCGCTGCAGGCGCTGTCCGAAAAGGCCAAAGTAATCGGCGTGTATTCGCGCACGGCGGGACGCCGTGAAAGATTCGCGTCCGAATTCGGGTTTCCGGCTATCGCGAGCGTCGAGTCATTGGCGCAGGACCCGTCGGTCGACGCGGCGATTATCATCACGCCGCCGAATGCGAGAGCGGATCTGGTCAAGCTATTCGCCGAAAACGGCAAGCACATACTTTGCGAAAAGCCGCTGGAGCGAACCGTCGGGGCCGCCGAGGAACTTGCCGAGATATGCCGGTCTAGCAATGTCGAGCTCGGAATCGTGTTTCAGCATCGATTTCGGGCCGCATCTCGCCGACTCGCGGCGCTTCTCGCCGACGGGGTTCTAGGGGAAATCCGGGTTGCGCGGGCCGAGATTCCCTGGTGGCGGGACCAGGCTTACTACGACGAGCCGGGACGCGGCACGCTTGCCCGGGACGGCGGCGGAGTCCTGATCAGCCAAGCCATACACGCGCTCGACTTGATGCTCAGTTTCACCGGGCCGGTGCGGGACGTGCAGGCCCTGACGGCGACGACCGCCTTTCACAGCATGGAATCGGAGGATTTCGCGTGCGCGGGCCTTAACTTTGCGAATGGAGCCGTGGGCGCGGTGGTCGCGACGACGGCGGCTTTTCCGGGCGAGGCGGAGTCCATTACCCTGGAATGCGACGCAGCCAGCGCGCTGCTAAAGGCGGGCGTTCTAACGGTCCGTTGGCGAGCCGGAGGCGCGGAGACATTCGGCGCCGAAGCAGAAACGGGCGCCGGCGCCGACCCGATGGCATTTCCGTTCGATTGGCATCGCGACTTGATCGAATCATTCCTGGATCGAGTTAACTCCGGCGAAGCGCCGGAGGCTTCGGGAGCCGACTCGATTGCAGTCCAGCATCTGATTGCCGCGATGATCCGTTCGTCCGCGCAGGGATGCCGCGTCGCCCTTCCAGCGATCGATTGAGTATCGAGCATGCTGGGAGTAGGCGTCATAGGTGTCGACCATCGACATATATACGGCCAGCTCGCCGGAATGCTCGCGGCCGGCTGCGTCTGCAAGGGATGGTGGACCGAAGGCGAACCCCGGCCGGCAGCGGGCTTTCGCAAGCGCTTTCCCGGCATTCCGCGGGTTCACGACCGACGGGTCCTGCTGGAAGACCCCGAGGTCGACCTCATTCTTATCGCCGACATCCCGTCTCGACGCGCCCGCCGCGCAATCGAAGCAATGCGCGCTGGCAAGGATGTCATGACCGACAAGCCGGGGTGCACAACGCTTGAACAGCTCGAAGACTTACGCGCGGCCGTCGCCGAGTCCAACCGCATATGGTCGATTGACTTTTCGGAAAGATTCGAAGTGCCCGCGTCGGCGAAAGCCATCGAGCTTGTACGCGAAGGAGCGATCGGGAGCGTAGTCCAGACCGCCGGTTTCGGCCCGCACCGCCTCAATCGCGCGACCCGCCCGCCCTGGTTTTTCCAGGAAGACCAGTACGGAGGCATCCTGTGCGACATCGCGTCGCATCAGATCGACCAGTTCCTCCATTTCACAGGCTCCTCGGAAGCAAGGATCGCATCAGCCGCCGTAGGGAATTTTGCGAACCCGGATGAACCCGGCTTGCAGGATTTCGGCGAAATCCTGCTTCGCGGCGACAGTGGCCAAGGCTATATTCGAGTCGACTGGTATACGCCCGACGCGCTACCGACCTGGGGCGACGGGCGACTGACCATACTAGGCACCGAGGGATACATCGAACTGCGCAAGTACGTCGATATAGATGGCCGGCCGGGTACGGACCACGTTTTCTTGGTTAACGGCACCCGATGCGAGCATATCGATGCCAGCGGATGCGATCTGCCGTATTTTCGAAATCTTGCCGACGATGTTCTTAACAGGACGGAAAACGCAATGGCGCAGGAGCATTGCTTCCTAGTGACGGAGCTTGCATTGACTGCGCAAGCGAAAGCCATACGCCTCGGGAACCTCGCATAGATGCGGTACCGGGTTGCCATTCTCGGCTCCGGGGTCGGCTGCAGGCACTTGGCCGGGTATCAGTCGCTGGGCGACCGATTCGAAGTGACATGCATCTGCGATTCCGATGCCGCGGCGGCCGCGGCGCTCGCCTCCAGAGCCGGCCATCCGCGAATTGTCTCCGAAATCGCCGAGGCGCTCAATGCTAATGATGTCGACATTGTGGATATCTGCCTTCCGCCCGCTTTGCATGTTCCGGTTTCCTTGAACGCTCTCGAAGCCGGAAAACACGTGATTTGCGAAAAGCCCATTTCCGGAAGCGTTGCCGAAGCCGAGCGAGTTGCCGAAGCGGCGGCGCAAAGCGGCCAACTATTCGTACCTGTCTTCCAATACCGGTACGGCGCCGGACTTGCCGCTCTGTTTCGATTGAAAGAGGAAGATCTCCTGGGCAGGCCGCTTGCAGGCACCCTTGAAACTCATTGGGACAGGACTGCTGACTATTACGCGAATCCCTGGCGAGGACGCTGGAGGAGCGAACTTGGCGGCGCCGTGCTGGGGCATGCGGTCCACATCCACGATCTTGCTACAGAGATCGTAGGCCCCGTAGTTCAAGTTGCGGCGATGCTCGACACCAGGGTCAACCCGATTGAAACGGATGACTGCGCGGCGGTGTGCCTCGCGGCGGCTAATGGCGCGCTTCTTACGAGCTCTGTAACGCTCGGCTCCGCCGGTAATTTTTCGCGCTTAAAGATTGTGTTCGAGCATGCGACCGCGGAGAGTGGTACATCCGCATATGAACCCGGCCAAATGGGCTGGCGTTTCACTGCGCGTAGCCGCAAAAACCAAAAGGCGATAGATCGCGTAGTTGCCGGCATTGGAAAGGTTGAAAGCGGTTATGAGGGGCTGTTCAATGCGCTCGGAAAATGTCTGGACGGCCGAGGCCCTGCACCTTCAACGGCGGAGGATGGCTTGCGGTCCATTGAACTTGCCAGCGCGATCTACCAAGCTTCGCGTACTCGGCAGGTCGTAGCCTTGCCACTAGATAGAGACCTGCCAATTTGTCGAAGTCTTGTACCGGCGGAGTATTCCTGATCGGCGTTCATCCTCCCAATTGTTTTAGGATTTAGCCGCTGCGCGGGAAATTTTTCCTCGCTGCGGCCATTCGACGCGGGAAATTTTACGGGGAAGCTGGACAGAAAAAAATTAACTCACCAGCGCGAACCCGCCAAGCGGCGGATCCGCCGCGCCTAGTACTCTTTCAACATAGTATCGTTGGGTAAAGCGACTTCAGCTTCACGCGAGCGTCCTCTGTCCTGAACCGCCAGTCGACGGGAATCGCCGCGGCGTTGCGCTCGCATTCGAAATCGTAGATGGCCGGTTGGCCGGGGCTTGTCGGCAGCGGCGCGCGGGCCTCCCTGGTCAGCTGCTTGCTCGCCTCGTCCATGCAAACCGAAACGGTACCGTCGTCGAAGTCGCGGTGGTCGACCTCGAGCACGTCCTCCATCGCGAAGGCAAAGTCCTCGTTCTCCTTCGGAGGACTGCGCGAGCACTCCTTCAGCCAGGGCTTGATGCTGTTTTTTTTAAAACCTGGCGGACCGTCTCGTGCGAGATGCTGTCCACGACCTCCAGCTCCACCAGCCGCTCGCCGAGCAGGTTCAGCGTCCAGCGGGCGCATCCGTCCGGCGGCGCAGAGCGGGCCAGCATCGTCAGCTTCGCCTCGCCCTCGCCGTCCAGCTTGCGCGGCTTGCGGTTCGTCTGCGGGCGGCGGCCTAGGGCGGCTTCGAGGCCGTCGAGGACGTAGCGACGGCGCACGCGCTCAACAGTCGCGACGGCGGCGTCGAGTACCGAAGCGATGCTCGCATCCGCCAGGGCTCCGTCCTTGCGGTTATCGTCCGCAAGGAGCAGGATATGGGCGCGGCGGCGGCGCTCCTTCGATCCCTGTCCGTCAACAACCGACCTGAGCGCGGCGCGCTCCTCACTCTTCAGCTTCACGCGATGCTTCTTCCTGCCGGCGATCTCCATGGCCTGCATTCCCTCCGTGCCCGGTCGGCCGGAATCGTTTCGCGAAACCTATCGAACCGTCGGAGCCCTGCTCAAGCCTCCGGAATTCCCGTCCGCACCGGTTGTTTGAACTTTGTTGCCGGGAGCATACTACGGGTTTCGGGAAATGCAAGCCTTGAACAGGGCCGCATATCCGCTATTTCAATTTTGACGTAGTACTAGTCCGCGTACCGTAGAATCGCGTTGGATCCGCGCATCGAAAGACTCAAATCCGCAACGTTTTTCATCATGAAGCAGACGCGTAGGAAGATCGCCCAGATTCGGGAAATGGTGCAGCTGCTGCCCGGCAACGACCGCCGGGAGCTTGCCCGCACGATTTGCGAGCGCCTCCGGCGGAAACGGCACCCGGCCGGTAAAGGAAATACCATTGCCTCGCCGGCACCCTTCCGTTACATCGCCTTGCAGTTCGCTGGCTCGCGGCGGCCGATCGTCGCCTCGATCCCGTATACGACGCAGAGCTTGCGCACGCGCTCAACGGTCGCGGTCTTTTCATCCGTTTCGTGTGCGGATATTCTCTTCTCGCCTCGTCCACAAGTAAAAGGATGCGCGCTAGCGTACGCTTCTGCGCCGCTGATTTTCCCCCGCGATTGAGGAAGCTACTCGCGTTCTTCTTTGCTGAGACTGACTCGACAAATCTTTTCCCCGTCGCATTCGCAATTGTTCGCCTCGCCTGATTTGGTCGAAACCGCGCCTAGGCCCAATTTGCATGGACTTCATCTGCTTGCCCGGTTCGGCACTACGCCTTAATTGAAACGCAGTTCTAATCAATTATCTCACCCCGTCAACCGACTGCAGGAACGGTTCTGGTAAGCATCGAATCTAGCGGGTTCGAGAACTAGAGCCAACACAAAATTGTTGGCAAATTCAACCGATGTAGTCCTGAAGAGCCGGAGATTCGCCTGCCCGTTCGGAAAAGGTCACGAAGGCAATGCGCTCTCACTAAATTGTCTCGAAATTAGATGGAATTCGGCAAAGCCACCTAACACACAGCCCAACAGGGCCTCGGTATAGGATCGATCTTTGAATTGGCTTCATGTCGGCAATTCGACACCTTCAAGTTGTGTCAGAAAACGATCCATACATTCGTTAAACCTTCGAAGTAACGAAGCATAGGCAATTTCATGCGTCTTATGTTGATCTTCTTCTAGCTCCAGAGCTGTACAAAACTCCGAGATTTCTAGGACCAATTTGTCTGCTTGTCGCAGTTCATCGTCTACCAATAATCCGAGACGTTTGAGCAAGCCTCTGCGAGATTTGCATTCCTGGAAACCAATACGGTGGAACTCTACGTATTGCTTCAAGACCCGATGCACTTCTGCCTTGAGTCCCAGATCAGGCTCGCGAGCGCATATATCGTTTAGGAAGTCGTCGAATGACTTGTCGACGAAATTGTACCATTTGCCCAAACGAGCACTGTACATCCCAATCCCCGAGCATGGAATGCCAACTTTCACAGCAAGTTCGGAAAGATGCCCGAGTATTTCCTCGCACTGGACCGCTGGCTTTTTGTCGGCCTTGTTAACAACGATATAGACGCTTCCGTCGTTTTTCCGCACGCCTCCGTATTGCCGTTCATGGAAACGATTAATGTAGTTAATGTCCGTGTCTGTCAATGTTCCCTGTTCGCAATCAACTAGCCAAACCAAATATTGGGAGGAAATCACCTCGGTTAAAGTCAGATCGACATCACGTTTCGCTACTTGGTCTCCCTCTGGTTTGGTGTACCCGGGTGTGTCCACAAATGCGACCCGACCCCAGTCTTGCAACTTCGGCGTAGAAACCACAATGCGGTCCACAATCTGATTTAGAGGTATCCCGAAGTACTCCTCATACTTGTGAGAGATGGTATGCAGTGTTCGCTCATCGAGCCGCTGCTTACCGCCCATGATGTTGAACAAAGCAATGTCCATCGGCTCGCCGGGCATGTGGTAAACATAGGTCGGGATTGACGTTGTCGGCGAGATATCTGCAGGAAGCAGACTAGACTCCCGGCCAATTAGAGAATTGATGAAGCTGGACTTTCCGCTGCTGAACCCTCCTGCGACAGCCACGATGTGTTTGTTCGCAAGACGAGGTGCAAGCCGCACCCGCGCCAGTCTAGACTGGACGTTCAACAGGTCCAAATAAGCTTCTGCCTCAGCGGGAAAATTGTCTTGATGCGACTCTTCGTAGTACTCAGAAAGAAGTAATTTGAACTCCTGAAAAGAGTTCTCGACTTTGCCGTTTACGCCAGGTTCGGCTGACATGATCGATCCGAGCAATTTAAAGTGGTCGATCAAGGAACTGACGAAGTCCCTACACTGTTCCACTTCAGATATCGCTTTGTACAATTTGTTCTCAACGGCACTGCACAATCGAAGTGCATCGCTCTCCTGTCGCTGCCACTCGCCGGATTGGGCTTCCACCAAGAACGAACGTGTCGAATCCACAACTGCCATCATTTGCGAACTGTGCCGCTCCCTCAACTGTGTGACCTGCCGCAAGTCCTTCAGAAACACCTCCATTTCGTCCAATGAATCACGTGTCCAAGTGTTGTTCCGGTCGAGATTGTCGCACACGGCATCTACACTTTCTGGAATTCCGGAACTGCCGTTGACCTTGATTGACAGCAAAAATTTGTCGACAAACGCACGTAGGCGACGGAAGCGTAACGCATGATCTGACAACTTCTTGATGTAATTCTCTGACTCATGCTGTCCTGTCCGCATTCCTGCGAGGACATTGGAGAATGCATCCAGAATTTCGCTTGCAATCTCGGGCGAATGGTCCGATAAAGATGACATCGCCCTTCTCATGGCAGGAATATGTTCGACGAGAGTCTCTACCTGTCGTTCGACCACCCCAACGGCTATACGCGCATTCTCCAAATCAACGCTTGCTTCCGCAAGCTGTTGCTGCACGGACAGTAAACGAACTGGAGGAGTGTTAAGGGATTCCTTGCTCGGTCGGTATACTTGGCGTGCGAGCGTCTTCGAATTCTTCGTCATTGTCTTACTTGATTTTCACTTTAAATGACCGATTACGACATTGTCTGACAGCGTCTAGAGCGTACTTATAACGCTGCTGCCTGAACTTTCGGTGTTTCAGGTCCTGCTCGAGACGCCTCCTTTCTGAGCCAATGCTCTGTTTGATTGCCGGCAGGAGACCGGAATTAATTTTTTCGCCGATGTCGAATATTTCTTTTTCCGCATCTCCCGTCGATTCTCGACTAACAGCTGCGATGCGTTTCAAGGCATCCTGCCCCCACACAATAGCTTCCCCCTCGGGGAAAGCATTTTGTAAAAGTGAATTTGCACCTCTCTCGCCTCCTGTTTTTTCATACAATTCCTGACTAGCGCGCTTTAGGCTAGATTTCGCCGAATTGCAAAGTTGACCCACCGCACGCCAGATCAAACGCTTCACTGTCTCAATATCCAAATCAGTTGCCACATCGCTCGTTACGCATTTCGCGGCAACCTCGTTCATTTCTAGTCTGGCACTTTCTCGAAATTCTTGCTGAAACAGTTTCGTCACGGACGTGTCGAAGACCTCTCGGATACATTCGATAAAATCGTCAACAGCACTTCGTATTTCGATCTCATTTTCTACTTTCACTTTGTCTGTGCATGTTTCGGTGCCGCCACCGACTAAATTCCTTACGAGCCAGTTAATTATGCCGGGCAAATTCCTTTCGACTTCTCGAATCACTTCAGTAAAAAGACTATTTAATTCATTTGTTTTTGATGTCTTTTCATTAGATGTCCGTAACGTAACCCAACGAAATTGACTCTGTAAATGATTTTCCAAAAGGTCGATCCATTTCTCCTTCAAACGATCCTCAAGATTATCAGTTACCGACTCGAGCCTATGAATTCTCTCTTCGACATCTGCGAATGAACCACTATCCAGATCTCGGTAGGAAGTATCCAAGTCTTTTTCCAAATGTTCAAGCTGCTGATTCAGCTGGCGCAAGCTCTCATCAAGAAACTTGCTGGCTTTGTCTTCCATGATTGCATGTTTGTTCGCTCGAACGCCATTGATGTAGTCCTTTATGCTATCTAGATTCCCAATTTTCGAGAGATGACGCCTAATTTGCTCGTTGACTTCGCCGTCTGCCGTATCAAGGCAGTCAGGGTAAGCCTCGCATAGGTTTTTGAACACTTCTCGCTCGTCGTCACTCCATGCGTCTGCTGGCCTCAACAAGAGAGAAGCGCACCGAGCGGAAACAAACTTCACATTTTCTTCCTTCTCGCTTATGTTTTGATTCTTGTCACTCTGTGGATGAATCAAACCTATGGCTTGATCCCTGAGAGTACTGGCCGTGTACTCAAGAGCATTCTGGAGGTCGCCACCTTTATCGCGGGATACGTCAATTAGAACACTGTCAAATTTGCTTCCGATAACAAGAGTCTTTTGGATTCCCGCGTCAGGCAAACTCCTCTGCAACAACTTCATATCCTCGGCATCCATGAATTGACCCGTATAACTTAGCATCAACACTGCGTCGCAATTCTTGAGGTATTTTTTTGCTTCCCTGGACCGTGAAGCAACCGGATCATTGATTCCCGGTGTGTCTACGATGTTGAGACCCTGTATCCCATGCTTGCATCGGATTGTAACACTCTTCACCAAGGGAGTGAGCTTTCCTTCTACGCCCACTAGATCACAGAGAATTTCGTTCAGTCCGACTTTTGATGCGTCACGGCAATCTTTGCGACCGAGGTATTCCGCCACCCGGATCTGCCCACGCCTGGCCGTATCCACTAATTCGTGCGAAGCGCGCCACAACTCCGAGACCTTTTTTTTCGACGCACGCCCTTGTCCGGCTATTCTTTGGTCGGACTCTTCAGATCGTTCGGCCTGAACCCGGTACTTCTCGGCATACTGTTTGAATTCCATCCAATCCGATTGACTAAAATACTCGACCTCGACCGCGTCGCATTCGCTCCACTGAATCTTGGTAAGCGATGCCGTCATAGGCGTCGCCGCCCGCGGCAACACCTCCCTTCCTTCGAACAGAAGTACGTTCAGCAAAGAAGACTTGCCTGCGTTGACCTGGCCCACCACACCCAACTGGAGCAATTTGTCCTTAGCCAGATTCTGCTCAGCCTCGCGCAAGGATTGAATGGTTTCCACGATTTCCAAGTCATAATCACCATCGATCACGTCTTTGTAAGATGTCAGCAAACTTTCCAATTCAGTAAGAGGCACGAGGAGATTACGGTAGGATGCCTCGACATCCATGGTAGTTCTGTCGTGATTCTCAAGCATCTCTAATCCTCTCTCTCGCTTCTGACAGCGTGCAAACGGCGCGTTCTAAGCTTTCCCTTCTTGCATCAACTTCCCGCTTTCCGGCTTCAATTTCCGCTTGACCCTTTTCGATGTCGGCCTTCACCCGATTGATACGTGCATTCATGTCCGCTCTCAGGCAAGACAGATGTTCTTCGACAACCTTTGCGTAATCTTCGGTGACCATTCGTCGTAAGTCTGTTGCCACCTTGGGTGCAAGTACGTTCACAATCTGCGATCGTAATGCTTGTTGTTGTTTTCGTTTGCGTTCGTCCTCCCCAAACTGATCCAGAATCCACGACCCAAGTACATATATTACATTAAGCCAAGGAAAGACCACCGAAGTCGAAATTACCAACGCGTCGACCATAGTAGAGAAACCCTTGCTCCTTGTACCGTCACTTAAATTCTTTACCGCATTATCGAGTGCTCGCGACGTTTTTTCGCCTGCCTCCCTTATGGCATTATCGACATCCTCTCTTGTCGCGTCTCGCTTTGCCGTATCACTCTCCACGACTCGTCGAATCTGGCTGTACAAGTCATCTACGTTGACCTTATACCGCGTCTCGATGTCCTGCCGAGTCTCAAGAATTGCTTTGTGAAGCGAGTGGTTTAGCTTGGAGCGAACCAGTTGATTTAAGTGCTGTTCGAATTCTATTGATCCGCCAGATTCAAATGAATTCGCAAGTTCGTCTGCATGTCCGCAAATCTCGTTGCGCACTTCTCTCACAATGATGTTGGTTGCCCGGTCTGAATACTTTGTCCTGATTTTGCGCTCATCATCCGCCAGCTTCTCTTCGAGTTCTTCTTGCTCTTGCTTTAGTCGACTGATGATGCTCTCAGCTTCCGTCGATGAGACGTTTAGGGCACTGTAGCGCGTGTGCAGGCTGATGACCGCTTGATCAAAAATGTTAAGCAGTTGCCGGCGCCAGTAATTCCGGAGCGCGAGATCCGGGTTGATTGACTCGAATGCCTTCGAAAAAGCCGTGATTTCGCCCTTTCGCGCAGATACGGCATGTACTTGGATTTGCTTGCCGAATGCAACGCGAACCTGTTCGCCGACGTATGCAGTCACTGTGTCGTGATCTTTACGTTTCCTATCAGCCTTGTTTGCGAGGACGGTACACTCGACTTCCTGTTCGAGAAATTCTTGCAGTTGAAGAATTTCACTCTCTCTTAATGCCCCGCGTTCGATATCAACTACCAAAAAAAAATAGCTACAATGGGGAAGGTAGCGCTGGATTGCCGCATTGTGAGTCTGCACCCCGGAGTCCAGTCCCGGCATGTCGACGAGGATAATTTGCGTATTGAAGTCAAGCACGTTAGTCTTCAATCGCGCCCTCGCGAAACGTGCGTTCTCAGGCATTTCAGACAATTCGTCCCGACCAATTCGCCTGAATGCATCGATATCCATCTCAGCAATTAATTGATCGTCTTTGTCAAATATTTGGACCCCGTCTGCCTGATTGTCCTGAGCTCTGTGGATTTCGGTCGCCAACGCCGTCTGAGGTACGATATCGGTTGGCAGTCCTCGGCCATTGCTTAGGTTCAGATAGGTATTGATAAGGGTTGTCTTGCCGACGTTGAACGATCCCACAACAGGCACCAACACGCGGAAATCACGAATGCGATCCGCAATCTCCGCACCCTGAAGGAGTAAATTCTCGTCCAAATCGGTACTGCTTGCTACATCGGCGTAAGTACGCAGTGCTGTCAAGAACGTCTGTTTGGCATTCTGCATGTCTTCAAGTTTCCTTTCGGATTAAGTTTTCGAGATGTCGGCAGGTTTCTAATTTGGTAAGAAAATTACTTCTATCTTAATGATGGGTGCTGACCGAACAATTTTTTTGACGTAACTAGTCAAATTCCAATTTCCATCTTTTAGTAGGAACTTCATTTAAGGAAAAGCCTCATTCGGCCTTGTTTTCCTAGGTTTTTTGACGATTCAACCTGCCATTTGTATGCAGACATCCTTGTCCGCGTTGATGACGAGCAGGCGGAAGGCTTCTATCTGGACCTTGGTGGAGCGCACCGTCATTCTAAAGCTGCTTGTCCGGCTGTCCCGGCAGCGGCACCTCGTTGAGCGTCGGCGTCTCCAGGTCGGCGAGCGGCGTGTCCATGGAGTGGCCCCGGCAGCCCGCCGGCCGTCCGCTTGGTTCGGGCCTTCGCCTTCGCGCTCTCGGAGACCGCGGCCCTGCCCACGGGCGATTTCCGCCCGGCCCGCGCGCCGCAAGTCGTGAAATAGCCGAAACTTCAAAAGCGATTGCCATGGTTCTGTCAGCACTTTCACGGAGTAGTCCTCCATTTGCCTTGAATACATCGGGAATAGATGATGATAGGTTAAAGTTCGCGTAATTAAAACGCGATGACAAGGTTTAAGGGCCATGGCAAATAACGCGAAAGAACTAACTCCGGCGGAAGCGAAGGGCCTGCGAACCGCGAAAGAACTGGAAGGGCACCTAGCGTGGCTGGACACTTTGACGTCGGCGGCTTTAGGCGTCCTGGCTATCGCGTCGGGCATTTACACTTACTTGGGCGTATCTTCGCTGCTGGAGGATACAGGGGCCATGAGTTTCTTCGCAGCGGTAGCATATTCCATTGCGGTTTCGGTCGGCATCTTCGTTTTCTGGAGCTATATGCTGCGGCTCTTGCCTTCGATGCGCAGCACCGCCGGCCTCCTTGGCCTCGGCGCTTCAATGCTTTTGGGATCGCTTGGCATTATAGCAATGTCGAGCTGGCTAAATGCAGCCGCCCTAGCAGGGTCTGCCGCCGTTGAGCAACATCTTGCCAACACCGTTCGCGATTACCAGGCGGCACTGGAGAAAGCGCACGAAATCGCTTTGTCCGGACAGGCGCTGGGCCGGGAAGTGCAGCGAGCGCGAGAAGCATTTGAGGCACTGGCACAGCAGGAACGGGTTGGCGAGCTCTCCGGTACTGCAGGCGAGGGCGCCGTTTTCCGCGTGCTGACGCAAAAAACCAAGGAGTTGCGCAACCTCGAAAAGCAGATCGCTGAACAGCAGCCCCTGATCGACATTGCATTTGATGACGGGCTGGAGATTCTGGGTCGCATGCGGGCTCTGACGGTCGCGCCGGGGCCGGTGGACCAGCGATCCGTGGCATTTTCCGAGGAAAGCGTTAGGTTGGCGGGCGTCATTGAGAACCTAAATCAAAGCTCGGTTGCTTCACTCGTCGCGAGTGCCGCCGGGGACCTGCCCGCCTCTGTAGTGCTGCCGGAACTTGATGGACGAAGCACCGAGATCCGGGAAGCCCAGTCTTCCACCATTAGTTCCGTATTGAATGCGCTTGATCAACGGAGCCAGACGCTCAGAAGAGCGGCGGATAAGGTACTGGAGATCGAGCCGCCACAGGAAACCGCCTATAATCCGATTTCGAGCGCTGACGCCGTGATCAAGTATGCGGGCAGTTTTGTGCCTGCATGGGCGGGCGCTGTCGCAATCGACTTGTTGCCGGCGGTGCTGGTGTTTGTGGTTGCGGTTGCGCAAGCCTCGATCAGGCGGGGGCGCGACGGCCTGGGTATCGAAGATACGCTAACCCTTGCCGACCTTAAGGCCGCGATCAACGCCATGAAGGAAGTTGAGGCATCAATGGGAGCGGCGGATGCCGAATTGCTGCGCCGGGTATCCGGATCCGATGCCGCAGCTTCCGAAAAGCTCGACTCGAAGAGTTAATTGGCTTCTTTTTCCAGCATCTCCGTCCGGCGCGGGCTTCGATGGATCCTGCTGCTTCAAGCAACCCTTGCTGTCGCCCTTGTTTTTTTCGACGTATCAACTCGTTTGCTGCCACGGTTTGGCGATGACGGCACAAGGCGCTTCGGTCCCGCGGCACCCGGCGATCAAGTTCGGCGCTACGATCCGCGCACTCTTCCTGAATACACGGAAAAGACATTGCCGCCCGGGATCGAGCTTCCAAATGATTTGCCGCCGCAGCTTGAGTTCAAGTTGATCAATCCTGGCGAGCATGGCGAAATAGTGTTGATCCACGGCCCGGTCGAATCGGGAGATTCGCAGCGTTTCTCGAACTTCCTGGCCGGTATGGAAAAGTCTCCGAGCAAACTCGCGCTGAACAGTCCAGGGGGCGTCGTCAGCGAGGCGCTGAAAATTGGCCGGAGAGTGCGCGAAATCGGAGGCGATACAATCATGCTGCCTGGAACCGCGTGTTTTTCGGCTTGCCCGTACATTCTTGCCGGCGGCGCGAAGCGGCTGGTTTCCGCGGCATCGGCTGTCGGCATGCATCAGCATTACTATGAGGAGCCGGGCTTCCTGCCTGTGTTTTTCGCTGTCGAGAACATTCAGCGGGGACAAGGCCAGACGCTGGAATATCTTATTGAAATGGATATCGATCCGCGGCTCATGATTTACTCGTTGAACACGCCGCCCGACGAGATCTACCTGCTCGAAAGAGAAGAGCTTCTTGAAAGCCGACTGGCGACTGAAATTCTGGACTGAGCCTGCAGAGCGCAGAGCGTTCTATGCAGTTGCGAGGCGCATTGCCGCTCGAACAAGCGAGTTTGACCACGGGATTCTGTTGGCTACCTATGGGGAGAAAGCCAGCATAGAGGGTCGGCCATTGTAGGCGCCCCGGCGTTTGGCCGCGACGATTCCTATCGCCCGTCTCTCATGGCGCAGGCCGGTCTCGAACTTGGCGTCGACCCGCTGTTCTCAAGTTTCGCTAATAAGCCCATCATGCCGCCAATCGATTTTTTCGGACGGATTGGCCTTGAAACTCCTAAATTTCAAAAAAGAATCTTCGGCGCGTCGAGTGTCAAGTTGGCCGCACAATGCTGTAGACAGATGTTCCGCCAGTATTTCACGCGCTCTTTGCGGGGGCGAAAATGCGCTCGTCGCAAAGCCGGGGCATTGCGAACCATGCTCTCCCGCTTCGGCGGAAGCTTCACGATGCCGTGACACTCCAGATGCTCCAGCATCCCCAGGCAGGCGCCGACCATGTACGAACCCTTCGCGGACTTCCAGTTGAGATGCTGGCAGTTCGTCTTGCACAGCTCGCTGCGGGTGTTGCCGGGAAGCGGGGCGACGGTCTCCTGGACTTCGGAATTCTGCCGGCGGCTCAGGCGCCGCCTGGAGAAGCTCGTCGTCTTCAGCTCCAGCCGCCTCGACTGCAACGCCGGGCGGGACACGCCTCGTCCTAAAACAAATCCGGCCTGCGCCAATTCGATCATAGCCAATTGCGGTTTTCCCGAAATTGCCGAAGCCCTTTCATGCGCAGTTACCGCTCGGCGATGCATTGGCATCCGGTTCCCGCCCCGACCGGAGTTCCAATCGCGGTCGAATTTCGATCTCGCGACTAGGCTGATCTTCAACGGGTTCAATATCCGTCGCGAATTCCCGGGCTTTGCGAGCCACGGCACGGATCGCCGAACCAAACAGGGCTTTCGCGCCGCGATGCCGGGCAGTAGTATCGAACCTGCGAATCAAATTGGGGCCGTCGCAATGCAGACGAACAACAGCGCCCGGTTGCCTCCGCAGCTTGAACGAATAGAGCGGGCAACGGACGAATTAGGATTTGACATACACTCCGAGCGCGACACCGGAGCGCTTTTGCGCATTCTCGCCTCCGGCAAGCCGGCCGGCTGGATTCTCGAACTTGGAACCGGGACCGGGGTCGGCACGTCCTGGCTGCTAGACGGCATGGACGACGCCTCTCGGCTCTATACGATCGATATCGACCGCAAGGCTTCGGCCGTTGCGCAGCGGTTCCTAGGCGACGATCCTCGGGTGCAGTTTGTCCTCGAAGACGCCCTAGTCTGGCTGGAGGGACGCAAAGACCATTCATTCGACCTGATTTTTGCAGATGCCAATCCGGGTAAATACGAGAGTTTTGAAATCGTCTGGGAACGTTTGAAACCTGGCGGCTTCTATTTCGTCGACGACATGCTGCCGCAAAGAAACTGGCCCGTTGGCCATGGGGAGAAGGCGGAGCGGCTGCTGGCCCAGCTGAAGGAGCGACCCGATTGCGCGCTGGTGGAGATCGCTTGGAGCACCGGTCTGGCAATTGCTGCCAAATGCGTACGCTAACGGTTCGATTGCAGAGTCAATGGACCTTGGCATACCGATAATTCAAAAATCGGCAGAGCTGAATTCCAAGTTTGCCGGGCAGTGACATTCGGCTTTCCCGACGAGTTCGAGATCGGGAATCCGAAGCGCGGAACTAATCGGTTGAAGCAAAGTCGGATGCGTTGGATCAAGGCGAGGAAAGAGGTCGGGCGGCTAATCCAGCGTGAAGAGAGGCACGGTCCGTCTTTTATTTATCAACTTGCATATGCCGCTCGCCCGACCATTCCGGTACTTGCTGGTCATTCTTCAATCGAAATCGCTGAAGACACACTGCTTCGAAGACATCGCTCAGTCTTTTGTCGTCGGAGCCAACAGTCGGCAGGCTTGATTTCGCTTCGAGCCAGAATCGTTCCGATACAATCGGCGCGTCATCGCTGACGTAAGCTTCCTTCCACCAGCTGATAACTCTATCCTGAGCGGACTGAAGAAGCCGGTCCGATGGCAGGCGAGCCCTTTTTTCATGCTGATTTACAGCCCGATGCGCGGGCATCAAATTCCAAAGATCGCTGCACGTCCACGCCGTCCAAGGGAGGCAATGGTCAATATCCAAACAACGATCATCCAGTTTACGAGCGCTCCAAACGCAATTCAGACTGCCATCGGTCAACATATGGAGCGCTCGCTCCCGTGCTAAACCTACATACCGCGTGGGCTCGTCCCATACCATCGAAGCTGCAATTTTTTCACCGTCAACCTCGACATTCTGGCTTGCAGCGTAGGATCTTATGAGACGACTCCATTCAGAGACAAGAGCCGGTTCGACCCATGCGCTGAAACGCCGCAGCGCTTTCCAAAGATGTCTTGGAACTAGCATGCTGCCAAAGTGGAAAAGGTAGGCGTCATCCAACTTGATTTGAGGTGGGCGAACTAGCCTCCCAGGTTTTATGACCGGGAATACCGGTGATCCGTTGGGGTAGGAGATGTGAGTGGCGGGCATCCGCGCAATTGTATTCGCTGCATCTTTCAGCGCTCGATGAAGGGCTGCGCCGCGCTCTTCCGAGAATGTGATGCCTACGCGCAAGTTTTGATGCGAGACATCGGTGAGCTTTCGATATCCCTCCTTAACGAACCCGAGGCGATTAAGGCCAACATTTGTAGGGTGCTGCGGAAGATTGGCGGATAAAAGCGGCTTGAATAGCCGAATCCACGTTAGTGCCACCAATCCAAGGGGCACGGCGATAAATTCGTCATCGTGATCGCATGCAAACCCGGCGGCGCCATCCGCCAATCGGCACAGCGTTCGAAGAAGCGCCAACTTATAGGTTGAACTCTTGTCGTCATTTAAGATGACATGTCGCAATAACGGAAGCGCTCCGGTTCCGTCGTCAGGCAGTCTTATGGCTAGCTGGATCCAGCGGACGTTTTCGCGTCCCTGTAAATCCTTTGCCTCGGCGCGCCTTTCGACGAAGGCGCCGTGGTCGCGAGCCAAATCTTCGACCTCTTCCAGAAGGACCCGGCGGATGCCTCGAGCACGGTCGACAGGTCCCATGCGCAAGGTTATCACCAATAGCCCGCCCGGCTTAAGCAGATTTACTATTTTTCGAAATGCTCTAGGCCGATCATCTTCGGCCAGATGCATCCAAACGGCACTTAGGAGGATCAAGTCAAACGAAAGGTCGAATTTTGAAGCTTTGGCGAGTGCCGGCAGTCTGTCATCAATCCATCGAATGGATGCGCGGGCGTGCAAGCTAGCTCCGGCAGTTCGCATAGATGCGGACGGTTCGACGGCGACTACATCATGGCCCTTGGCCGCCAACCAAGCGGCATCGCGTCCGCTACCGGCGCCGATGTCCAGGACCGCGGCTGAGGATTTTGGCAGCAAATCTTGAATCCAGCCGTGGACAGCTTCGGATGTCAGCGCCTCATATTGCGCTATCACTGTCTCGAAATTCGCATCGTACCAAGCGACCGGATCCGTCATCGTCGTCACAGTCTAGTAACTTTAGCATCATTCTAAAGGGGCGCAGCGTTCCTAACAAATCCGCGAATGAAGCGGCATCCACCGCGTCAGCCGTTTCAGTTTGACCACGCACGGGTTCAGCTTGTCAACTGCCGCTGATTGAATTTCGCGAATACAATAAGCAGGAGGTTGTCGACGCGCATTGATGGCTGGCTGGCACCGATTTTCTCTGAAACTCTTTTCGGGCTTTGGGCACACTTTCCCCTGGCCGCCGCCACCCGATCCATGGGCCACAGTATACTCCGGTTCCGCCAACAGCGCCACCACGCGACATCGTCCCGAAAACCGTCAGCCACACGCGAGTTTCATGCTCCGGGGTGAGTAAACGCAGAAAATAATGAAGGTTTTAGTCAGATCGAGTGATCGCGGACTTTTCGGAGTGGCCGAGTTGGTAGCCTTTTGGCCGCTCGAAGCAGTTGCTCCATTCATCAATTCGGGAAATCGATTTTCCTCCGCGCGTCAGCAGGTCGCTGCTCATTGACGTATTCTTTAATATACGATAACGAATACAATTAGTTATACATAGTATTATGGAGAGATGGCGTGTCATCCAATTCCTTTGAAAAATCCCGTGCCTTCATCGCGGAGGCCGCAAATTATCTCGCTGGCGGCGTAAGCAGCAATTTTCGTCTGGGCATGCTGCCTGGACCGCTGGCGTTCGAGCGCGCGGAAGGGCCGTTTCTCTTCGATGTAGATGGCAACCGGCTGATTGACTACTATCTTGGGATGGGGCCGATGATTCTCGGCCACAATCCGGCAGCGGTCCGGCAGAAAGTTGCCCAGCACATGCAGCACGGCATTCTGTTCGGCGGGCAAAGCCATCTGGAAGTTAACGCGGCTCGCCTCATGTGCGATGTCGTTCCGGCGGCCGAGCGCGTACGATTTTCCGGATCCGGATCCGAAGCTGTCCAGGGCGCGCTGCGTTTGGCTCGAGCCGCAACCGACCGATCGATCATTGTCAAATTCGAAGGTCACTATCATGGCTGGTTCGACAATGTGTTGTGGTCGATCATCCCGCCTCTGGATGTAGCCGGGTCAAAGGAAGCGCCCAACGCGATTCTCCTGAGCCGCGGGCAAGAGTTGAATTCAGGCTCCGGCCTTTCGATTCTTCCTTGGAATGACCTCGATCTTCTCAAGGACCGGCTCGCCCGGGAAGATGTTGCCGCGGTGATCATGGAGCCGGCGATGTGCAACTCCGGCGGCATCGCCCCAAACAACGGATTTCTAGAGGGAGCCAAGGCGGCATGCGAGAAGTATGGCTCACTCCTGATCTTCGATGAGACGATAACCGGATTTCGTTTTGCGCTTGGCGGTGCGCAGCAATTGTACGGGATCACTCCGCATATTGCGACATTTGCGAAAGCCATGGCGAACGGTTTTCAGGTGGCCGCGATCGCCGCCGGGGCTGAACTCATGGAATTGTTCGCGACTGGCGGCGTTCTGCACGGCGGTACCTACAATTCGCAACTGCCGTCCATGGCTGCGACAGTTGCCACGCTTGAAGCCGTGTCGGCACCGGGTTTTCATGCCGACCTCGAGGCAAAAAGCGAGAAACTGAAGGACGGTTTGGCGAAGGCGGCAATGGATGCCGGTATTAAGGCCTCGGCAGTCGGTTTCCCGGGCTTCGTCCACATCGGATTCGGTCTGACGGAGTCAGCGCGGGATTATCGTGATCTCGCGGCAATTGATAAGCCGCTGTATGCGCAATTCTGCCATGCCATGCTAAAGCGAGGCGTACGGGCGCTGGAACGGGGGGCGTGGTTCATATCATGCGAACATTCCGATGACGTGCTGGATGAAACCATTGCGGTCGCCGCCGAAGCTGCCAGGGAAATCTGCTGAACTTCCCGCAACCTTCCGGCCCCGACGCCGACTGGACTTAGCGCGCGATAATTTTTTTTCGCCTTGGAGTTGACACGGGCCTGCCGCCATGGACCCGCGAACCGCCGCCTTCGACAGGTTCCGGTCGGCGATCTCCGCGACGACGCCCGCGTCCGCATCGCTCCCGGAAAGGACACCCTGCGCAAGCTGCAGGCCGCGAACCCGGCGGCAGGCGCTACGTGCTCGCCACGACCCTCCTCGATACGGACCGCTACGGCCTGAACGACCTTTCGGACCTCTACCACGGCCGATGGGGCGTCGAGGAGGGGGGCAAATTCCACGGCCGGAGCGAGTGCGGCGTCCGCTAGGATCTCTACGCCCACTTCAACCTGATCGCCATGGCCCGCCTAGTCTCCAAACATGGCGACGGCATTCTGGACGAGATGGACGAAAGCGACCGGCAGCGAATGAAGACGAACTTTACGAACTCGCTGGCCAAACTGGCCCTCAACTTCGAGGAGATGATCCTCAAGCACGCGGTCTCGCTCGCCGACACGGTCGGCCGCGCGGCGGTGTCGATCCTCGCCGTCCTAGCGCGGCTTCGGCCGGCACGGTCGTTCCCGCGCCGATCGAGAAAACCCGTCGGAAAGTGGAGCCGGAGACAGTATCGGGAAACATGAACCGGAACTAAAAAGGAGCTAAAACAGATCTAAACGGGTCGAAGAGGCCAATGTGCAAGTGCGCGGCCTTAAGGAAATGACGGCGAATCGTTAAGGAAATGCCGTTGTCAGCCCGGCCCCCGCGGCGGTCTCTCCGAATCGCATTCCCGCCATGTTGCACGGGATACGCGCGAGCCGCCACACGCTTGTTCCTGGAAGTATCGCCTGCCTGCCGCCCGCCAGCGCCTGGGGCGATCGCCACCGAGAACGGCCCCGGCTTCCCGCCCAGAAGGCCGGCCCGCCTCGCGCCGCGAGGAGGACAGATCAGCCGAATACCGGGCGGAGGGTGGCGCTCGAGAGGTCATCCCCGCCGTTCCCGTCGACCGGCCGAAGACAGTCATGCAAGAACTCGCCACACACCGTGTGGATTCCAGTACCTACCTTATCCACCTGTTCGGAACCGAGCTCGACGACAGCGCCTAATTCGTCGTCGAGCGGCTCAGGAGCCTCGCCGACGGCGACATCGTTCCGGTCGACGCCTAGGCCCCAACTGACCCTCTATGATGAGGTCTTGTCGCTCGGGGAACGTGACAACTCTACGATGTAGGTGCCCCAAGCGAGGCAGCTTCGATCGAACTCACCCTAGCCTCGATCATCTTGTGTACATCCGTTGCGACTTCCAACGCCTCGGCGGGTGCATGGACCGTCTCCCCAGCACGCTGCCGCAGAGCTACGATAAGGGGTAGCAGCGCGTCGGCCTTCTGACTATCGCGCGAAAACATCTCTGCTATGTCGCTCTCGGAGGCGCCGTTCGCGACCAAGTCCAATACGCGCGCGATCATCTCATGCATCATTGCTTCCACGCCAGGGTCGAATGCCGCAAATACGGATTCCAAGACACTCATCGCATCCAGATGCTGTTTTTGAACGACCAGTGTCTTAGTCCTCAGCCACTTTGCTCTCCAGCTTACAATCGATTTATCTTTGTGTGAGATAACTCCTATTCTTCTGTCCAGATCATCGCACTCCCGCAATGAATGCTCTATTCGACCAAATTGCACCTGCGCCTCGATCTTGTGAAATAGGGCTTCTACGACTTGTATTTGAAGACCTGATACGCTGCCGTCTCCATAACGCCTGACCAACTCCTCCCAGTTGCAAATTGCTTCTTGCACCTTACCGAGTTGATAATTCGCCAATCCTCTACTCATCAACGCGTTGGCTACTTTTCTTTGCAAACTAGGATTGTCGTCGTCTCCAAAACGTTCGATTATCTCCTCGAAGGTAATCAGCGCATCCGCCGCCTCTCCGAGTTGCAACTGCTTGCCCCCCTTATTCATTAATGCTATTGTGACTTGCACTTGAACTTCACGTATGTCGCTGTCTCCAAAGCGCTCAATTGCTTGATCGTAGATTGCTATAGCCGATTGATTTTCTCCGAGTTTCTCCAACGCAAACCCCTTCGTCACCAATGCCCTTGCGATCCCTTCCTGGAGTTCCGGTGCATCGCTTTTCTCGAAGCGTTCGATTACTTCGTCGAATGCCGCAATTGCTTCCTTTGTTTCGCCAAGCACGCCAAGCCTTACTCCTTTGTTGACCAACGCTATAGCCACATGCATCTGAAGTTCAGGGTCGTCGCTGCGACCGACTCGTTCCGCTGCGCGATCAAAGGTGCTAATAGCCGCTCTGCTTTCCCCGAGCAGTCCTTGCCTGAATCCCATGTTGACCAAAGCCTTGACAATGTGTCCCTTAATCTGAGGCGCCTCGCTGTCACCAAATCGTGTGACTACTTCGTTGTAGGCGGCAACCGCCGCCGCACTCTCGCCGAGTCGCTCTAGCGCGAGACCCTTTGCGACTAGCGCCTTCGCGACCCATTCATCGAATTCTTGCGCGCTGCTATTCCCAAAACGCTTTGTAACCTCATCGAAAGTCACAACCGCCGCTTTGTTTTCAGTGATTCTTTCTTGTGCAATTCCCTTTCTAACCAACGCCCTTGCGACCTCCACGTCGATCTGAAGTGTCTTGCTATTTCCAAAACGTTCGATTGCTTGGTCGTAGGTGGTAATCGCTGCTTCACTATCGCCGATTCGCTCCAGCGCCCCCCCCTTGTTGACTAGCGCCCTCACAATCCATTGTTGGAGTTCTGTTGTGTTGCCGTTTCCAAAGCGCTCGGCCATCTCATCGAACGTGGCAATCGCTGCCCTATCCTCGCCGAGTTGTTCCAATGTGATTCCCTTGCGGAGCAGTACTATGGCGACGTGTGTCTGCAACTCTGGCGCTTTGCCGCTACCAAAGCGCTCGATTACTTCGTCGTAGATCGCTAATTCAGCCTCGGGCTTATTTAACCCTTCATAGGCAAACGCTTTTGCCGATATAATTGGCGCAAGAAGCCAATCTGGTGCTTGTGCCAAGCCAGATCTCTCAGAAGAAAGAAACCCGTCTGCGATCTCTATGACTCTCTCGAACGCATTCTTGCCTAACGCAGCCGTAATGTCGTCTAGAATCCCTCTAGCGTGCGCATGGTGGATAGCCGCGGATCGTTTTGAGATTTGATCGAGCTCCGGCCAAGTCTCGTCAGAGAAGATGCGGCTGATCTTCGGCGATTCGCCGACCGCCAGCATCAGTCCGTCGCGGATGGCTGGACTCTGCGCCGCCTCCGCGGTCATTGCGCGAAACCGATCATCCAGCTCGGATTCGGTATAAAACACCGCCATAAAGCGGATCAGGTTGCGGACGACCGCCGCTTCGTCCCGTTCGCGCCGCAACTTGTAGTAGATGCTGTAGAGACGTTCCGCGGCTGCATACTTCCGTTTTCTGAAGCTCCCTTCCGCGAGCACCGCACCCCGATCTACCAGCCTCCCGAGCAGGGCCGATACGGCTCGAACGTCCATGCGCGCCCGCGCCGCGATCGCTCCCGTGCTCGATGGTTGCCAGAGGTCGATCACGGCGAGATAGACCCGCCGCTCGGTCTTCGCGAAGACCTCTAGATGTCCACGGAAATACTCGGTGTGCTCGTCGATTAGCACTACCATCTCCTCCATCAGTTGGCGCAGTGATCGGTGCTGTGCGAAGTCGCCCATGATGACCAGCAGACGAGGGTCGCCTCCGGTCAAGATCTGCAGTGGTCGGATTTCGCGTTCACTTACCGTATCGCCGCTCACCATTCGCCACAGACGTTGGCACTCGACGGTATTCAACGGCTCCAAGCGTAGGATCCGGAAAAGCTCGAAGAACGGCTCCCTTGCATCATCCAATCCTTTGAAGCGGCTGGTGGCGGTGGCGAGCAGGATGATTTGGGGTTCCGCCTGCAATACCCTGCGCAGCTTCCAGCCGAAATCGTCGTCGACATGCTCGCACAGCGCTTGCAGGTTCTCGACCATCAGAACGAGCTGCTTGCCGAGTCGGTCCGTCGTTTCCAGGACAGCTGCGCGAGCGCGCTCCTCCAGTTCCCTGCCATGCCACTCGGCTGCCAGAGCAGCATGCACGTCTTGCAGCTCCCGAGAGAGTTCGGGATTTTGTGCCGCGCTCTCTCGGGCCAAATAGAACAGCGATTCAAGCCAGAAGTCGGCCAGACTGAATATCTCTTGACTCTCCTCCATGAAGCGGACCGCCAACAGCCGTTCGGAGAGTGCGCGATCGGTGCGGAGTTCGGCGGCTACCCGGGCCAACAGCATTGTCTTTCCTCGACCGCGCGGGGCGACAAGCAGGATGTGTTGGCATGACGGAGAGCCAATGTTTCCCCGAAGGACATCCAATACGACGCCAAACTCGCGACTCCTGACCACGAACTGGTTTTTTACCTCTTCATCAGATTGGAGTGTGCCTGGATTGAACTTGCGGATCCGACTTGGCCGACAGAGCGATTCCTTCATCAGGGGCTCCTGCGGTTCACTTCCGGGACACGGTCCGCAAGCGGAGTATGGTGGTCGCGGAACCGGGCCAGCCACCAATCCTTCAGCAGTTGGAACGGGAATCGGTGGCCGTCCTCGCCAGCTTCGAGATAGCCATCGTGGATCAGGACATCCAGCGCTTCGCCGATATGGCGGGGTGCTTCCTCGATTACCGGTGAGTACCAGTGCTCCAGATGGCGTCGTGCGCGGCCAGTGAATACGCACTGGGTGGCTGTCTCAGCGAGAATTTCCAGAGCGATTCGGTAGCTGTCTCCGTCCAGGGCGTTCCGAAGACGTGTCTCATAGTGCGCGAGGTCACTCTGCCCGGCAGGTCCTAGAAGCTCGGTTCGATAGACCTCGCCAACGTGTTCTATTGTCACCCGATCCAGATTTCGCATGGCGACAAAATCCTGCAGATGGGCGAAGTAGGACTGCACATGGTGAGGAATCCCGATGCCGAGCGCCTCGTATACAGCGTCGGCTACTCCGTCGTTGATTGGTAACCTGCCGCTCTCCGCCAAGCGTTCAAAGCACTCGACACTGTCCTCACGGCTCCAAGGTCCCAAGCGATAGGGAAATAAGTGATTGATGCGGTCGGGTATACCAAGCCTTAGTACAAGAGGTACTAGTCCGATGCTGCCGGACACCAAGAGCACCGGAGATCTGCCGCGGAAACCCTGAAAGATGCCGCGAAACCAGCTCAGGAACTCATCCACTCGCCGGGATCCCTCCTCATCACGGAGCATTCTCATTAGAAATATGGGCAGTTCGTCCACGACGAGGAGGACAGGTCGATCATGCTCTGCGCAACTCTGGATCAGCTCCTTTCCGAAGCGCTGCCAGCCTCCGCTCAATCCGGCACGGATCTTCACGCGAAATTCCGACGCACTGATTTCCTCCACGTTCCCACCGACCAAACGCCCCATCGTGGCGGCGAATCGGGATGCGATCGAACGAATTGGATGCACTGCTTCGGCAATGTCAGCGACTACGTCCTCCGGACAGGTCGCTCCCTCCACATCGGTGAAGAGAAAGCTCCAACCTGCAATCTCCAGCCGACGGCCGAGTTCTTGAGCCACACTCGTCTTGCCCATGCGTCGCTGACCTGTCAGAAGCACGTGGTTGCCGTCCCGGATCCGCAACTCCAGCAATTTTAACTCGCGTTCTCTATCGAAGAAGTCGTCGCCGCTCACCCAGCGACCGGTGGAGGATTTCATGCAGAGGTTCTCTTCAGCCAACGGGCCTGTTGATCCATACATGGTCAACGCATCCGTTGTCAACCATTCCGTTGACGACGGATGCGTTGAACTTAAGAAGCGGATCGCCGGATCGCTACGCCGGCGTTACGAAGCGACCGACCGGTAGCCCTGCAACGGATCCCGGCGGTCACGCCGCAGCCCTCAGCAGCATCGGCAGGCGAATCAGCTCATATCGCCTACCGCTATCTCGCCGCCGGAGATGATCAGGGCGGTGAGAACCGAATGGCCGTACAGCTCGAACTCCTGCGGTCGCCCGGCATCCCCATCGTTTCGCGCCTTCCTGGAAAGCCTCTCGCCCGAGGCGCAGGCGGTCGACTCGCATGAATGCTCCGGCAGTTGGGCGACGGCGTCCGACTGGATCCCCAGGCCGGTGGAAACCGCATCAGCCTGTCTTCATCGTTCCTTATGCCTATCGCAATTTTTGCGAGATGCGGTCCGAATGCGCCTGCAATTCTGCCAAGATATCTACGATCCGCTCTCTTTTCATGCGATGCGTCACGCCGGTGATGCTAATTGACGCAACGACTTCATTGAACGGACCGAGTATCGGCACCGCAACGCAGGATGCGCCGAGTTCGTTTTCCTGCTCTTCAGTCGCAAAACCGTTTTCGCGTACATCGGCCAACTGCCGTTCCAAGACAGTTCGGTCGGTGATCGTGAACGCGGTCATTCTCTTCAGCCCGACCCTTTTGTAGATCCAGTTCCGGCGCTCTTCGGGAAAGTAGGCCAGAATCGCCTTGCCGCATGCACTCGAATGGTAGTTCGAACGGGCGCCGGCGTAGGCGGTTGCGCGCACGCACTGCTGGCTTTGCAGCGCTTCAACCAGTATTGCCGCCTGCAGATAGGGCACGGCAAGATTAACCGTTTCATTGGTAGTCCGGCATAGTTCGCGCAGGGACGTGCGGCTGACTTCCAGGATCGGCAGGTTCTTCGTGACGTAACGTCCGAGCTCAAGACAGCGGAGGCCGAGCTTGTATCCCTTCGGCGACGCCGTTCGCGCGAGATAGCCCATCACCACCAGGCTTTCCGCAAGGTTGAAAACCGTCGTCTTGTTAAGTCCGAGCGTCTTGGCAAGCGCGGAAAGAGATATCGGATTGCCGTTGGACATGACAGCGCTCAGAATCGCGTCGGCGCGCGCCAATGACTGAATCCTCGGGGACTCGGCCTCAGCGGCTACTGGAGCATCCATTTATGCGCACCTGATTTTCCGGTTTCCGTTAAGTCATATAGTAGAATGCCCGATTAGCCCGCTCAACCCCGCATATTCATGCCATAATATAAAATTCACAAGTTGATTTATGTCATAATATATAACAAAAATTTTTCAGTTTTCGGCACGGCAAGGAGGCGATAGATGAGTGTCACGGTTGCGCCCTGGGGGAAGGCGGGGAATAGGAGCGCGAGCCTCTACACTATTGCCAACGCGTCGGGCGCGTCGCTGGTGCTGACCGATTACGGCGCGACCGCGGTGCGCATGTGCATGCCGTCGCCCGACGGCGACATCGCCGATGTCATTCTTGGATTCGACACGCTTGAGGAGTATGCGCAGACGCAGACCTATTGCGGCGCCACGGTTGGCCGGTTCGGAAACCGTATCCGGCGCGGGCGGTTCATGATGGGCGGCAGAGTCTACCAGGTCAGCTGCAACGAGGGAAGAAACTGCCTCCATGGCGGCGGCGGCGCCTTTGACAAGCGAATGTGGACGTCCAAGTATGACGGCGCCGGCAATTCGGTCACCTTTTCACTGGTTTCCCCGGATGGCGACAATGGATTTCCGGGAACGATGAATGTCGCTTCCGCCTATACGCTAACGGACGACAATGTGGTTCGCATCGAACTCCGCGCTACCACCGACAAGCCGACCTTGTGCAACCTTGTCCACCATAGCTATTTCAACCTCGCCGGGCACGACCGCGGCGACGTACTGGATCACGAGCTCCAAATCCACTCGGATTTCTACACACCGGTAGACGAGGAGCTGATCATTACCGGCGAAGTGCTGAACGTCGCCGATACCCCCTTCGACTTCCGCGAGCCGCGCGCGATCGGAGAAAGAATCAGGCAAGTCCCGAATGCGGGTGCCGGGAAGATGCCGGACGGGGCGTTCGCCGGATACGACCACAATTGGTGCCTGCAGGGCGAATCCGGGGAGCTGCGTCCGGTTCTGTCTATCTGCGACCGCGTTTCGGGGCGCGGCTTCGAGATGTCAACGACCGAGCCCGGCGTGCATTTCTATACCGGCGGTTACTTGGACGAGACCGTTGTCGGCAAGGGAGGCGTGCCGTACCGGCAATTTGCCGGCTGCACCTTCGAGACGCAGAAATTCCCGGACGGCCCGAATTTGAGCCATGTTCCGCAATCCCGACTGAACCCCGGAGAGGAATACCTTCATGTGATGGAGTTACGGTTCCTTGCCTGAAGCGCCGCGCCAGAAAAAGGCTCAGAGAGGACCTACGATGGCGGCAGCGCAGAACGGCGCATTCGACGTCATCATCGGCGGCGGCGGCCATAATGGATTGGTGGCGGCAAATTATCCGGGCCGCTCTGGCCAATGGCCTTCGGTTATCCGCAGCGCTTGATCCCAGGATTTTTTAGCCGTTTCAGCCGCGCGATTTCTCGGTCGAGCAAAATTTATTGGCTGTTTCCGCAATTTTGAAAAAAGTTCGCTTGACATTCTGCCCCGCAGCGGCATGATTGCATTTGACCGATTCGGAGCGCCGGCATGGATTCAGACATCGCAAAGCTTCCAGCCACCACCTTCTCGGGACGCCGGGTGACGCGCCGGCAGCTCGAGGATGTCAAGTGGACGGTCGAGAACATCTCGCATTCCAGCCGCAACGACCTCGCCCGCACCATCTGCGAGCATCTCAACTGGCGCACCAAAAAGGGCGACGACAAGATCAAGGCCTGCCTGGCCATGATCGAGACGCTGGAGGCGCAGGGGATCCTGACGCTGCCGCCGATCAAGGAGAAGATGGTTCGCAAACCTGCCGGCAAGCCGGTCCGGAGCGCGGCGTCGGACCCGAAGCCGGAGATCGACCAGCCGCTGTTGGAGCTGGGCAAGGTGCGGCTGGAGCCGGTCGAAAGCGCCGAGGACCGGCAATTGTGGAACGCCCTGGTCGACCGCCACCATTATCTTGCCTACCGCCAGCCTTTCGGCTGCCACATCCGCTACTTCCTGCTGGACGACGCCGGCCGCCGCCTCGGCTGCCTGCTGTTCGAGGACTGCACCCGGGACCTGCCGGTGCGCGACAAATGGGTCGGCTGGAGCGAGCGGAGGCGCGACCGCAACCGCCACATGCTGCTGCGCAACTCCCGCTTCCTCATCCTTCCCTGGGTCAAGGTCAGGAACCTCGCCTCGCACGGCCTCGGCCTCGCCGCCGCCCGTCTGGCCGACGACTGGGAGGCCAAGTTTAAAATCAGGCCGGTCCTGTGCGAGACCTTCGTGGACGGCCGTCGCTTCGCCGCCAGCAGCTACCGGGCCGCCAACTGGCAGTTCATCGGCCGGACCTCCCAAAGCGGGAGACGGCCGCCGAAGGACACCTATGTCCTGCCGCTGGACCCCGACTGCAAATCCATCCTGCGCGGCTCGGGCAAGCCCCGGCCGAAGACGCGCCCGCAACGGGTCCTCCCCGTTTGCTCCGACCGTAAGTTCCGCGACCGATGGATCCACCTCGTCGAGGCGGCAACGGCGGTCGCCGCCCGCTTCGACTCGCAATGGCGACGGCGCAGCCGGGTCTGGAACAGCCTGCTGATCATCCTGTTCGTGTTTCGCCTGGTCCTGGCCGACCGCAACCAGGGCTATGCCGCCGTCCTCTCCGAACTGTGGGGCAACTGCCTCGACGCCGGCGTGCCCTTGCCGTCCGACTGTCCCCCGGCCATCTCCACCGCCAGCGAGGCTCGGGAGAAGCTCGACGAGGACGCCTTCCGGCAGGTCCACCGCGCCATCCTCGACTCGGCCGGCGGAAACGACGGCGACTGGCGCTGGAAGGGGCACCGGCTCTTTGCCGTCGACTGCAGCAAGGTCACCATGCCGAGGGAGCTGCTGAAGAACGGATACAGGCTGCCGAGCAAGGAGTCCCGCTACCCGCAGGGCCTGGTCAGCACGCTCTACCGCCTCCGAACAAAGACGCCAGTCGACTTCGACCTGCACAGCGACGACAACGAGAGGGCCGCCGCCCTCCGGCACCTCGAACGCCTGCAGCCGGACGACATCGTCGTCTATGACCGCGGATACTATTCGTTCCAATTCCTCCACGCCCATGTCGAAAGGGGCGCGTACGCCGCCTTCCGCATCCAGAGGAACGCCAACGCGGACTTCGACGCCTTCATCGACTCCGGCGAAGCCGAACGGACCGTCAGCCTCGGGCCGCCCGAAGATGCGCCGAAGAGCCTTCGGGGCGTGTCCCACCGCGTCCGCCTGATCGCCTGCGAGGCTGGGGACGCCCGCTTCATCGTCGCAACCACGCTCCTCGACCGAAGCCGCCACGCGGCCGCGGACCTGTCCGAAATGTACAGGTCGCGATGGTCAATCGAGGAACTCTGCAAATATTCGAAGGAGCTCCGCCCTGGGTTCCGTAGCCGCAGCGAGCGGGGCATCAAGCAGGAGCTCTACGCCAACTTTACCCTGATCCTCCTCGCCCGCCTGTTCGCCGGCCGCTGCGAAGCCGAGGCCGAACTCGCGCCGAGCGCCGACGACGCGGATGCGCTGCCGCCGCCTGCCCATTAGTCATATCTCTCATGCGCTATGTAGCTTCAAGACGCTGCTTACCCCGGCCAGAGCCTTCATTTCCTCGACCATCTGCGCCCTCTGCGCGAGGCGGATCTGGCCGTCCCACTGAATCTAGGCGGCCCGTCGTACTTTCGGTTGAGGTAGCCTCCGAGCTTGGCCACCGGCGTCACCGCGTTGTAAAGGGTTTCGGGCGACCCCGCCTTGCAGATCCTGGCGAAGTCGCCGAGCACGGCTAGTTCGGCCCCCGAGTACATCAGGCCGGCATCCAGATCCGGCGCTTTCCGCCCCAGATTGGTGAGCGCCGCCGCCAGCGGCAGCGGTCGGCCCTGTCCTGCTCGTATCCCAGGAGCGGCGCCACCTCGGTCAGCGGCCTGGACCTCACCTCGTCAGCCAGCCGCCGAAATCAGTGATTCGACTTCCCTTCCATCTGTCCATCTCCCGAAAACGCCGCCCGCCGGGCGGGCTACCAGGAAAAGACTGCCGGCAAGGAAAGATGGCATAAGACGGGTCAAAATTGGAGGCCGCTTGACGCATGTCGTCAAGATCTTCCAATAGAAACTGTCTACAAGACAGGTCGTCTCCGGCTGCGTAGCGTAATCAGGATCACAACGCGCCTACAGCTTCTTGTCAGAACTATTTCGGCAAAGGATGGCCAAAGCCAAACTGGCATTTTACGTCCTATTCCCGTTTTGATCGAAGATGTGGACGTGTTCGGCTGCGTAGGAAAAGGCGGCAGCCTGTCCCGGATGGCAAGAACTTGCATCGATAAGACGAAAACGAAGATCTTCCGGCAATCCGGTGGAAAGGGTGACTATTGTGTCGGCGCCTGTGAATTCACTCGCCGCAACGGTTCCCCGAATGCAATTCAAACTGGCCTCAAACTTCGCATCCGTCGGTCGAAGCCCAACCATTAGCGGCTTGCCTTCGGGACCGGTTCTGCAATTTGACTGCAAGTCGAGCTTTCCGACTCGCACAGACTTTCCGCCAAGTGAAATTCCTGGCACGAAGTTCATTTTTGGGTGTCCTACAAAACCGGCTACGAAAGTGTTTATCGGCTCGTTGTACACCTCAAATGGAGTGCCGACCTGCTGAATGATTCCATCCTTCAGCACGACTACCCTGTCGGCCATGGTCATGGCCTCGTGCTGATCATGCGTAACATATATCGTCGCCTTCCCCACCCTGCGGTGCAGCGCAATCAATTGCTGACGCATGCTATCTCGCAATTGAGCATCAAGGTTGGACAATGGCTCATCCATTGCAAAGACTTCTGGATCGCGCACCAGCGCTCGCGCCAGCGCCACTCGTTGCCGCTGACCTCCAGACAGCGCTTCGGGGCGTTTGCCGAGCTGGTCGGATATCTCCACCAATTTCGCCGCTTGCAGAACCTTATCCCCCACGTTCGTTCGATTCCGCGTTGCCCACCTCCGGGCCTTCAGTGGGTATGCAATGTTTTCGGCTACGGTCATGTGAGGATAGAGCGCATAGTTCTGGAAGACCATGGCCACGTTGCGGTCCCGCGGGAGCAAGTAGTTCACAAGATTGCCATTGACGAAGATTTCCCCCGAGGTCGGGTCTTCGATCCCGGCCAGCAACTTCAGTATCGTGCTCTTCCCGCAACCGGACGGCCCGAGCAGGACCAGGAACTCCCGATGCCGAATGGGTAGATCAAGATTGTGAACGGCAACAAAATCACCATAGATTTTGCTGACCGACCGATACTCGACCGCCGCGCTTGCCATTCTCAGCCTTTCAATGCGCTTGACAGACTTTGCGCCAGGAAGAACCGCTGCAAAGCGATGAACAGGAGCGTGATCGGGATGGTCGCGAGCAGCGATGCTGCCGAGATCAGGCCCCAGTCAACTACGAAGTTCGACTTTAGGCTGGAAATTCCGACCGTCAGGACTTGGCGGGACTCAGACTGAATTGCCACCAGCGGCCACAGAAAATTGGTATACTGAAGCATGAAAGTGAAAATCGCATGAACCACAAGACCGGACCTGATCAATGGCAAGATGATCTGAGCGAAAATCTTCAACTCGCCTGCGCCATCCAGCCTAGCCGAATGAATCAGGTCGTCCGGCAGCGACACAATGAAGCTTCGAAGCAAGAAAATCCCAAGAGGGTTCGCCAGCGCCGGAAGGATGAGCGCCCAGTATGTGTTCAGCAGGCCCATTGAGCGGACGAGAAAAAATAACGGAATTACCAATGCGGCAACGGGAATAGCCACCGCAAGCAGAAGAACTGCGGATACAGTCTTCTTTCCGGCAAATTGCAGTTTTGCAAGGGAATATGCCGCCATCGCGTCAATGACGAGCTTCAGGACCGTGACGGCAAGACCAATCATGAATGTATTCAAGGTCCAGTTGAGGAAAGAAGTTTCCTGCAGCAGCTTCGCATAGTTCCCCCAATACAGTACATCCGGAATCCATTCAGGTGGATAGCTGAACAGCGAGTTCGTGTCCTTGACCGAGGTTGACAGAATATACAGAAAGGGCACGATCGATATGATTGCCGCAAACATCAGCACCCCGTACGACACGGTTACCATTGGGAGCGTAGGTTTCAGCGATACAGCGTTTCTTTTCCTCCTAGCTAGGCGCCACATCAGCTTTTGTCTCGAAATGCGTAGGATTGAATCGCCGTGAGCACCAGGACGACCAGCACCAGGACGAACGACAGGGTTGCGCCGTATCCCGGCTCGCTGAATGTGAACAGGCTTCGGTAGATGTACCAAGTTGTCGATGCCGTCGAGTGGAATGGCCCGCCATCGGTCAGGACAAAGATTGAATCGAAAACTTGAAGATTCACGATAGTTGCAAAAGTCACCGAAAAGAAGAAGGTGGGCTTCAGCAATGGCAACGTTAGCTGAAAGAAGCGGCGGACCGGTCCGGCACCATCAAGCTCGGCTGCATGGTACAAGTCCCTCGGGAGATTCTGAATTCCAGCCAAGAACAGCAATGCCCAGAACCCCATGCCCTTCCAAACCTCGACCATGGCGATGGTCGGCATGGCCAAATCCTCATCGCCCAGGAAGTTAACCGGCTCGCCAGTAATGGCCCGCATCACGATGTTCAGGACGCCGAAGTCTTGATGCAGAACGAAAGTAAACATAAGCGCCGCAATGAGAATCGGTTGCAATGTCGGGTAGTAAATTATTGTTTTGAAGGCGGTTTGACCGACCGGGATTGAGTTCAATGCCAGTGCAAACAGCATTGCAATCACGAAGACCGCCGGTATTGCCATCAGGCAGTATCGAAGAGTATTCCATATGGTCTTCAATACAAGCGGGTCGACAAATGTGCGCTCCCAGTTTTCGGTTCCCACAAAGACTGCCGGTGACATGACTCCGCCATTGTGGAATGTCTGGACGAACAGCGAAAGTCCGGGCCAGATAAGAAACGTGCCGAAAAAAACCAAGGCGGGTGCAAGAAACAGATATGCAGTCATGTTCCTGCGCACAATAAGCCGGCGTCGCAGCCGCTTGTGATCTATTGCGCTGACTGCGGCGTTGTTCAAGTTGCCGTGGGGCCCATGGGAGGGCCCCCAACTTTTTGTATGGTCCTAGCCAAGAATCTCATCCGTGATTGCGCACATGCGCTCGATGACCTGCTTGCCGGTCATGCCACCCCGGTATGCTTGTTCAGCCACTGGCCAAATTGACTGAAGAATCTTGAGAATCTGTGGGTGCGGCTGAATTCCCTTCACGCGGGGGACAAACTCCTGCTGAACCTTGCGCATTGCCGCATTGTCGGCAAACATGTCGGCGACGATGTCCTCCCGTACGACCTGGAGATTCACCTGTTCGGCAAAGCGGCCGACCTGAGGTCCGGAAGCCCAGTGTTTGATGAATTCCCAGGCGGCATCCTGATTGGGACTGGCGCTGGCGATACTCAGAATGCCGAAATTACCCATCACCGTTTGTCCATGCTCGCCCGGAGGAGCATATGCAACATCCCAGTCAAACCCGGGCGGGTTCGCGTTCAGTTCCCCGATCTGGGGAGTCTCGCCATGATAAATCGCAATCCTTCCCCCCTTGAAGAGGTCGAACTGCTCCTGTGTGGACATTGAACCGATCGGCGGGGTGACGCCGGCCTCATGCATGTCAATCAGGAACTGAGTGGCGGCTTCCGCGCCCCACAGTCCGCATCCGCTCCAGTCGTCAGTCAGGATGTCGGCACCGGCGTTGTGGATGTATGGGAACCAGTCCCAAAAGGCGAAATCGCCAGTCCTGCTTCGTACCGAGAATCCATAGACGCCGTCACCTGTTGTTTTCTTGGCGGCATCCATCATGTCGGCGTATGAATTGTTCCAAGTGTCCAGAACTCCTGCTTCGGCAAGCAGATCCTTGTTAATGTAAATGTTGTAAACAGCACCGAGAACCGGAACGCCCCAAGTGCCTTCGCCTTGCCTTGCAAGATCCCAGGCAAACTCCGGAATCAAGGCTCGCTCCTCAGCCCATTCCTCGGAATTGACCAAATCCGACATGTCAAGCAGTGCGCCCAGCTCGGCATAATTGGGATAGATCAGATCAACCAGATACAAGACATCGGCGGGATTGCCGCTTGCAAACCCGGCCGTAAGCTCGGCATTCATGTTGGCCCAATCGTATGTGGTGAATTCGACGTTTACGCCAGGTTCGACGGCCTTGAAGTCATCAATGATCATGGCCTCAAATCGAGCTTCATCCGCCGAGTGCGGCCCCTTGATCATTGTAATGTCACCGGATACATGACCGCCGCCGTGAACCGGCGAGGTCCAAAGACCAAAGCCTACTATCGCAGGGGCTGCCAATGCTCCCTTGGCAATCGAACGCGCCCAGATTCTGATGTTCATCGTCTCTTCCCTCTTCAGGTTTTCCTGTGCAGTCCATAATCGTCAGGACCGTGGTGAAAGTTTATTACATGATTGCCATAGTTTGTCAATCCGGCAAGAAAGAAGGGGCGCGGCGGGTGCAGGTCTCGTATGGTAAATTGTTAAGCTATTGATATTACGTGATTATTCAGTCGATTTCAATGCGCCGGATCGCACGAAATTCGGGGCGAGGCGACATGCTTTCGAGACTTTGTCGGCTTCCGGCGCGGCTGCGCGACCGCTCGGCAAAAAAAAGACGCGCTCCTTCGCACAATATGCGGTATAGTGAAATTAGTCAGTCACAAGATAAGGGGCGTATCATGTTCATTTTGCAATTTCTGAACGGCAAATCAACCGATTCGAACGATCTGCCTTCGGAAGTCCAGGAAGCGGTGCAGATCCTGGCTGAATTCGCGCCAAGGCAACACCCGCCGGGACCGGCCGGTCCGGAGGAATTCGAGGGCGTTGAAATAAATTTTCGGAACGTTGGCACGGCGCTGTCGCGGCAAATTAAAAAAAACGTATCTGGAAACCCGGAACCGACATTATCCGAAGCGCATCGAGCGGGGCGGGCAGATCTGGTATCGAGCGGCCCCGACGCCGAACACAATCATCGCCGCGGTCGGCTCCGGCGTGGTCGAAGCCGCCAACAAGACCCTCGCCGCCGCGCGCATGAAGCGCAGCGGCATGCGCTGGCACATCAAGTCCGGGCAGGCGATCCCGGGGGCTTCCGGCCTTGCAGAAGTCAGGCTTCCTGGCTTCCGCCCGGGCGATAATGATGGAGAAAAGAGGTGCCGCCGCCAATAACAATTTCGCGGTCGCAAACCTCGCGATCGCGGCTTGAAAATTCACGCCTTCTCGCCATCGCGCAGGTTTTACCATAAGGGATTCGCACCCAAGCGGCCTGTTCGCTTGCAAGGTGCGTGGCAGTGCATCCGGTGCACGCGATGTCTGCGCCGGCGAGGGGTTCGAGCCGGAACACGGAGCGGAATCACTTTGACGATCCCGATCGTCGTTGCTGTGGCGATCGTCATTATCAGATACCGTCAACAAATCGAACAAGGGGAGTGGACGTCATGAACGAACTGACCGAATGGCTGAGTGCGCTGGAGTTCCAGGCGAGCGTGGAACAGTGGTTCAACAGCCATGTGTTGGTGCTCGACAACGCGATTCAGGTCGGGCTCATCGTGCTGGCGCTTGCTCTCGGGCGGCTGCTGGGCCCTCGGCTTCGAGGGGTCATCGTGAGCCTGTCGGAGAACCGGCAGTGGCGGGCCGACGTGCGCGCCTTCGTCGCTCGTGTCGTTGCGCATGCCAACCTCATCACGATGCTGATCTTCCTGTGGACCGCCGCCGAGCTGGGGTCTCAGATTGACCTGTTCGGCAGTCACCTGACGCGCACGGTGGCGAGCTTGGTCAACGCCTGGGTGATCATTCGCCTAGTCTCCGGAGTCATCCGAAACGAGGTCCTCGCCCGCTTCATCGGCTGGACCGTCTGGAGTCTTGCCGCACTAACCACCCTCGGGCTGTTCGATACCACTGTCGCGTTTCTCGATGGCATGGCGATGACCTTCGGAGAAGTCCGAATCTCAGTGCTCACTATCGTGAAGGGGGTGATGGCCCTCGGAGTCCTGCTGTGGGTGACGATGTCGATCTCCAGCGTGCTCGAACGGCGCATCAGTCGGGCGGACAGCCTGACGCCATCGGTCCAGGTGCTGGTCGCCAAGCTTACCAAAATCGTGCTGATCACCCTTGCGTTTCTCATCGCCATCAACACCCTGGGGATCGATCTGACGGCCCTCACGGTCTTCGGAGGCGCACTCGGCGTCGGTATCGGGTTCGGCTTGCAGAAGATCGTTGCCAACCTCATCAGCGGCCTCACGCTGCTGATGGACAAGTCCATCAAGCCGAACGACGTCATCGCAGTGGGCCAGACCTACGGCTGGATCGTGTCGCTCGGTGCGCGATACACGGCGGTTCGAACCCGCGACGGGGTCGAGCACCTCATCCCGAACGAAGATCTGATCGCACAGCGGGTGGAGAACTGGACGCACAGCGACGGGGCCGTGCGATTGAGGATCCCCGTCGGCGTCTCCTACAACTCAGACGTGCGCCACGCGATGCGCCTGTGCTTGGAGGCGGCCGGAGATGCCGACCGGACACTTGTCACCCCTGAGCCGCGTTGTCTGCTTATGGGATTTGGCGACAGCTCGGTGAACCTCGAGATTCGGCTCTGGATCGAAGACCCGGAGCTGGGCCGGTCCAATGTCGTCAGTCAGGTGCTGCTCGGGGTCTGGGATCGGTTCCAGGAACACGGAATCGAAATCCCCTTGCCACAACGCGATCTGCACCTGAAGTCGAGCGATGTCCGATTGATGGTGGAAGCGGTGAAACCGATGGTCTGAGGGACAGGTCAGTCCGGGCGCCCTCGCCCGCGAGCGTGAAAATCGTTTGGCACAATCGCGGTGCACGAAAACCCGAATCCGACCACGACTCCATCAGTGCGCGCCGCTTCTCGACCGGACCCGTGTGGCCGCGGGCAGATACCCGCCCGCGGCCACACGGCCCGGCGCGTTGGTTTCACACCCAACACGCCTCGGGAACGACGACTCGTCGAGCTTCGCCAGTCGGCGCATGGCAGGAGCATCGCAATGGGTCGGCAAAACCGGTGGGCTGGCGGTTCAGGACCGAGAGCGCACGGATCAAGCTGAAGTCGCTGCATCCATCAATTCAATGAAGTTAGGGTACTAGGAATCATGGGGATTCTCGTGCAGCGGCCAGACTTTCCGGCTCAGGTTGAGGTAGCCGTTTGTGGCCGGGTTGCTCGGATACAGCCCATCGACCGTGACATACAGGATTTTCGAGGCAATCGCGGAGAACGCATCATGGAAGTGGTTGGTGGACTTAACCACAAGCATGGACTTTTCCTTAGGATCTATGCCGAAATTGGAAAACACGTCAGGATGAAAGGCTTGGCTGCGCACGGTGTTGAGAATGACGTCGATGCCACCGACTACAATCCAGACGCTGTCTCCGAGCGGCACGATACTCTCGCCGAAGCTCTGGACCGCTTCGCTGAGAATGCGGCGCACCTTGACCTTGGAGTCAAGCGGTTCGCCACCTGCACGGGACATTTTTCCGCCGAAGCGAAGCTGCAGCTCGGTGCCTTCGCCCGCTGACATGCACGTGCGAACTGCTATGGGGTCCCAGATTGTTGCCAACGCAGCATTGTTTGTCTTTCGCCTGATCATCTCGCGCAGGATGATGGTGGAGTCCCCAGGTACGCCACCGCCGGGATTGTCCCAGACGTCCGCAATCACAACCGGGCCGTCGGTCACTACCAGAGCCTCGTCCAGCGCCTCGGGCGGCGAAAGGAAATCCGGCCGTGTCCTGCCCCTCATAGCGAACAGCTCCAACCCGAGTCTTCTGGCAAGCGCATCGCCCTCGTCCCTAGCATCATCCGTAATCACGATGATCTTGGCCCCGAGGTCGGGCACGTCACCGGCCATGAAGCCATGAATGACCGAAACCGAGAGTATTCTGCCGGTTCCCTCGAGCGCCTTCAACGCGTCGACGAAGCTGCGCATCGGCTCCTGGCTCGTCGGGAAGACATCGATGATCCTGCAATCGAAGGTCGAGATCACCGGCACGATGCGCCCGCCAGCGGCGCAATTCACCAGGTTTATCAAGTCTTCGGCCGTCTCGACGAAGTCGGTATGGGGAAATTCCTTGAACACCGTGATCAGATCGGCATTCGCCACCCGCTGGTCAGACAGATGGCTGTGCGGGTCGAACGTCACCCCGACGATCGCGTCGGGCCCGGTGATCGCCCGAACCGCCTCGATCAGCTCGCCTTCGCAGTCGAGGCATCCCTGGGACACCATGGCGCCATGGAGCCCGAGCAGGACTATGTCCACCGGTAGCGCGTTGCGGAGTTCCTGGAGCAACTGGTCGCGAAGATTCTCCCAGGTGCGCTGGTTGGCAATTCCGCCCGGCTCGGCCCAGGTTGCCGTGCCCTCGATCAACGTCCACCCGAATTCGCCGGACTTCGCCCGCGCGACCGGATAGATCGCGCTGCACAGCGTGGGCGTGGAAGGGTGCAGGCCAGGGGGCGCGAAGAAGCTGTCCTTGAAGTCGCGCAAGTCCGTCCGCAGCGGCGAGAACGTGTTGGTTTCCGTTGCAATCGATCCCAGGAAGACGCGTTTCTGATCTTTCACGTGACCCTCCCTTCGATGCGCGGAATCGAGGCCGGCAGCCTTCGTATATAGACGTACAAAGTTGTCTCGAAGATCTGCCGCTTCTTGACGGTCTCCACGAGCTTTCCCCTAAACATGACCGCAGCCCGTTCGCTTTTGTGGCGGACTGCACCAAGATGGTGACTGACAAACAGCATCGACACGCCGCTGTCGCGCTGAAGCAGATTCAGGGCCCGGGCCTGGACGGAGACATCAAGCGTCGATACCGGTTCGTCGGCAATGACGAGACGCGGCGTCAGGGTCATGACTCTAGCGATCCCGATTCGCTGCCGCTAACCGTCGGAAAACTCGTGCGGATAGCGACTCATCGAGTTCGCATCCATGCCCACAAGATCAAAAGCCGCTGCAATCTTCTCGCGTGCCTCCGAACGGTCGCGCACAAGCATTCCGTAATGAGACCCTCGAAGTCAAGGACGGATTCCTGATCCAGTTCGGCAACGAGGGGTCAGTCAGCGCTGGAGATTCTGCTCATTCCGTTCTTGTGCCTGCGAAGTCCACGTCTGCAGCGCAACGTTCAATTCCCTAGGAGACATGCCTGGACACGCTGGTTCGTGCGGGGTTGGCCAACAGACGAAATCTCCGTCGGTTGCCCGCGTTTGACCTCCCATCGTGCGAGCGAAACACTCCTTGCTGGCAGGCGAGGGATTCCGCGGCAGAACAACCGAGCTAGATGTCAGTCGCCGATCGGCTTCGGGCCCGTGTCTTCGGATAGCGCGATCATCGAGGTGCGAATCCGTCGCATGTACTCCTTTGCCAATTCCGGACGTTTACGGGCCGTGCCGGCTGCGAGCACATCGATTATGGCAATGAAGACGAGCCGTGAGGCCGAAGGCTTGTAGATGTCCTGATCTTCAGGAATGTCTATCTCGATGGAGACGTCGGCCGACCTGGCGAGGGGCGTGTCGGCCTTGGTTAGGCTGATTGACTTTGCACCATACTGTCGGGCGATTGCAACGCTGTCCAGAAGCTCGGCCGGCTGGCCGCTCGCGGATATGGCAAAGATGACATCACCATCTGACAAGGTCGAGGCAAGCATGCGCTGAAAGTAGCCATCTGCATGCGCCTCGGTGGGAATTCCAAGACGAAAGAACCTGTTGGCGCCTTCGCGAGCAACGTTGGCCGAGCCGCCGCCGACACCGATGAACGAAATGCGCCGTGCATTCGCCAGCACCGAGACAGCCTGCTGCAAGGCTTCGCTGTCAAGCTGGAAACGAGCCAGGTTGAGGGTGTCGACAAGTGCGCCAAAGACCTGCATAACGAGTTGCCCAGTCTCGGAATCCGTGCGGCTCGGCCCGCCAAGATATTGCAGGCTTACCGCCACGATTTGAGCGAGCTTGATGTTGAAATCGCGGAAGCCCTCGCAACCGACGGTCTGGCAGAATCGACTCACCGTCGCGACAGAGACATCGGCTGCTTCCGCGATTTCGTTCTGCGTGAGGCGGGTTGCGCGCTCCAGATTGGAGAGCACGAAATCCGCCACCCGCTGTTCACGCTTCGGAAACTTGCCGTCCAGCTTTCGCATCTGGGATATGACGTCGATGATCTTGGTCATGGCCTTGTCGCCCGTCATTGGTCGTCTATTCGGGCTTGTACCCGATCACGTCCAATCCAACTTTCGCGTCGACCATGAGCGCGGACTGGACCGTGGAGCGAGCGGGTGGGTGATCGCGGAAGTGGCGTTCGGCCTTCTCAACGATGCCGCCAACGATGATTTCGCCATCCACTGCCGGAACCTGGCCGGAAACAAAGACGAAATCGCCCGCACGCACCGCCCTGGAAAACGGGCGCCGAGTGCCACCGGCCGCATCGTCAGCCATGTCGAAACGAGTTATGCCTGTCACCATATTATGCGCCCTTCAACGTTTAAGCAACTCAAATGCAGTAGCGCAACCTAGTACCCCGCCACCGTTGAATTGAAGTAGTGGTCACTTGCACCAGGTGCGAGGTTTCAAATTGGCCGATCTCCCGTATACTGTCCACAACAATAACGAGCAACAGATCTTCCGGGCGGCCCAATGATGGCCGCGGGCGGAATTTCAAATTCCTCAAAATCCGGCCGAACTTGCCAACTCTGGAAAAATGTCTGCTAATTCCGACTAAATTCGAACAAAATTTCGATCACGGGTGAATTGAGCATTTTCCGACGCAAATCCTCCTCGCAGATCCCGGAACCGCCGGTTCGAGCGGCTGCCCCTTGAGGGTTCCGGTCGCTGCCCGGCTCGTCCAAATTCCTCTTTCGAATTTTCAGAGCGGGAGAGAAGTTCCGAACTTTTAAGAGCACCGACATGGAGACTTTAGCAGAGATATTGCACTGCCATTACACATGTGGCGCGGCAATGAACGAGATTGCTTCTGTGACGGGCAGTTCGCGGGGAACAGTTCACGGCGGGTCGGTAAGTGCTAAGAGGCTGATGCCGCAATTGCAAATCAAGGTTCCAACACTAAGACGCTGGGGATCGAAGATTGCCGTCGCTGTTGACCGTCCTTTTTTCGAGGCGATCGGCGGCCCGTCACCGGACCCTAGGCAAGATTTCAGTGATGGCGATGTGATCTGGATGGTTCCGGAGCTTGTTCGTCAAACTAATGGCGAATTTGCGCTCGAGCGGGGTCATTGGGAAGTGCTTACGCTGGAAAACAGCGAACAAAAACTCTTGGCTGCTAAGTCTATTCGCGAGGAAGACTTTGAAGACATGCTTCGAGAAAAACGTGAACCGATATAGTTAGCGAAATACTAGTACTCTTTCAACATGAAATTGTTGGGTAAAGCGACTTCAGATTTAGCCGAGCGTCCTCTGTCCTGAACCGCCAATCGACAAGCGTCGCCACGGTGCTGCGCCGCGCCTGCCAAGCGGAGGTCTCGCGCTCGAGCGTCTCGTGGTCCGGGATGCGCCGGGCCAGGCACTGCCTGGACAGAACGCCGATCTCGATCTCCGCCATGTTGAGCCAGCTTCCGTGCTTGGGCGTGTGGCGAACTTCGAAGCGGTCCGGGAGGCGCGAGGCCTCGTTGGCGGGGAAGCCCTTGTAGAGGCCGGACAGCTTGCGCGTGTTCAGGTTGTCCATCACCAGCGCGATCTTCTTGCCCGGGACATGGGCATCCGCCATGTTCCGGAGAAGATGCGCGAAATCGAGTTTCGCGCGGCGGCCCGTCACCTCGACTCCGCGCCATCCCGCATGCGGAGCGAGCACCATGAACAGGTTCGCCGTGCCGTTGCGCTCGTATTCGAAATCGTAAATGGCCGGCTGGCCGGGGCTTGTCGGCAGCGGCGCCCGGGTCTCCCTGGTCAGCTGCTTGCTCGACTCGTCCGTGCAAACCAGAACGGTACCGTCGTCGAAGTCGCGGTGGTAGACCTTGAGCACGTCCTCCATCGCGAAGGCGAAGTCCTCGTTCTCCTTCGGCGGAATGCACCAGCAGTCCTTCAGCCACGGCTTGATGCTGATTATTTTAAAGTCTGGCGGACCGTCTCGTACGAGATGCTGTCCACCACCTCCAACTCCACCAGGCGCTCGCCGAGCAGGTTCAGCGTCCGGCGGGCGCATCCCTCCGGCGGCGCAGAGCGGGCCAGCATCGTCAGCTTTGCTTCGCTCTCGCCGTCCAGCGTGCGCGGCTTGCGGTTCTTCCCAGGGCGGCTTCGAGGTCGTCTAGGACGCAGCGGCGGCGCTCCTTCGATCCCTGTCCGTCAACTACCGATTTCAGCTCGGCGCGCTCTTCGCCTCTCCAGCTACTCGCGATACTTCTTCCCGCAAACGATCTCCATGGCCTGCATTCCCTCCGTATCCGGTCGGCCGGAATCGTTTCGTGAAGAATATCGAATCGTCGGAGCCCTGCTCAAGCCTCCAGAATTCCCGTCCGCCCGGTTGTTTTTGTTGTTGTCGGCAGCATACTATGGGCTTCGGAAAACGCAAGCCTTGAAAGGGCACCGTATCCTTTGTTTCAAATTTGAGACAGTACTAGGATGCCTGCGACATGTGGGCGGCAACGATCAATTTGCGCAGCTTGTCCAAGTGTTCCAATGAATTGTAGGCGATTTCAAGCTTTCCCTTCTGGGTGCCCCTGAAGGTTGATATGCTGACTTTCGTGCCGAGGCAGAGCGATAATTCCCTCTCGACAATTTGCGTGTCGGCATCCGGCTGCTTCGTTGCGGGATTCGGCTTGTCGGCTTTTTCCGCGGCGACTTTTTTCGCCAAGTTCTCGGATTGCCTTACCGACAAGCCTCTAGAAATTATCTCGCGAGACAATGCGGCCGGGTCTTGCGCCGGAACTAGCGCCCTCGCATGTCCGATTGTCAAGCTACCCGCCTCCAATTGACGCTGAACTTCGTCGGGGAGCGAAAGAAGCCGCACGAAATTTGAAATCTGGCTGCGGGATTTGCCCAGGCTCCTAGACAACTTTTCCTGTGTCTGGCCGAATTTGTCCATCAGGGTCCGGTAAGCCCGCGCCTCTTCAATAGGATTCAGTTCTGAACGCTGAATGTTCTCGACCAGCGCGACCTGAAGCGCTTCCGAATCGGTTAATTCCCTGACAATAGCCGGAACTTCGTGGATCTGAGCGATTTGCGCAGCTCTCCACCTGCGTTCGCCGGCAACAATTTGAAATGCGCCTTGTTCCGATTCTCTCGGCCTCGCGATAAGCGGTTGAATTACGCCGGATTCCTTTAAGGAATTCGCTAATTCCGAAAGCGACTCTTTCGGAAAATCCCGTCGCGGCTGGTCAGGATTCGGATATAGAAGTTCAATTGGAATCAATTGGTAGCCTGTGCGAGACACCCGGGACTCAGAATCGTTTTCGTATTCCTGGCCTAGTCCCAAATCTCCGATCAAGGTCGACAAGCCCCTTCCCAAGCTATTTTTTCTCGATGCCATTCTCTTTTTCCTCAACTATTGTTCTTTTTTTGTTCGCGTCTTTTCAGAAATTCCGAAGCCAGGCTGCGATACGCGAGCGCGCCACGAGATCTCTTGTCGTAAACTACGACCGGCTGGCCGTACGAAGGCGCCTCGCTAAGCGTTACGTTTCTCGGAATGACGGTCTGGTACACCAAGTGCTTGAGCGTATTGCGGGCATCGCTTTCGACCATGCGGGACAGATTGTTGCGGGCATCATACATGGTTAGCACGACACCTTCCAACTTCAGCAGCGGGTTTACGGAGCTTCTGATTTCCCGCATCGTGAGGATAAGCTGGGACAGGCCTTCAAGCGCGAAAAACTCGGATTGCAGAGGCGCAAGCAGAGAATCCGCGGCGGCAAGCGCATTGACGGTCAGGAGGTTTAACGATGGCGGGCAATCAACGAATGCGAAATCGAAATCGCGCAAGCCGGCACCGTCCTTTTTGAAGGCTTTCTTCAGAAAGTAGACCCTGTCCTTTTCCCTTGCCATGGCCATGTCGGCGGAATGCAGCTCGGTCGTTGAAGGAATTAGAAACAGGCCCGGCATCGGCGTTTTCACTGCGGACGACCCGATTTCGGCATCTCCCGAAAGGATTTCTCGTGTCGAGCTTCGCCGCCTGTCCGCATCGACTCCCAATCCCGTGGATGCGTTTCCTTGCGGATCCATGTCGATGATAAGCACGCGCTTGCCCGCTTGAGCGAGCGCCGCGCCGAGATTAATCGCCGATGTCGTCTTGCCGACGCCGCCTTTCTGGTTTGCGATAGCCACGATTTCAGGAAATTTCTTCCCTTTCCGAAGATCAAACACGCCGGATGTTCCTGGCTAGTAGAATAGCGGCGCCGTTTTTCGTCTCGCTCCGGACAATATCCAAATCAAATTTCCAGTTTTGCAAAGCCGCGTCGATTTCCCGCTCATATCCCTCGCCTTTCGGGAAGATGCACAACCCGTCCGGCGCCAAGTGCCGTTCGGCGTATCCGAGCAGGTCCTCGAGAGGAGCCAATGCCCTTGCCGAAACGACATCCGCATTCTGCGGCTCGAGCGACTCCGCTCTTACGGTTTCAATTCGCGCGTTCAACCCGAGCTCGCGGGCAACCGTTTTAAGGAACGCGCATTTTTTTGCATTCGGCTCGACTAGCGTAAAGCCCGTCTCAGGATGACTATCCAGTCCCTGGCAAGCCAGCACCAATGCGGGAAACCCTCCTCCCGAACCCAAATCCAGCCAATTGCCGCAACTTGGCGGCCAAAATCTGTACAGCTGCGCGGAATCCCTGAAATGCCTGTCCCTGCGGTCGGAAACCGATTTTCTGGACACGAGGCTCGCGTAGGGATTCCACTTGATCAGCAGGTCCTCGAAACGCTTTAGCCGGTAAAATGTTTCACGTGAAACATTGGCCCCAAAATCTGTCAAGTCGCCCGTTTCTTCATCGTCCATCATGCGGCTTTGCGGTTCTGCAGCTGCTTCACTCCGGCAAGCACGAGCGCAAGCGCAGCCGGCGTCATTCCTTCGATACGGCCCGCCTGGCTCAGATTCTCCGGCCGGGTCGCCGTCAGCTTGCCGCGGAGCTCATTGGATAATCCGCTCACGGCCGCATAGTCGAAATCCACCGGGATTCGCGTATTCTCGTCGCGCTTCATGGCCTCGACATCCCGATTCTGCCGCTCGACATAGCTGGCGTAGGTTGCATCGCGCTCAAGCTGGCGGGCGGTGCTTTCGTCGAATTCGGCAAGTTCTCCCCAGATCGTCGCCAGCTTCGCCATGTCGATGCCGGAAAATGCCAGAAGGTCCGAACCGCTTCTTCTCACGCCGTCCTGGCTGACTGAAATTCCGAATTTAGCGGCTTCGGGCGGCGTAAGCGAGAGGCCGCCTAGAATTCTTCTGCCCTCTTCGATTCTGCGCATTTTCTCCCGGAACATGCTAGCCCTGGCGCCGTCGACGATACCTAGTTTTAGCGCCTGCGGAGTCAGTCTTTGGTCCGCATTGTCCGCCCGGAGCGACAGCCGAAACTCCGCGCGGGACGTAAACATCCTGTAAGGCTCCGTTACGCCGCGCGTCACCAAGTCGTCGATCATAACGCCGATATAGGATTCCGACCTCGCGAATGTAACCGGATCTCGTCCAAGGACGGAAAGGGCCGCGTTCAGCCCGGCCGCAAGCCCCTGCGCCGCCGCTTCCTCGTACCCCGTGGTGCCATTGAGCTGGCCCGCCAGGTACAGGCCGGATGCCGTTTTCAATTCCAGCGTCGAACGCAGGGCGCGCGGGTCGACGTAATCGTATTCGACAGCGTATCCCGGCTGCAGTATCGCCGCATGCTCAAGGCCCCGAATAGATCTGACCATGTCGACTTGCGATTCCTCGGGCAGGGACGTGGATATCCCGTTGGGGTACACGGTGTCGTCGTCAAGCCCCTCCGGCTCCAGGAATATCTGGTGAGAGGCCTTGTCCGGAAACCGAACCACCTTGTCTTCGATAGACGGGCAGTATCGCGGACCGACGCTTTCGACATAGCCGCCATACATTGCCGAAAGGTGCAAATCCTTTTCTACGATGCCGCGCGTATTCGCGTTGGTGTGAGTAATTCCGCAATTGATCTGACGACAGATCGGTCCATCGGACATGAACGAAAACATTTCGGGGCATCGGTCGCCCTGCTGCGCTTCCACAGCGTCCCAATCGATAGTCCGTCCGTCGAGTCTGGGCGGCGTACCGGTCTTGAGGCGCCCTAGAGGAAGACCGAACGCCTCCATCCTTTCAGCCAATCGGATGCTCGAGCCGTTTCCCATTCGTCCGGCGGCGCGAGATTTTTCCCCGATCCTAATTACGCCTCTCAGGAACGTTCCGGTTGTCAGAACAACCGCGCCAACATCGATTCTTGCGCCGTCCGCCAGCACAATTCCGGAAACGGCGCCGCCGGACATCGTAAAATCCGCGACCTCGCCGACAAGGACGGTCAAGTTCCCCTGCCGAGAAACTTCCGACTGCATGTTCCTTTTGTAAAGTCGCCTGTCCATCTGCGCCCTGGGACCTTGAACGGCCGGTCCCTTGCGCCTGTTCAGCAAGCGAAACTGGATGCCCGATTTATCGGCAACCCTAGCCATTGCGCCGCCCATGGCATCGATTTCGCGTACTAGGTGGCCCTTTCCGAGCCCGCCTATCGCGGGATTGCAGGACAATGCGCCGATGCCGTCGAATTCAAGAGTCACAAGGGCGGTTTTCGCGCCTGCGCGCGCGGAAGCCAGCGCCGCCTCCGCCCCCGCATGGCCGCCGCCCACGACCGCTACATCGAATTCGCGATGTTTCACGTGAAACATTTCCTATTTTCCCAGGCAAAAACTGGAGAATATCTCATCCAGCAAGTGCTCCGTATCTATTCGACCCGTCAGCGAATCCAGCGAGCGAACGGCGCTTCTCAATTCATCCGCGGCGAATTCGACCCGTTCATCCGCGTTCGCGATTTCATTCCTTGTTCTATATAGGGATTCCAACGCCTTTTCTATCGCTATTCGATGGCGAATTCGAGTTGCGCTCGCAACGCCTGCCGACCTGCTTTCGAATTCGTCCGCAAGCCTGCGAACAAGATTTTCCACGCCCGCTCCGGTTCTGCCGGAAATTCCGTCTTCCGAACAATTAGGCCGAAGGTCGGATTTGCATCGCAATTCGATGTCGCCCTCGCGAAATTCGACCATTTTCGCTTCCGCGGACTCGCCGTCGTTCAGAAAAACCCGCAAGTCGGCGGCCAGCGCGCGGTTTCTGGCTCGTTCAACTCCCATCCCCTCCACCGGGTCCGAAGTTTCTCTCATCCCGGCGGTATCGAGCAGCGTGACCGGGAAGCCGCCGACTTCCATGCGAACTTCAATAATGTCTCTGGTCGTGCCCGCGAACTCCGATGTAATTGCCGCTTCGCGGCCGGCCAGGAAATTCAGCAGCGTCGACTTGCCGGTATTCGGAGGGCCGACGATCGCCACCTCGAAACCCTCCCGTATGCGCTCGGCGGCCGAAACTCCCTCGGATTCGTATTTCAATTCCCCGATTAGATCGTCAAGCCTTGCCGAAACCTCCGGAAATACATCCGCCGGAATTTCCTCGTCCGCGAAATCGATGGATGCTTCCAGCAGCGCGGCGCAGCGGATCAGGCCGCTGCGCCAATTCTCGACGCGCGCTCCCAGGGCGCCTTCCAGAGCCCGCGCGGCCTGCCGCAGCTGCGCTTTCGTCTCGGCTTGAATGAGGTCGCCGAGACCCTCGGCCTGCGCCAGGTCGAGGCGCCCGTTCTGAACCGCCCGCCGGGTAAATTCTCCGGGAAGCGCCATGCGGGAGAATTGCGATCCGCCTAGCTCTTCGAGTACCGTCTTCACGATTTCGCGGCTTCCGTGAAGATGAAACTCGGCCATAGCTTCCCCGGTGAAGCTGGAGCCTTCCGGAAAGCAGGCGACCAGGGCCTTGTCTATGAATTCGCCGTTCCTATCGACTAGGCGGCGCAAGCCCAGCTTGCGCGCCGGCGGAAGACTTCCGGCCAATTCCCTAGCCAGCGCGTGGGAACTAGGCCCGGAAACGCGAACAACTGCGATTCCCGACTTTCCCGAAGCGGTTGAAACTGCGAAAATGGTGTCCATCGGCAATCCCGATCGCGCATTCATTGAATTCGCTAGCGGCGATTACGGCCGACAACCCTAGTCGCGGATAGCTTCCATGCGAAAAAAGAAAAACATTCGGAAAAATCCAAGCGGATATTTCAGTCCTGAACCAAATTTCGAGCCGCGAAATTCGTCAGGAATTCATCGAATTGAAGAAGTCCTTGTTCGATTGGGTATTTCTTAATTTGGACAGGAGGAACTCTATTGCTTCGGTCGTTCCCATGGGATTGAGTATTCTGCGCAGCACGAACATCTTCTGAAGATCGCTCTTGTCGACCAGCAAGTTCTCTTTCCGAGTTCCGGACCGGAGAATGTCCATCGACGGAAAGACGCGCTTGTCCGAAACTTTTCGGTCTAGAACGATCTCCGAGTTTCCGGTTCCCTTGAATTCTTCGAAAATCACCTCGTCCATCCGGCTTCCCGTATCGATCAGGGCCGAAGCGATAATGGTAAGGGAGCCGCCTTCCTCGATATTTCTGGCCGCGCCGAAAAATCTCTTCGGCCTTTGGAGCGCATTCGCATCGACGCCGCCCGTAAGCACCTTGCCGGACGAGGGAACGACCGTATTGAATGCACGGCCTAGCCGCGTGATGGAGTCCAGGAGAATGACGACATCGCGCTTATGCTCGACGAGTCGCTTGGCTTTCTCGATAACCATCTCCGACACGGCGACATGCCTCGTTGCCGGTTCATCGAATGTCGAGGAGATAACCTCGCCTTTGACGCTCCGCTGCATGTCCGTTACTTCTTCCGGCCGTTCATCGATAAGAAGAACTATCAGGTAGCATTCCGGATGGTTCGCTTCGATCGAGTGCGCTATATTCTGGAGCAGAACCGTTTTCCCCGTTCTCGGCGGGGCGACGATCAAAGCTCGCTGCCCCTTGCCGAGCGGCGCGACCAAATCGATAATTCGCGCGGACCGGTCCTTTCTCGTTGAATTCGGAATTTCCATTCGAAGCCGCTCGTCGGGAAACAGCGGCGTCAAATCATCGAAGTGAACCCGCTGCCGCGAAGCTTCCGGATCGCTGTAATTGATCGCCGTAACCTTGACGATGCCGAAATAGTTTTCGTGCTCGCTAGGAGCCCGAATAGTGCCATCGACCGTCACTCCGGTTCGCAATCCGAATTTCTTGATCATGTCGGGGCTAACGTAGATATCGTCCGGCCCCGGCAGATAATTAGCTTCAGGCGAACGAAGAAATCCGAAACCGTCCTGCATTACCTCCAAAACGCCGTTTCCGGAGATTTCCCAGCCGTCTTCCGCTCTAGCCTTGAGAACCGCGAACATCATGTCGCCCTTTCTCATAGTCGAGGCGTTTTCTATTTCCAGGGATTCCGCCATGCTGAGAAGAGAGGCCGGCGTTTTGGCTTTAAGGTCGGAAAGGGAAATTCTTTGCTGCATCGTGGCTATTCCTGAATCGTCGGCCCGCGGGAGGTTCTGTTTCCAAATAAGTTAGGGGATTTATGCCCAAGCGTCGAACGACGGGACAGTTGCCGCCTATGCCGATATTTCGACGATGTCAATAACAAAATTCGAAATCGCGCCGCTGCGGGAGAAATGCGGCAAAACCGCTCGCTCGCCCTATCGCTGCGTTCGAGCGCTCCTTGCGTTCAAAAAGGCTTTACGACCACCATAACGACAATTACCACGACTAGGAGAGTCGGAATCTCGTTCATTCTACGAAAATGTCGCGCCGTCGTCCTGCGCTTCCCGCTTGCAAGCTCCTTGCGTTTCATTGACAGCCAGACATGGAACCATGTCATCGCGGCGACTGCCGCGAGCTTGATCCAAAGCCAATAGGATCCCCAATCGACAATGCCTGGAATGGTCAAAAGGGAGAATCCGACAACCCAGGTGCCGATCATTGCCGGTCCCATTATGATCCTAAGCAATCTTCGCTCCATCAACTGGAACAATTGATCGGTGTCGCTGCCCGTTCCCGAACTATCGACATGATAGGCAAACAGCCTAGGAAGATACAACAGGCCCGCCATCCAAGCGATTACAAACAATATGTGAATGGCTTTTAACCAGGGATACGCTTCGGCCATGATTTTCCCAAAGTCGGATTATCATATTAAAATAAATTAATATGAAATATTTTCTTTTGTACTAGGTGCTGTGGAAATGTGCAATTAACAAGTTTAGCCACAGAAATATTCACGGAAGCAAATAGCGGTAAGTCGTTGATAATCAGCGGTTAAAATTCCAGGCTGAAATTAATTAACACGCATTTGGAAATTTTTCTTAACATTGGACAAAATTGTGAATTTTGTTGGCAAATTGCGGATAAATCGAGCAATCGAGAGGCACCAGTCCGTCTGCTAAGAATTCATTGACAATTTATACATCGGATTTCATAGAGAAAGTCATAGGACGTAATAACTTTTCGGGAGAGATCGGAATCGGATCGAGCCTGCGTTGAATAGGCTGACGAAGCGTACCGGTTGCCTTTTATTCTATTGATTATTTTCTATATATAGATAATTTTTCTTTAGTTTTTCTTCATGTTGTTATTTTTGGCAATTAGTTGCAAACGAAACCTCATGGAAAAGAGGCAATGAGCATTGAGACGCCGCCGCTAGAATCGCTGGGAGAAGATGCCGGGCCGCTGCATTTGGTACTCGCATCGGGTTCGGAAACGCGGCGGAAGCTTCTAGCCAGAGCCGGGTTGAGCTTCGAATGGCAAGCGCCTCGCATCGACGAGGACTCGTTCGTGGATTCTCTAGTTTCCGAAGCCGAAACGCCTAGAAGCATTGCGGCGGCGCTAGCCGAGATGAAGGCAAGACGAATCGGGCAAAAGCATCCGGCGGCTCTTACCTTCGGATGCGATCAGGTACTTGATCTCGACGGCAAGGTTGTTCGGAAATCGCGTTCGATGGAAGAAGCGCTTTCGACATTGAAATCGTTGCAAGGAACTTCCCATTGGCTGCATTCGGCGGCCGTGGCCTTCGAAGGCGCAACACCGGTATGGCGGCACGTGTCATCGGCAAATCTGCATATGAGAAAATTTTCCGACGGGCACCTGGAATCCTATCTGGCTAGGCAGGGCGAAGGGATATTGGACAGCGTTGGCTGCTATAAAGTAGAGGAAGAAGGCGTTAGGCTATTTTCGTCTATCAAGGGAGACTGGTTCGCGGTCCTCGGAATTCCGCTTTTAGAGATTTTGAATTTCCTGTGCGATCGCGGACAATTCGGGGATCAGGGGATATGAGCATTCTTGCCGGAGTTCTGGGATTTCCAGTGAGGCACAGCAAATCGCCGCTGCTGCACAACTACTGGATAGAGAAATACAGTGTAAATGCATACTATGTGCCGCTGGAAGTATCGCGCTTGGATTTTCCGGAAGTCATAAACACCCTGCCGAAAATGGGGTTTCGCGGCGCCAATGTTACAATACCGCACAAGGAATCGGCGCTTGAATACTGTCACGGCGTGTCGGACCGATCTGCACTGATCGGCGCGACCAATACATTGAAATTCAGTTCGGACGGCGCGATTTTCGCCGACAACACGGACGGTTACGGATTCGCCCAGAATATCAAGCATTGCGTGCCGTCCTGGAAGGCATCCGCCGGTCCTGCGCTCGTCATTGGCGCGGGTGGAGCGTCGCGAGCCATAATCCACGCTTTGCTGGAGGAAGGCGCCATGGAAGTCATGCTCGTCAACCGAACCAAGGACAGAGCGGAATTCCTGAGGAAGGAGTTCGGCGCGAAGGTGGTCGTGTACGATTGGATCGAGCTGGATTCAATCCTTTCGGAGGCGCTTACGATCATCAACGCAACGTCCCGCGGAATGCGCGGATACCCGGACCTGGAGCTCAAGGTCGAAAACTTGCGGAGAGATGCGATTGTAAACGATTTAGTCTATACGCCAATCCATACGAAATTCCTTAGGGACGCCGCCAAACGAGGATGCCGCGCGGTGGATGGGCTGGGCATGCTCATGCACCAGGCGGCGGCGGCATTCGAAATCTGGTTCGGAATTCTTCCGGAGGTCGATGGCGAGCTGCGCAGGAATCTTCTGAGGAAATGACGAACGCGACAATAGTGCTCGGCATAACCGGTTCTATCGGCATGGGCAAAACAACTACGGCCGAAATGTTCCGAGCGGAGGGGATTCCGGTATGGGATGCCGATAAAGCCGTTTCCGAAGCGTATTCGCCCGGGGGATCCGCTATCGAAAAAATCAAGGAATGGTGTCCTTCGGTAATCGACTACGCAGATCTAGGTATAGATAGGAGTGCGCTCCGAGAATATCTGGACAGCGATCCAAGTCGGCTCGAAGACTTGGAATCCATAGTGCACCCGATCATAGAAAGAGATCGCGAACAATTCCTGGCCAAAGCGAAAGCGCGAAAGGAAAGACTGGTTGTTGTCGACATTCCGCTTCTTTTCGAAGTTCAAGCGGAGAATTCCGTCGATGCCGTTCTTGTCGTTACGGCTCCTGAAAGCGTCCAGCGGCGAAGAGTCCTGGAAAGGGAGCATATGACCGACCGGCGGCTTGATCGAATTTTAACTCGGCAAATGCCCGATTCCGAAAAAAAGGCAAGGGCGGACTACGTCATCGAAACAACGACGCTCGAAGAAGCGAGTTCATCGGTAAGATCGCTGATCGAGCAACTTCTCCATAGCAGAAAATATGATTGAATTGCGGGCTTTCGACTATCGTCGCCGTCCGAAACGGAGGCCTTCATGCGCGAGCTGGTTCTAGATACGGAAACGACCGGGCTGCGGCTTCAGGATGATCACAGGCTGATCGAAATCGGCATAATCGAACTGATCGATTATGAAAAGACGGGCCGACAATACCACACTTACCTTAATCCGCGCAGGAGCGTTTCCGCCGGAGCCGTTGAAGTACACGGCATCAGCTACGAGAAATTGGCCGACAAGCCGGAGTTTTTCGAAATCGCCGGCGAATTCCTAAGCTTTATCGAAAACTCTCCGATCATAATGCACAATGCGGAATTCGATCTGGGATTTTTAAATGCGGAGCTGGGGCGGGCTGGCCGGGAGGAGATTTCAAACGAGCGCGTTATCGACACGTTGAGCTTGTCGCGGAAATTTCAGCCCAGGCTTAGGAGCCATAGTCTCGACGCTCTCTGCAGGCACTTCAGAATAGACGATTCGAACAGGACTTTGCACGGTGCGCTGCTGGACGCGGAACTGCTGGCCGATGTTTATCTCAAATTGCTCGGGCTCGACAAGCCGGTTTTCGATCTCTGGCCGGAAGGCGAGACCCCGAAGTCGCGAAATTCGGACGACGGCTGGAAGCCCGGGCCGCGGCGAAAGCCGCTTGAGCCGAGGCTGACCGAGAAAGAGGCGGAAAGACACGCCGCATTCGTTGAAACGCTTGGCGATAACGCGTTGTGGAAGCAGTTGGAAAATCGATAGGCCGCCGCATTCCATTCATTGAAAACAGCGATTTTGGCGCCGCCGGCGTCCGGTCCAACGCCGCCAGGAAAGTCGGATATTAGCCGCATAATCCCGAAACAAGGGCGATAGCGGCAGGAAAACGCCGGGGATTCTTTTGGATCCGTTGTTGTAATGGCATGTCACCTATGCAAGACTTTAACCGCGGCAAATACCAATGGCACTGGAGAGAAGCTGTCGTTGGCCGCGGAAAACACTGGAATTGGAGGAACCGATGGCCAATAGCTCAGATTTGGTGGCAACCACTGGCATTTTTAAAGGCCTGCACAGCGGGATGGGGATTGCAGCGAAAGTACTTGTCGTTGTCTTCGTCGTTTTTACCGCATTGAACGTTGAATTTGCCAACGGCATTTATTCAGCGGTTCGAGGTTGGATAGAATCGGCGTTAAACTGGTACTATGTTTCGGCGTTTGTCATCGCGCTGGTAGCCTGCACGTACTTGATGTTTAGCAAGTTCGGCAAAATTCGGCTCGGCGACGATGACAGCAGGCCGGAATTCAAGAATTTCTCGTGGTTCGCAATGCTGTTCTCGGCGGGCGTCGGCATCGGATTGCTATTCTTCGGCATTGCCGAGCCAATGTTCTATTTCGACAACACCGCTCCCTGGGGATATCCGAACAACCCGTTCGCGGACCTGGAGGGCGTGACCGCGATGGACGAGCAGAGGGCGGTTTTGGCCATGCGGGTAACCTACTTCCACTGGGGTTTCCATGCCTGGGCTGTCTACGTGGTCGTTGGACTATGTCTTGCTTATTTCGGATTCAGGAAGAAATTGCCGCTTACGCTGCGGTCTTCCCTCCACCCGATTATTGGCGAACGGATCTACGGCCCAATCGGCCACGCCGTCGATCTTCTGGCAGTTTTCGGCACGGTTTTCGGTGTCGCAACCTCGCTCGGCCTTGGCGTATCGCAGATGGCGGCCGGTCTTAACCATCTCTTCGGCATCGACCCCGGAATCGTAACCCAGATCATATTGATCGCGATCATTTCGGCAGTCGCCACGCTGTCCGCCGTTTCGGGCGTCGGCAACGGCATCCGCATAATTTCGGAATGGAATATCTGGCTAAGCATCGTGCTTATCGCCTTTTTCCTGTTTGGCGGACCGTCCAAGTGGCTAATGGGATTTTTCATAACGACGGCTGGCGACTATCTGTGGAACTTCATTCCGATGGGCTTCCAGACCTTCAACAATGACGGCGCAGCTGCGTGGCAGGGCGGATGGACCATCTTTTACTGGGGCTGGTGGATTTCCTGGGCGCCGTTCGTAGGCATGTTCATCGCCCGCATTAGCCGAGGCCGGACTATTCGCGAATTCATGGTTGGCGTTATGTTCGTACCGACGACGATCGCATTCTTCTGGCTTTGCATTTTCGGCGGTTCGGCGATGTACCTCGAACTCATGGCAGAAGGCGGCGTGGGAACAGCCGGAATTGCGGAACTTGTGCGCAACTGGGATCTGCCCTCCGCGCTTTACGGTACGATTTCCAAAGTCACGGCATTGGATTGGCTCAATTGGTGCATGGCGGCTCTTGCCACGATCCTTCTTGCCACATGGTTTATCACGTCCTCCGATTCAGGCACCTTGGTTATTACGACGATGCTAAGCATGGGCGACGACAATCCGCCGCAGCGTTTTCGCATTGTCTGGGGCATCGGCGAGGGCGTCGTCGCGGCGGTCTTGCTAGTCGCGGGAGGGCTGGGCGCATTGCAGACGGCTTCAATCGCCGCCGCTTTGCCGATCAGCGTCATTCTACTTTTAATGATTTACGGGATAATCAAATCCCTGCACGAGGATTCCAGCGCGGTGCCGGGACCAAGTACGGATAGGGCGGTCGACGGTACGAGAATGGCTCAGGAATTGCACGCTTAGGGAACAGAATAATTGGGACGGCTGCACGCCTTGCGAAGCGGCCGTCCCGGGCACTCGCCGAGTTAGATGCGAAGGTAAAGGAAATTCTCGCGACCTTGGTCGCGAGCTCGCATTCGAGTGAACCGGCGTGACATTAAATCGCTTTTCTCAGCTGCGGCCGGGTAAGCGTTCGGTCGAGCGGTGAATATCCGTGTTGTCCGACTGCCGCCGACGCCCTGGATGCCTCTGTGAACGGTTGTCCGGAGCGCGCGCCGCGCGGACTGCGCAATCGTGCCGGGGTTCCCTAAAAAACCGTGAACGGGGGAACCGCCAATTGCTTCATTTAACGTGGTTGCTCAGAGCCTTCTTCAACAATTTGCTCCGCGATAGTTCCTACCATTGCTTTCTTGTCCCTCGCTTCAGGTTCCAGCCTTCCGATAACCGCGACCGGCCGCTGCCGAGTTGAATGGAGCTGCTGCCTAATTTCGTCGGCAAGTGTTGGCGAGTGCCAGTGGCGCGGCTAGCGCCGCCTCGGACCGCAAATGATCCGGGGATCGATTCG
>MPMP01000018.1 GCA_002238565.1 Albidovulum sp. bin36
TATCAGGTGCAGGCGCCCGTACTGGATGCGCAGGCCCCAGCCGATCCAATCGTCCAGGGCCGCGCATTTGAGCGCGGCGGCCGAGAAGGAGGCCAGGGCCACCCAGTCGCCGTCGCCGAAATCTCCGGCAGACCAGATGCTCTCGCCGATCCTGGGTCCGGCCCCCAGATAGTGGTGGCGGTCCATGAGCTCGTTGAAGCGGGGCTCCATCTCCCGCGCAACCGGCTCAACTCGCAACTCCGAAAGATCCATGGCATCCATGATTCGCAACTCCATCCGGCGACCAATCTACGCGGCGGAGACGAAGGAGTCCAGACTTTTTGTGAAGATCAAGCCGGAATTGAACCCAGCATCGAAAAAAAATTTGCCCTGGGCGTTGCGCGAATGCGTTTATCCGGCGACTCCCGCTTTCACTCGGTGAAGAAAGTCATCGGGCATACGCTGCTGCACCGTTCGTCAAAAGTGGCTGAAAGAACTTTCTTGCTTTTACTCCGCCATATTGACGAACAGCTTTGGCAAGCGCCTTCGCATCCGCATGTGATGCGCGTTTTTTCACGCTCTCAAGCAGAGAAGGTTTCGGCTCGGCGAGACTGTCTATGTTGTCCACAAGATCAACGAGCAAAAACTCCTCGGAGAGCGCTCTGGGGAAGTGAGGCTTCACCCAAAAATCAAACTCGCGCTTGCCAAGCCAGAAGTGTCCATGGCGCTTGTGATTATAGACAACCGTTTTGTTGTAGAGCTGGGTGGTACCCACTCCCAACGCGTTGTAAGCATTGGGCGAGGTCAGCAGAAAGCGATGATCTTTTAGAAACGCTTCAACCAGTTTCTTATCATCGGCAGGCGCTGCGCCAAAGATTGTCTGTCGGGGATAATAGTATAGTCCGCCCGCCAGCTTGGTGAGCGTTCCCTCTTCCACCAAATGCTTCAGATGCCGGTCCACGGCTTTTGACCACGTCAAGAGATCGGCACGCCGATAGACCTGCCCTGGGCGAAGATGCTTTTTCAGTTCGTTCAATGCGCTCATAATTTCATGATAGCCGACTTTAACTTGAACTGAAAGATTTTTCATTGAAATTTCATGCAAATCAGCTAATGCGCAGCATGTCATGGAAGAAACATCGAAGTTACACGATTCTGTCCCTGATCTCATTAGGAATACGGTTCCATATCCAAGACGAGCGAGATACTTTGTCCTCTAACTCTTAAGGACCACTGAACTGACAACGATCATACAAGCTATAGAACGTGGCGCACGCGATGTCCTAGCAAGCCTAGTGCCTGTTTGCCTAGCAGTCGAAACTCTCTTTAGCCTAAACCCGCGCACCGACTGTTCCGTCGCGCATTTGCGGGATTGCCTATTTTTTCCCTTTTGCTAAACTCTTATTGTCGACTCCGGCCGCTTCGGCCCTTTCGGTCGTCCGTCAGTATCCTATCGCGGTCCGCCGTCCGGGTCCGCCGCGCTCTTTGGATGCCGGCCGGGTGAAGGAAGGGGCGGGGATCCGGGCATGACGAGCGAATCGCCGAGCGAATCGTCACAGTAACTTTTTGACCCGCGCTCCGCCTAACGGCTCAAGGGTGCGGCTCAAATTTAGTGTTCAAGCTGCCGCTCGCAATTGGAAAAAGCTAGGGAAACGGTCGTTCAGCTTGCTGCATAGACACGCTTCCTCGCCGCCTGTAACAAATTTGAGCCGTGCCCATGGCTTAACGGTTAAACGCCCAAGTTGACAATTTTGAGGTTCTCTGCAAGGCTTGCGCCCATGTCGCGCTGTCGCTCTGTCGCGTCGGCGGCGAGGAATATTCATTTTTGAAGTCTAAAAGTCCAGTCGATGAAGTTTCCAGCGGGAAAGGCTTCGGGTTTCTTGAACGAAATCCGGGGTTGGTGCCGCCGCTAGGACTGCTAGTGCCGCTGATTCTCCTTGTCGCCCTTATCACGGTCGTCAATCCCGTTTTTCTCGACAGCAGGAATGTCTTCAACGTTTTTCGCCAGATCGCCATTTTCCTCGTTCTCGGCACGGGGATGACGATCGTCATGGCTGCGCGCGGTATCGATCTTTCGGTGGGTTCGACTGTGGCATTGACGGGCTGCATAGCGGGACTCATCCTCAAGAGCAGCATTTTCGGCGAGGGGATTTCTTGGGCGCTCGCCATCGTCGCGGCGATCGGGGCGGGCGCGGCCGTCGGCTTGGTCAACGGATTCGCCGTCACTGCGTTCAAGGTGCCGCCGCTCATCGTGACGCTCGGAACTCTCACCGCCGTTCGTGGCCTCGCCTACCTCGTGATGGGCTCCGATCAGGTGCGAAACTTCCCCGACGCGTTCCTCTGGATTGGGCAAGGCCGACTTTTCGGCCTGCCCGCCGCCGGCGCCATCGCGCTCGCCGTGGTGCTTCTAGGCGCCTTCATCATGAACAGCACTCGATTCGGAACCTACGTGCTCGCCGTTGGCGGGGACCGCAGCGCCGCCATCCGCGCCGGTATCCGCGTGCGCCGGTACGAAATGGGCGCCTATATCATCTGCGGCGCGCTGGCGGGGCTGGCCGGCGCCATGCTGGTGGCCCGCCTCAATGCGGCGCAGGCCGTCCTCGGCGCCACAATGGAACTTCACGCGATCGCCGTGGTGGTTCTCGGCGGAACGTTTCTTTTCGGGGGATACGCTACGCTATTGGGCACGTTTTTCGGCGCCGTTTTTCTCGGCATCGCCGAAAACGGGCTGCTTCTAATGGGCGTGCCGTTCTACTGGCAGCAAATCGTTATCGGAACTACGCTTGTCGTCGCGGTCGCCATTCAACTCTACCGCTTCCGCCGCCAGGGCATGGCGAGCGGCTGACCGCGCAAGGCGCGGCCGGAAACAATGATGCCCGATTAACAGGGAAGGACCTGCAATGAAAAAGTACCTGACAGGGATCGTCGCGCAACTGGCGCTGGCGATCGGAATCGGCTCCGGCGCCTCGGCTGCCGACGAGAATCTGAAGATCGGCTTCGCGCCGCCCGTCTATGACACCCTGGATTACTTCGGACAATTCGCCGTAGCCTTCCAGGAGGAAATGGACAGCCAGGGCGTGCAAATCGAATTCACGGCCCGCGCCTCGGCGTCCGAAGCCAGTGTTCAGCAGCAGTTGGACATCGTTGACGATCTCATAACGCTCGGCATGGACTACATTATAGTCGGTCCCATCGATTATTTCGGCATCGTCCCTGCGCTGAAGGCGGCCAACGATGCGGGCATTCCGATCATCGTCGTGAACCATCTTGACGTGCATCCCGAGGATTCAGGCGTCGACGTGCTCGCCTATAGCGGCTACTCCCACGCGGAGGGCGGAGAGGTTACGGCCAATTGGGCGCTTGAGAACGTCCTGGCCGAAGGCGACAAAGTAGGGCTAATGTTCGCGGAGCCGGGAAACCAGATTTCCGAGCAGCGGGTTGGCACCGCGCGCGATATTTGGGCCGAGGCCGGCATCGAGATCGCGTTCGAACATTACGCCTACTGGGAACAGGCGCGCGCCTTCGACGCCACGGAGCGGCTTATCCTAGCCAATCCGGACGTAAAGGCGATCTATGCCGGCAACAGCTCCATGGCCATGGGCGTTGCCAGCGCCCTAAAGGGAATGGGCGAGGACAGCGTCGATGTCTTCGGCTTCGGGGCCGTGCCGCCTGAACTCGATATGATATGGGAAGGGCTAATTCGGGGATCCATCTTCCGCGATAGCCAGTCCAGCGGCCGCTATATCGCCGATGCCATCGTTCGCCATTCGCGAGGCGAGGAAATCGAAAAGCAGTATCCGCTCGACATGGTGATGGTATCCTCCCGCGAGGACGTGCTTACGAAAGTGCCCGAGGGAGCTCTCCGCCTAATGGAAAACTGGCCGGATATCGAGAAGGAACTCGCGAGTGACGGCTGAGTCGCATTCGTCTCAACCCTCCCTCGCCGCGGCGGGGGAGGCGCTCCTGTCGTTGCGTAACATCAAAAAATCCTTTGGCGGCGTGCAGGCGCTTCGCGGCGCCTCCATCGAAGTGGCGCGCGGAGAAGTGACGGCTCTCGTGGGCGACAACGGGGCCGGCAAGTCGACTCTCATCAAGGTCGTCATGGGCGTGCACACGCCGACTTCCGGCAGCATCGTCTTCGAGGGGCAGGAAATTAGCGTCCCTAATCCGGAGGCCGCCCGCGGCCGAGGTATCGAGGCGATTTATCAGGATCTGGCATTGGTCGGCACATTCGACCTCGCTCAGAACTTTTTTCTCGGGCGCGAGCGCATGAAGTCGTACCTGGGCGGACTCATCAGGGTGCAGGACAAGGCGGGCATGCGGAAGGAGGCTCTCGAGGTTCTAACGAAGCGGGTCGGAATTCGCATCGGCAATCCATACGCGAACGCCTACGTTATGTCGGGCGGGCAGCGGCAGGCGGTCGCCATCGGTAGAGCCATTCATACCGACGCTCGGCTGATAATCATGGACGAGCCGACCGCTTCGCTCGGCGTGGAGGAAACCGATCGGGTGCTGACGATTATCGAGCGTCTGCGCGACCAGGGTCTTACCGTGCTCATGGTCAGCCACAACCTCGAGCACGTATTCCGTTGCGCCGATTCCATCGCCGTCATGCATAGAGGCGAAGTCAATGCGCAGGTGCCCACCAACGCGGTCACCCGCCAGGATATCGTCGCGCGCATCATGGGTTCGCGCAGTGTTTCTTGAATACGCATAAGTCGCGCAGCCAGCCGCCCGATATCGCGGAAATCGGAAACAGTTCTCGATACTGAAGATCTGCGGCGGAGCTCCGAAGCACGGGACCCGGCGGCCCGAATCCACGCGGAATAGACTATTGCGCCTTGGAAGAGCGGATTCGGACCGACGCAGTTTGGCGAGGGGCGAACCGGGCGGAATCAAAACGCAATTCCGGTCGGACGAGAAGCGCGGCGAAAATCCATGATCCCGCGCATTATTCAAGCCGCCGACAATTTTGGAATTTCCATCCGCCTCCCAATCTATTTTTTCCTCGCGGCGCATTGGGGCCGTCGAGGTCGCCATGTCCGCGTTAGCCGAATGGGGCAACTGCGCATTATGGCGCGGAATCAGGGGGGATGCCGGCCGAAGCGTACGAATTTAATTCTGTTTCATCCGCTTGGGCAGACGTCTCTCGAAGCGATTCGCCTAAATCGCGAACGAATCGCGCTCGCTGGTTGAAAGCCGGGAAACGAGACCCGTTTCCCAATCCAGGTATCTTCGCGAAGCCCGCATGTCGCCATCGTGCCGGCCTCTTGCAAAGCTAGCCTCGTCGACCGCATCGGATGCCGGGATTTCGATTCCCTTTCGAATTGGCGCGCCGGCGGAGCGAAGCGCCTCGAAGCCGCCTCGCACAACCGCGTAATCGCGGCCGCCCAGCCTTGAAAACTCGCGCGCCGCCAATTCCGCCTGCGGTCCGTCGCCTCCTAAGATAAGCCATCGGCAGGACGTAGATAGCTCTCGAATCCTCGGCCGGCTGCACCACGCGGATCCCTCGACGCAGGACCGCGAAAATTGACCCGACGGACGAACGTCCAAAAGCCTGGCCGCACCCGAGCGAACTTCCGACAGGCAGCTCTCGGCATCCAGTTCGGCGCGATCGACGCTAGGAGGCTTCGGCTTTTCGGCCGCAGGCAAGCTCCGAATCTCGTCGTCGACAAAAGCCACTCGCGCATCATAGCCGAGAACGCGGAGCCAGAATGCCGCGACCGCGGCCCGCAGCCCCAGGCAATCGGCCAGCACCAGGCGAGATCGCATCACGCCTACGGCCAACTCTGTAGCTTGCAAGAGCTGGCCGGCTGCAAATGGTCTAAAGGCATCGAGCGGATCCAAAGCCGTTTCTTCCTCTGACCGGACGTCGAAAAAGTAGGTCGTGCGACTTGGACAGCGCCGGAGATTCTCCGCTGAATTCGCATCCGCTATTGCAATCTTGAACTTTGAAATGAACTCTTTGGCGCGGCTACGCGTCTTTTCGGCCTGGCGGCCGGACAAATGCGGCATGCTCTCGGCCATTGCCCCACTCTCCAGTTCGCGACCGGCAAGAGCCCAGCCCTGCGTGCCGTTTTCAAGCGCAACGACCTCGCAAGTCGGCGCGACCAAAGCCAGGCTGCACGCGCCGATTATGCCCCGTGTTCGCCCCGCGCATGTAAGAACTATTGGCGCGTCGGTTGCGAGCGTCGAAAGCCGGTGAAGAATTTCGCCCGTCGGCATGCATGTCGCTCCCGGCACGGTCTTTTTCGCGAACTCGGCGGCGGGTCGGCAGTCAAGCAAGGAAAAGTCCTTTCCCTGCCTTTGCCACTCGTAAAGTTCCAACGGCTCGATCGTCGGCGGTTCAAAGCGTTCATACGCGAGTTCGCCGAGCGTCTTGGAGGGAACGTGCACGCCCTCGTAAAGCGTAAGGCCGCATTGTTCCCAACCGGCGGTTCCGCCATCGACAACGGCGACGCTCGCATATCCCATGTCCTCGAGGATTTCGGCCGCGGCGAGCGCCGTCGCATCGCCGCCGTCGATAAGGAGCAGGGGAGCCGTTCGATTCGGAGCGAGTTCGCCGATGCGAGCTTCGAGAACGCTGTAGGGAAGCGATGCCGCGAACAAGGGATGCCCCTCCGAATGCGGACCCGACTCGCGCATGTCGAGAAAGCCGAGTTCCTCCCTGCCGCATACGAGCCTCTGCGCCGCTAGAGCTGAAATCTCCCGCGCCACGATCAGATTCCCGAAAGAATCGTCCGTTCGAATTCTCCAGGGCGAGTGGCCTTCATTGCGCCGATGCCGCCGACCCGGCATGCGCGGCTCGTCCCTTCGCGATTCATCCCTCGAACGACCGCAGAACTTGATCGCTGAACAGATCGTCGCTGTCGAACAAGGAACCCGCGAATGATTTCAATGTCTCCGCATCTTCGGCTTTCCTTGCCGCGAATTCGAAATTTGCCTGGGCCTTCGCGAGAATTTCCGAGCGCGGAAGCGGATCCTTCGCGCCGCCGCGCAATTGGCCCTGCCGCTCCTCGACAACGCGTCCGTCCCTAAGCTCCGCTCGAACATGACCGGTGTAGTTCCTAGGATATTCGTTGTCGGGATCGATTTCGTAGAAAACTTTTCCGGCGAGCGAAATCACATCCGGGTCGCGCACGGCTTCCACCGTGAATTGCGCCAGTCCAGCATCTCCGTAAACGAGACCGGCGGCGACGGCGTACGGCGAAGAGAACTTGGCGGCATAGGGAGCCGGCGGCGATTGCTTGAGCGAAAGCGGCTCCCAAAGACGATGAACCGTGCCCTCGCCGACTTCACAGGTAATTCTAACGATGTCCTTCGGAACGACGCCTCTGTTCCTGAGGCGCCTGGCGCAATCGATATAGGGCTGAGTCATCGTCCCGCATGCATATGGCTTGAATGCGACCCGGGCGCACTGCCATTCGGAATCCAGATCGGATGTCAGCGAGGCGAATTCTGGATTGATCGAAGGCGCGAACGCCGCGAACAGGCCGTGCGCGCCTTCGAAAACGGAGGCGGGCCCCCGGAAGCCCGCCGCGCCCATAGTCGCCGCTCGAATGCCCGACTGAGCCGCCCAGCCCGCGTGCATCCGCTTCGTCCAGCTGCCGTCGGCCAGGTATTCGATAATGCCCGCCGCCATTGATCCCGCAACTCCCAAGGAATCCCGAATTTGCGGAACGGTTTGGCCCGTTGCAGCCGCCACGCCGGCCGACGCCGCCATCGTTCCCAATACCGCGGTGGGGTGGAAGCCCGCCGTATGCATGCCCTTGCCGGCGACGATGCCAAGCCGGTTGGCGACTTCGATTCCGACGGCAAGGCCCTTCGCGACCGACTTCCTCGAAAGTCCGAATTGCTGGCCGACCGCTAAGAGCGCGGGAACGACCACCGCTCCGGAATGAACCGGGCAGCCCTCGAACGTATTGTCGAAATCTTCGCCGTGCGCGCAAGTGCCGTTTATCGCCGCCGCCCCGTAGGGGTCGACGCCGTCCGCCGCCCCCCAGACGGCGCATTCGCCTTTCGAATCGAAGGCCTTCCTTACCGCTCGGCAGTAGTCCGCGTGCTGCGCCGCGACCGCCAGAGCGACCGTATCAATGACCGTGTCTTCGACGGCCACGCGCGCCGAACCGGGAATGTCATCCGCCGACAGGGCGGCTATCCATTCGGCCAGGATATGCGAACGCGTCCGATTCTTCATTCAGCCTGCCCGCTCACTGACGGAATCGCCTCAATTCGAGAAGGTCGGGCGCCGACTCCAGACTTTCGCAGAATTCGAGGAAGCGGTCGCCGAGACCGCCGGGCCAGCCGCCCCGCGTCGCATTCGCGTGAAACTTGTCGACGATCTCCCGGAATTCCAGGGGCTCGCGCATGCCGCCGCGCATGTGCGGCTGCCGAAGTTCGATTATCTCGCCGGATTTCAACTCGACTCTCAAATGGCCGGAATAGTTGCTCGGATATTCGTTCTCGGGATCGATCCTGTAGGAAATTTTCGAGGCGAATTCGATGTAGCGCCGGTTGCGCGCCTTTTCGTCGCTGAACTGGGCGAGCCCCGCGTCGCCTTCGAAATACCCGAGCGCCATGCAGAACGGCATCGAGAACTTGGCGGCGTAGCCCGATGGCGGCCTATGCTTGCCAGCCAGAGGCTCCCACAGCCGGTGAACGAGGCCTTCGCCCGTATCGCAAACAATGCTTGCAACGGCATCCGGGTCGGGGACTTGCCGGGCGAGCCTGCGAGCGCAGTCGATATACGGGTGAATCATGGTACCGCAAGCGTACGGCTTAAACACGATTTTCGTCATGTACCAGTCGGTCCCGAGGGATTCGGCAAGGTGGCGATAATCGGGTCGCGCCGTAGGCGCGAACGTCTTGAAGAAATTATGCTGGCCGTCGAAAACGGTACGCGGCGCAAAAAAACCGGACGCTGCAATTCTCGCCGCCTTCAAGCCCGACTGCGCCGCCCATCCGGGATGAAGCCGCTTGGTCCAGGCCCCGTCCGTAAGATATTCGATGATTCCGGATGCGAAACTCGCCGCGATGCCAAAAGCGGCGGCCAGACGATCCCGGTCCAGCCCCAGCGCGACGCCGACTCCCGCGGCCGCTCCAAGGGCTCCGATCACGCCAACGGGATGAAATCCCGCGCGATGCATGTGACCGGCCGCGACATGGTTCAATCTGCAGACCGACTCGAGTCCGGCTACGATTCCCAGAATAGCCCTTTCGCCCGAAAGCCGCGAATGCTCCGCTTCCGCGAGCACCGCGGGGACCACCATCGCGCCGACGCGAATCGGCGCGCCTTCCAAAGTATCGTCGAAATCCTCGCCATGTATGGCCACGCCGTTGATCAGCGCCGCGTCGGCCGCGTTTCTTGCGCTCGCATGCCCGATAGCGGTGCAGGGACCTGGATCGCCGAAGGCGGAAAGAATTTGCCGCATATAGTCCTGATTGCGCGCGGCGATGCAAAGCCCCGCCGCGTCGACGAGGTTTTTCTTGGCGATGTGAACGGCTTTGTCGCTTAGCGCGTCGAATCCCAGCTGCGACAAAAAGCGCGCATACGTTTCGGATACCGTCTCGGGGAGCGCGGATGGTTCTTTCATTTTCCTGCCAAATCCTTGATTCTATATTCATACGCGCTTGTTATTGTTTCGACAATCGACATCCCGACATCCCCGGGCATCGGCAAATGGAGGCGAAATTGAACTCTTCGGACGAAACGAAAACCCTCGGCGGCAAAGTCGCGTTCATCACCGGGGCTTCGCGGCGCATCGGACGCGCAACCGCGCTGGGATTGGCAGGTCTCGGCGCCGAAATCGTCGTTACGGCGCGAATTGCGCGCGGCGAATTGGAGGGCGTAGCGGAGGAAGTTCGCGGGCTGGGTTCAAGGGCGACGGCGGCGCTCGGCGACGTAACTCGCGAATCCGACGTCAGCCGGATGGTCGCGGAGGCGATGGATGCGCATGGCCGCATCGACATTCTGATCAACAACGCGGCGATTCGGCGAGCATGCCCCTTGACCGAGATGTCCCTGGAGGAATGGCGGGAAATCAACGCGGTCGTGCTGGACGGAGCCTTTCTCATGTGCCGATCGATCATTCCCATCATGATCGAACAGGGCGGCGGCACGATCGTCAATGTCGGCGGCGTAAGCGGCCATATCGGCGCGAAGGAACGCGCCCACGTCGCGACCGCAAAAGCCGGACTGGCCGGTCTAACCAAGGCGATCGCAGTGGAGTTCGCGGACAAGGGCATTACGGCGAATTGCGTTGCTCCGGGAAAAATCGGCGGAAAGCGCTCGTCGACTTCGGGAGCGTCGCCGGAAATGAGCGTGCCGATTCTACTGGGCAGGCACGGCGAAATCGACGAGGCGTCCGGAATGATCGTCTCCATGTGCTTGCCCCACGCCCGCTTTATGACCGGGCAAACAGTGCACGTATCCGGCGGCCTCTACATGCCTTAGACCTTGCCGCCGATGCCGACAAAAGATTCATGAATTGGAGCGATTGAAGCCATTCGGCCGACGACTCCAACGAGCGGAATTCGCATTCAAGCCCTCGGCGGCCTCTTGAAGGCGGCAATCCGCGATGTTCGGGCCGTAGCGCGCTGGAACGGCCAGCGCGCGCTCCGCTCGCGCCGAACACGACTCCGATCCTCGCCTCTGCGACGGTTGCAGGCCGCCGGCGCGTCCTACTCCGCCCATGACCATTGCCTGGACCGGCTGTCGCATATGCGAGGCCCCGAGGCGGCGGCCGTTGTCAACGAGAGCATGAATTAGCGGCCGTTTTTCCGTCCGGCGTCGATTAGACTCGCGCATTCGCGCGACGGCGACGGCTCCTAGAGACATCCTCAGCCGGGCTGCCAAAGCTTCCTTAGCTCACCCGCGTCGGAAAGCGATTCGATCTCCCGAACCGCCGTGACTAGTCTCGCGGCTTTGGCGCGTCCCAATCGCGCCGAAATCAGATCCAGCGCCTTCGATTCGACCTGGTCTTCGCTCATCGGATTGTCCGGCGTTCCGAGCACCGCTCTCGTTCGCTTGGCAAGCTTCCGTCCGCCCAACGTCTCTATCTCGACTATTGCTTGGCGCGCCGGCCTAGCTTCAGTCAGGGCTCTGCTGGGAACGAGTTCGATTAGTCGGCGGATTGCGAGAACTTTGTCATCATTCATGCGCGCATGGTCGCGAATCGATGAATTCGAGAGTCCGCCGTCGGCAAGGGCGAGAGCCACCAGATGCTGTACGCAAACCTCCGGCATTTCGCTGCCGTCCACGATCTCGATCCTGTCGTCCGGCATGATCACCCGAACGCGCAACAGGTCCGGCGCGCATAAACGCTCCGTTTCGAGCAAAGACACCGTCGAGTCCAGAACGGCCTGAATAGGCGATCCGACTCCCCACTTCTTGATGGATGCCGACATGATCTCGAACCTTGTCCCCAGCCCCTCGCTCAGCGCCTCTGGACGCGCGTTCTCCGCGAATGCGGCCAGATAGGAGTGCCGGCCGGTAAGCGACTCGGAAACGCCGCTCGCTCCGCCGCCCACGAACAGCGCCGCGAATACGCCGTTGCGGGCGCCCATGCCGCCGAAGTCGAACGCCTTCTCCACATGGTCGGAGTCCCTTTCCCAGTACGGTAGTCCGGAAGCCTGCTGGGTCGCGTACGAAAGCAGACTTTCGCATTGCGCTTCGTCGAGGCCCGCCAGTGCGCCCGCGGAAGCCGAGGCGCCGAAATTCGCGCCGAGGCAATGCGTGGAGTGGGTGCCGCTCCGGGGGTCCGTAAAGCCCAGCGCCATCGTGAACCTGGCGCCGACGTCGTAGCCCGCGGCGATCGCCCGCAGAAACCGCTCGCCGCTCGCGGAACGAAGCTGCGCAACCGAAAGAGCCGCGGGAACGACGGCGCATCCCGGGTGAAACCTGCCGCCCAGATGCGAGTCGTCGGTCTCGTCGCCATGCGCGGACATCGCGCCGGCGAATGCCGCGGTGACGGCATCCGTCGCGACATTTGTGCCGGGAATGCCCGCCTGCGGCGCGCCCCCGTTGTCTACGGCGAACGCGATCGCCTGCCGCCCCGCCCTTAGCTTCGTCCCGTCGATCATCGCCGCCAGCGTGTCGAGCAGATGAAGGCGCGACTTCAACGCGACTTCAGGAGGAAGCGATGTCGCGCCGGCGCGCGCGATATACTCCGCTACCAGCTTGGTTGGGCTTTTTTCGCTCATTGCATGACCTCCGCGACCCGGCCGCTTGCTAACGGCCGGAGGTTCGCCGGCGATCCCGGCCGCCAATGCAGGTTGAATTCTCCGCTTCGTTATGCGATGCGGGATTTATTCTCAATCTATAGTCAAGAGTCGAACGGCAATCGGCTCGAATAAACCGGAGGAGTATCGTCATGAACAATTGCCTAAAGAGCTTTTTAGGAGCCGCATTGGTGGCGAGCGCGGCCGCGACGGCGCCGGTCGCCGTCCAGGCGCAGTCCTACCCCCACGATTCGGTTACTCTCGTAACCCACTCGAGGTCGGGCGGAGGCACCGACGTTTTCCTGCGTGAAATGGTCAAGTATCTAGGCGGCTACATCGGCGCCAACCTGATCGTCGAGAACGTGCGTGGAGGCTCCGGCGCCAAGGCGATGGCGAAGCTGGCGAATTCGCCGGCCGACGGATCGATCTTCTACGGAACCACGCCGACCTTCATCAATACTTCGCTTCTCGCCAAGCCGGAATACACGTACCAGGACTTGATGGGCGTCGTGAACGTGTTTCTGGATCCCCAGATCGTCTACGTGCGCGCCGACAGCCCCTACGCGGATCTGAATGCGGTGGTCGAAGACGCCCTGGCCGATCCCGGCTCGGTGATCTTCGGCGTGACCACTCCCGGCTCGCTCGACAGGCAAGTCATGGAGAAGTTCAAAGCCCTCACCGGCGTCACCTCCCCGGTCGTTACGCACGACGGCGGCGGCGAATTGCTAATCAGCGTTCTCAACGGAACGGTTTCGCTCGGAATCGGCGAAATCCAAGAGCTGGCGGCTCAGCTGGAAGCCGGCGAAGTGCGCCTGCTGACGACATACACGCTTGAGCGGCTAGACGATTTTTCCGACGTTCCGACTGCTAGAGAGCAGGGAATCGATCTCGTCATCAACAAGTTTCGGGGAATTGCCGGACCGGCCGGACTTCCGGACGACATCGTGAGCGCATGGGAGAATGCAATCCAGGCCGTGCTCGAAGATTCGGAGTTCAAGTCGTGGTACGAAGCGCAGAGCCTGGTGCCATTCTACATGGGCAGCGCCGACTACGACGAGTTTCTTGGAGACTTCGCGATGCAGCAGCAGGAGTTTTTCAAAGAGTTCGGCATCGTCGACGACTGACGTGAATCCCGCTCGCGAGCCGTGCGCATGCTGAGACTCCTGGACAAGGATTTCTGGGTCGGGCTGAGCATGCTGCTCGCGGCGTCGATTTACTGGATCGAAGCCGACAAAATCCGGATCAGCCCGCTTGACGGCCCGGTCAACGCGGCGGGGCTGCCCAAGTCTCTTGCGTACGCCCTCGGCGGGCTGGCCCTAATTCTGGTTTTTCGCAGCGCGGCAAGCGCCGCGCTGCAGTACCGCTCCGGCGTTCAGGCACTGGCGCCCGACGTTCCGGCGGGCGAGCGAATGAAGCCGCATTTGCGCGCGGCGGGCATGCTCGCGATAGGAATCGGGTATCTCTTAACCGTGTCGTGGCTTGGATACATCGCGACAATCATTGCGCTCCTGCTGGCGGTTTCCGTCTACAACGGCGCCCGTCTCAATCTTCGCGCGATCGCATTCGCGGTTTGCGGAGGCGTGTTTTTCCACATTTTTTTCGTGGAGTTTCTCGGCATTCCGCTGCCGGCAGGCGCAATTCTAGAGCCCTTGCTTGGCTAGGGCGGCGAATTAATGGAAGCTTTCGGCTATGCCTGGTCCGCCTTGACGACGACGCCCGCCGCGTTCGCCGCGGTTGGCGGGGTCGTTTGGGGGATACTCGGCGGCGCGCTGCCCGGAATTTCGCCGTCCATCACAATGGCCCTGCTGCTTCCGTTCACCTATACGATGGATCCGATACCGGCCATCGTCCTGCTCGCGTCGACCTACGTGGGGGCCGAGTACGGCGGCTCGATTCCGGCGATCCTGATCCGCACGCCCGGAACAAACGCGGCGGCGGCGACCGCGATCGACGGCTATGAAATGCAGAAGCAGGGCCGCGGCGGGGAAGCTCTGGGGATTTCGCTGGTCTCGGGCGTCTTCGGCGGGCTGATCGGGCTGTTTTGCCTGATCGTCCTAACGGAACCGCTAGCCAGCGTCGCGCTATACTTCACGCCGCCCGCGTACTTTTCACTGGGCGTTCTGGGCCTTAGCGTCATCGCCTCGCTCTCCGCGGGATCGCTTATCAAGGGCCTAATGGCGGGAATCGTCGGGCTCATGATTGCCACCGTCGGAATCGATCCGGTTTCGGGCGTAAGCCGATTTACCTATGGAGCCCCGGAGCTGCTCGGCGGCATACCGTTCATTCTCATCATGGTCGGCGTTTTCGCCGTGTCCGAACTGCTGGTCCAGGCGGGCCGGCCGGAAGCGAAGACCTCGCAAAAACGGCAGATGACGATACGCCTACCGAGCTGGGCCATGCTCAAGCGCCTTCGCAAGCCTCAACTGATCGGCTCGGGGATCGGCCTTTTCGAAGGCTGCATGCCGGGAGCTGGCGGTTCTATCGCCGCCTTCATGGCATACAACGAAGCTCGCCGCTGGTCCAAGCACCCGGAGGAGTTCGGCAAGGGATCTCCGGAAGCGATCGCGGCGCCGGAAAGCGCGAACAACACGGTAGCGGGAACTGCGCTGGTTCCCATGCTTTCCTTCGGCATCCCCGGCTCCAACTCGACCGCTATCCTGCTGGGCGGCCTTTTGATTCACGGGCTCCAGCCTGGACCGCTCCTATTCCAGAGGCACCCGGATGTCATCTACGGGCTCTATTCGGGCCTGCTAGTAGCCAATCTCTCTCTTTTCGTACTCGGCATCCTGATCATCACGCCCGCCGTCTGGCTCGTAAACCGCCCGAGGCCGTACCTGATGGCGGGAATCTTCGCCCTGATCTTTTCCGGAATCTATTCGATCGACAACACGCTTTTCGACCTCTATCTCGTGTTGCTGGCGGGCCTGGGCGGCTACATTATGCGGCTGCTCGGCTTCCCGTTTCTGCCTCTCGTTCTGGGACTGGTGCTCGGATACCTTATCGAGGCGAACTACCGGCGGTCGCTGCTTCTAACCGGCGGCGAGCACCGGGTCTTCATCGAGGATCCGATTTCCCTCGGCCTTCTCCTGACCGCCTTTCTGTTCGTCGTAGGATCCGGGCTGCGCGATTTAAGGGATGCGCGAAGGAAAATGCGGGAGCCGGGCGGGAAATCGTGATCCTGCATAGAATTCGGCCTCAGAAGCCAGGAGAGCGGCTCGCCCGCGAAGACCAGCTCGCTTGGAAGATCGCCTGCATGGCCGCCGACCGCGTCGAAACCGACCCTGCGGCCGGCGAGATGGCCGCCTTGCGAATCATCGACGACTGGGCGGTCTCGATCGCCGCGCTCGACCGCCCTTCCGTATCCGCCGCCAGAGGCGCTGCGCTCGCGTCCGGGCGCGCGAACGGGGCTAGCCTAATCGGCCTTGGCGGAAATAGGCGCGTGGATGCGTATTGGGCCGGCTACGCCAATGCGACGGCCATCCGCGAACTCGACTACAACGACAGCTTCTTCGCCGCCGATTCGAGCCATCCCGGGGACGTGATCGGACCCTTGGCCGCGGTCGCGGAAGCGCGCGGCGCGACCGGAACAGCGCTGATAAAAGGGATTGCGACAGCCTACGAAACGCAAATCGGCCTAGTAAAGGGCATAGCGCTCAATCGGCATAGAATAGACCATGTCGCTCATTTGGGACCCGCCGTCGCCGCCGGGCTGGGAGCGATGCTGGATCTGGAGCCCGCCGTCCTCTATCATGCGATCAACCTCGCAGCGCAGCTTTCGGTTTCGACTCGCCAAACCCGCAAGGGAACCATTTCATCGTACAAGGCCAACGCGCCCGGGCATATAGGCCAGATCGCGATGCTAGCGGTCGACCGCGCGATGCGCGGAGAAACGAGCCCGTCTCCCGTTTACGAGGGAGACTACGGACTTATGGCAATTCTGCTGGGCGGTTCCGACAGCGAGTGCGCGATTCCGCTTCCTTCGCCGGGAGAGCCTCCGGTCGCGATTCTGGAATCCTATCCCAAGGAGTACTCCGCCGGCTATCACGGCCAGGCCCTGATCGACCTGGCGCTCAGAATGCGGAACAGAATTTCCGAACACGGGCGCATAAGCGATATCGCGATATATACCAAGGAGCTTACGCACATCGTAATGGGAACCGGAGCCGGGGATCCCGAGAAATGGGATCCTTCGGCCACCCGGGAGACGCTCGACCACTCCGCGATGTATATCTTCGCGGTCGCGCTGCAGGACGGGACGTGGGATCACGAATCGAGCTACGCGCCGGAACGGGCCGCCCGGCCGGATACGGTCGAGCTTTGGAGAAAGACTCGGACGGTCGCCGACCCTTTCTGGACCCGCGAATTCCTGGATCCCGAACCTCTCGACAAGGCGCACGGAGCGAGAATAGTCGTAACCTACGACGACGGTTCGATGATCGAAGGCGAATTGAGAGTTGCAAACGCGCATCCCCGCGGGGCGAATCCCTGGGGCGCCGAGGACTATTGCCGAAAATTCCTCAAACTGGCGGAGGGAAGAGTGGCGCCGGCGGAGGCGTCGCGCTTCCTCGAAGCAGCCCTGGCGCTTCCGGGAGCGGCTGGGTCCAAGCCGGTAGATCTCTCCATCGAGGCGCGAACCGCTAATCCGGGCGGAACCGGCGAAGGGCTGTTCGCCTAGGGCCAGGCCGCTCGTTCCATGGCTGGATACCTGAATGGAGCCAAGCAAGATTCCGGACAAGATCGATGTGCTCGTGGTCGGCGGAGGCAACGCGGCCCTGTGCGCCGCCATCTCGGCCCGCGAGAAGGGAGCGGAGGTCCTTGTTCTCGAGGCCGCGCCGAAATCCTTCCGCGGCGGAAACAGCCGGCATACGAGAAATTTCAGGTGCATGCATTCCGGGCCGCTCGGCGCGCTGACGGACAGCTACGGCGAAACGGAATATTTAGAGGATTTGCTGAAGGTAACGGAAGGACGCACCGATAGGGAACTCGCGGAAATCGCCATACGGTCCTCGGAGTCTTGCTATGGATGGATGCGGGAGCGCGGCGTCCGATTCCAGCCGGCGCTATCGGGAACGCTTTCCCTTTCCCGTACGAACGCATTCTTTCTCGGCGGCGGGAAGGCACTTCTGAACGCCTACTATAGAAAGGCGGCCTCGGCGGGAGTTAGGATTTCGTACGGATCTCCGGTTTCGCATCTGGAATTGAAAGGCGACCGAATAGTCGGCGCGGACGCGACGATAGACGGCGAGACCGCGCGGATTGCTCCTCGGGCCGTCGTCGCGGCTTCGGGAGGGTTTCAAGCCGACCTGGAATGGCTGGCGAAGGCCTGGGGGCCGGCGGCCCGAAATTTTCTCATTCGAGGCACGCGATACAATCGCGGGGCGGTGCTTCGAGACCTGCTCGACCAGGGAGTAGAATCCGTCGGCGACCCAACGCAGTGCCACGCCGTCGCCATCGACGGCCGAGCGCCCAAATTCGACGGGGGAATCGTTACCCGGCTGGACTGCGTTCCGTTTTCCGTCGTCGTCAACAAGCTCGGACGGCGTTTCTACGACGAAGGCGAGGATTTGTGGCCGAAGCGATATGCAATCTGGGGACGGCTTGTCGCGTCTCAGCCCGACCAGATAGCCTATTCCATTTTCGATTCAAGCGGCGTAGATCTATTCATGCCGTCGCTGTATCCCCCGACAAGAGCCGAATCCATTGAAGAACTTGCCGGCAAGCTCGGATTGCCGGCTGCCATCCTGGCCTCGACAGTATCGGAATTCAACGCTTCCTGCCGGCCGGGCGCGTTCAATCCGACAGAACTTGACGGCTTGGCGACAGAGGGACTCAGCCCGCCGAAAACCAACTGGGCGCGTCCGATTTCGCGGCCGCCCTTCTACGGATACGCGCTTCGGCCCGGCGTGACGTTCACATATCTGGGCTTGCGCGTCGACCGCGGCGCCCGCGCGCGAACGAGCCGGGGACCGGTGGAGAACCTCTGGGCCGCAGGCGAAATCATGGCGGGCTCGATACTGGGCAAGGGCTATCTGGCAGGATTCGGCATGACGATCGGAACAGTTTTCGGGCGCATAGCGGGACGGGAGGCCGCCGAACATGCCGGATGAGAGCATTGCCGAGGCCCGTAGGCAATCGGAAATCTGCAACGCGTGCCGATACTGCGAAGGCTACTGTTCCGTTTTCCCCGCGATGCACAGCCTTCGCGCCTTTTCCGACGGCAATATCGCTCGCCTCGCCAACCTGTGCCACAATTGCCGCGGGTGCTATTACGCCTGCCAGTTTACCGCGCCCCACGAATTCGACATGAACCTGCCGAAGGCGCTTGCGGACGTTCAAGTTGCCAGCTGGAAGAGATATGCCTGGCCGTCGCAGGCCGCAAAAATATTCGATCGCGCCGGGGTGGCGATAGCGACCGCGCTCGCATTGTCGATCGCGGGACTGTTCTGGCTGGCGGCGGCCGTTCGACCGGAGGCGGGACAGGGATTCTACGCTTACATGTCCCATGAAATCATGCTGAGCGTGTTCATTCCCGCATTTCTCGCGCCATTGGTTTCCCTGGCAGTATCTCTGCGACGATTTTGGCGGGACACGAGCCGCCGCGCTCCGACATTGCGAGGAATTGCTTCCGCGCTTCGCTCCGCGGGTCGAATGAGCAACCTTTCGGGAGGACACGGGGACGGGTGCAATTTCGAAGACGAAGATCGCTATTCGAACGTTAGGCGGCATCTCCACCAATTCGCGCTGTTCGGATTTCTGCTTTGCTTCGCGTCCACCTGCTCGGGAACGGCGCTTCACTATGCGTTCGGAATCGAGGCCCCGTACGGACCCTTCAGCCTGCCGAAGATTCTCGGCGTACCCGGAGGCTTGCTGCTCTGCGCCGGATCGCTAGGCCTCGCCTACCTGAAGACCAAAGCCGACCCGAACCTCGGCGCAACAAATTTGTGGGGCGGCGAAATGGCGTTTGTTTTGCTGCTGTTCGCCGTCAGCCTGTCCGGGCTCGTTCTTTTTGCAGCAACGGGAACGTCGGCGGTTTCCTGGCTGCTGCCGCTGCATCTTGGCTTCGTTCTCGCATTCTTTTTGACCACCCCCTATTCCAAGATGGCGCACGGCTTCTACCGTCTGGCCGCGCTTGCGCAGGACGCGGAGATCCGCATCTCCGGTGATCCGCTGACGACTACTCCTTCTGCGCAATTCGGCTCGAATTCCGAAGATAATTCCGCAAGCGGAAAGTAGTATTGCATCGGCGACCGACGCGTCTCGGGATTTTGAATCGCGGCGCAGTTGCTCAGGCGACGCTTCATTCCGATATCTCGATGCCGACATCGCGTCGCAAGGCGCGCAGATTTGCGCGGAGGCGCCAAAGCTGCGAGAATCGCGCGCACGGAGTAGCTTAATGATCAGGCGGCGATTGCAGCGCAAAAAGCGCGGGATTCCGGCGATTCGCCGCGCTTCAGAATAACCGCCGGCAATTCTTGCCGAGTCCCTTGGAAAGAGGCGAGCGAGCGATTCCTCGACGGCGCGGAGGCGGCTCCAAGGTAGTCCGGAAAAATTATCCTGCATGTCCATGAGTTCCGGTTTCTCGGCATTCTCGACCGGAGCGCGGACGGAAGCGTCATTGGAGAGCTTGGCGACCCCGCGCCGGTTCGCTGCGACGAGAGCGGCATGCTCGAACACGGTTGCGCCGCGAAACCGAGCGCTTGTTCGGAATTGGGCCGGCCGGACTCCGTTTGAATATCTTGATCGCCGCGCTTAAACTCGGCCTTCATGACTGGAAGCGTTGCAATAATCACCGGCGGTTTGAGCGGGATCGGCCTAGCGGCCGCGGAAGAATTGATACGACGCGGCCACAAGGTTGCCGCCGGATCTCGGTCGGGAGGCGGAGGCAAGCTCAAGAACGATGCAATGGCGATTCTCGGCGAGCACGGATTTGCCTCCGAATTGGATGTAAGAAGCCAGATTTCGATCGACGATTTCGTTGCCTTGACCCGCGAGCGACTTGGCACGCCGTTAATTCTTGTGAACGCCGCAGGAATATTTCGCGAGGGATTCCTTTCAGACCATTCCGACTCAGCCTGGAATGATCAAATCGATATAAATCTTAGCGGACCGTTTCGCATGATTCGATCAGTCTTTCCTTTCATGATCAGAGCCGGGTTCGGCCGAATCGTAAACGTCGCTTCCACGGCGGCGCGGCGAGGCGCCTCCGGCTACGCCGGCTATTGCGCATCCAAAGCCGGGCTTGTCGGCCTCAGTCTCGCGACGAGCCAGGAAGGTGCGCCGCACAATGTTGCCTGCATCTCGATCAGCCCTACCTGGGTCGAAACGCCGATGATGGAAGCCGCAGTGAAGCGAATGGCAAAGGCCGGCGGCAAAAGTTCTGAGGAAGCGCGAGCCGACATCCATAACTCAAATCCTCAGAATCGAATCGTGCAGCCGAACGAAATCGCGTCGATAATTGGATACTTTTGCTCCGAGGCGCCGCCGTCGCTTACTAATGTCGACATCCAGGTCAATGCCGCTGCGGATTGGTAGCCCGATAAGACCCTCGGCGAATCTAGTTGTCGCCGCGACCATCAAATGCCTAAAATCGTGCCGAATCCCTGCTTGCGCCGACGCGGAGGTCAACTTCGCGCCGAGTGGAACAGTCCGTTCACCAACACCAATGTCGAAAGCTATGCGACAACTCGTCCGCTGTATCATTCACTCGGAAATTCACTTTGCCGAAGGAGCCCGCGTACGAAATCATCCCGCTTGAATTCTGAAAAGTCCCCTGTTCGGATTGAAATGCGATGCGGGTCATAGCGCCAGCCGAGGCTGAGAAGCGACATTGCCGAAAACGAGTACAACATCGAAAATTTTTCCTCTGCACGACCAGACCGGCTAAAGACCCGGTTGATGGAGGCAGAACCCGATGCAAAAGGACAGCCCTGCGAATCAGCTGGAGCGGATGGCGATTGTTTTCGCCGTGTCGCTAAAAACAGCAAAAATCTTTTGGGAATCGAAATTGGAAGAGTTTGCGCATAGGATAAATGGCGAAATTCTTCCGAACTCGTGCTGCGGCCTCGTCAGGGAATTTCCCTGATCGTTTCCGCGGCGGCGCTCACGCTAGTGATCGGCCCGACGAACACGGGCAACGAGGAAAATAATCGAGTTTTCCAAGCCATGATTGAGGCCGCGCGCACTATGCCGGGAACCCGGCGGTTGAAGCGGAGTAATTCGGACGGCACGGCATCCGAAAACGAAATGCGGCTGACATCATTTCGCCGAGCGCAAATGCCGATTCAAGCGCATTGTCGACTCGCTTTCCACTGCTGCGGCTAGTTTCCGTTCCTCGGAATTTCGTGATGCCACTCGACAGAATGGAATTGCTCCTCGCCGGCCCAGCAATCGACCTTTGCATCCAGCAGAAATGTGTCTTTTGTCGCGGACATCTTCGCGGCGGTTTTGATCCGGACTTCCCAATCTCCTCGTCTCATAACGCTCTCCTGGTCCATGGTTGCGCAAGCGCTAAGCGGATCGTCGCTGCGAATGCTGTAAATCCGGTCCATAATGTCACCGAGCTCCGTTCCGGTTTCGTCCAGCCGCACCCGCCCGCTCGGTCCGAATACCCCGCCATCGATATAGAACCTGGCGACGTGTTCCCCGGTGGCGAGATCGATATTGTTTGAACGTTCCAATGAACCCTCCCGCACCGGTGTAACCGCCGGTTTCCTACCGGGCTTTTTAGGTACCGGCAGCTGGCGAGAAGCTTCGTCGGTTCTTGCGCGAACCGGCAGCGACAAGCTGGAAACGCCCGGCGCGATTCGCAGCGTCGCGGGGTCGGGAGACGGCCACAGGATCGGCCAGTAGGCCGTTGCGATCTGAAGCGTCAGCCTGTGCCCGACGGCTAATCTGTAGCCGATCCCGTGCAGCGGAATCGAAACCGTCATCTCTTCGCCGGGAACTGTCGGAGCGGGTTCGGCATCGGAATTTCGATGCGTAAGATTGCAAAATCCTCTTGATATCAGATTCTGAGCGCCGTCGGGGGCTTCATCGACCAGGAGAGCGGCAACGAATCCCTGGCTCCGATCAACCCTTAGCGTCAGACTTATCGAAGACTGTCCCAGAATATCGAGAGGCGCCTTCAATGCCGGTCCCTTGAAACTCAGCGCTCCGGCGGCATCGATCCGGCAGTCGGTCGGCATGTCGCCGGGAATGGCGAACGAGCACATGTCGCCCCCGGCCGATCCGAACACCTGAGGCGAGCAAATTGACATTTCGGCGCCGCGCTCCGGACTCTCTCCAAGCACCCCGGCATTGAGCCAGAACCGCTCGTAAGTCACATTGGCCGAGGGCCAGGTCGTCTCTTCGACCCATCGTCCCGAACTTTCCGTGCGAGTTGCGGAAGGGCGTTCGGAGTCCTGCAGCCAAAATCTGAGTCTCGGTTCGTCCATCAGGCCGATATCCTCGCATTTCAAATAGTGGTCCCAGAATTTGATGAGCTCGGCAACGAAATCGACCTTCGGCTCCGGGATTCCCTCGTGCGGATAGAGATGCGCCCATGGTCCCATTAGGATCTTGACGGGCCCTTTCAGGTTTTCGGCGATTCTGAATGGAGTATCTCGGAACAAGTCCGCCCATCCGCCGAAGAAATACACGGGAATTTCCACATCGTCGTAGTTTTCCGAAATCGAACCGCGCCGCCAATTGCCGTCGCGCGTCTGGTGCTCAAGCCACTGTGCCGGCCAGTAGGTCATCGCGTCCAGCCGCTCTTTCCACATTCCGCGCCAGCGGTCCTTACCGACGATTTCGGGATCGGGCGGCAGGGCGTTCAATAGTTGCATGACCGACCCCCACCAGAAATTGTCTCCGGCCAGAACGCCTCCATAGTAATGCACGTCTTCTAGCCAGCGATCATCGGTTCCCATGACCGGCGCGATCGCCTTCAATGCCGGAGGGCGCTTCGCGGCGACCTGGAACGACGTGTACGCGCCCCACGATTTTCCGAACATTCCTACGCTACCGTCGCACCATGGCTGCTTGGCGATCCAGGCGATCACGTCGACTCCATCTTGCGTTTCCTGTTCGGTGTACTCGTCCGGCATGGTGCCGTCGCTGTCCCCGGACCCGCGCATATCGACGCGAATCGCGGCGTACCCCGCCTCGGCGAAGCGAGGATGCTTGCTTTCATCGCGCATGCGCGTACGATCGCGGCGGCGGTACGGAATATATTCGAGGATCGCGGGCACCGGCGCGTCGCGCGCTCCTTCCGGCAACCACGCGCGCGCCGCAAGGCGGGATCCGTCAGGCATTGGAATCCATACGGTTTCGATGACTTCGGTCATTGGACGGTCTCCTTTTCGGGCGGCGAAGCGCCGGGAGCGAGCGGAAAATGGCATGCCACCGGGCCATTCCGGTCCTCTTCGCACGGCCTCTTTCGCGCAGCGGTCCCTACCCCGCGGGCAGCGCGCATGGAATTCGCAGCCGGCCGGGCCAGCAGCGACGGCACTTCGGCAGGAAGTGAAATCCGCGCCTATTTCTTTTCCGGGTCTGGCTCCGCGGCGGCAAGCGGCGCCGCCGATTAGGGGTGCTTCAGCGCTTGGAATACCTCCTCGGTCGAACCGGTTTCGACAAAACGACAACGATACATGACCGCCATGCGGTCGGCAACAGCGCATGCGAAATTGAGCGCATCCCAAACTTGTTGAAAGGCGACGTAGGAACGCCTTCCTAGAGAAGACCGCCTTAATATGGGCTGGAAGGTCGAAAAGTTGCGGATAGCGCAATCAACCATTTTGGGCTACGCCACGCCGAGCGAGCAAGTCGCAGTCGTGCAATCGGTAGAAGTTCTCGTATGAACAAGTAAAAGGATGAATCATCGGGAACTAATCGCTTTCGCCGTTGAGCAGAGCAAATAGGAGCGCCTCCGGCGGACATTTGCCGGTGTCGCCTAGTCGGAGGCCGAAACTATTCCAGAACCGGAAAGCCCGTCTTCCTAGTGCGCGTTATCGGCGCCACCAACGATGTCGGCGAATTCGCGATCGTCGTCGAGATTAAGTTGGAATCAATACAAGCCAGCAAGGTATCTCGGGAGCCGTCCCGCGCATGCTCTGCGAAATTCCCGTCGAAGCGGCGGTGCCAAGGAACGGGACTCTTGAGTGTTGAACGCAGAAAAAACACGAGGCGGGAACGCAGGAAAATCGGCATCCGCCGAATTCCTGCCGCTTCCGCCGAGAATCCGCCCGCGACCGTGACGCGACTAGCTACGCATTCCTTTCCAGAACTCGAATTCCAAGTTCTCGCAGAGCTTCATTGGCGGGCTCCGATGGCGCGCCCAGCATCAGTTCTTCGGCGCGCTGATTTAGCGGAAACATAGTAACCTCCCGAATATTGTCCGCGCCTGCCAGCAGCATGACGATTCGATCGATCCCGGGAGCTATTCCAGCATGCGGTGGCGCGCCGAAATTCAGGGCGGTGACCATGCCGCCGAAATTCGCATCGACAAAGTTCCGGTCATGCCCGGCCAATTCAAATGCCTTGTACATGACTTCCGGGTCGTGGTTCCTAACCGCTCCGGACGAAAGTTCAACGCCGTTGCAGACGATATCGTATTGGTAGCCAAGAATCTCGAGCGGCGCGTCGGCTTCCAAAGCCGACAGGCCGCCTTGGGGCATGGAAAAGGGATTGTGCGAAAACTGCAGCTGCCCGGTTTCCTCGTCTCGTTCGTACATCGGAAAATCCGTGATCCAGCAGAATTCGAACCGGTCGCGGCTCGCTAGATCGAGTTCAGCGCCGATCTGATCGCGCGCCTTCGCAGCTACGGCTTCGAACGCTGAAGGGCGCCCGCCAAGGAAAAACGCGGCATCTCCGGCTCCGAGACCCAGCTGCCGCCTAATTTCCTCCGTTCGCCGAGGTCCGATATTCTTCGCCAGCGGCCCGGCGCCGGCGGCATCGCCCCCCTCGTCTCGCCAAAAGATATAGCCCATGCCGGGAAGCCCTTCGCGCTGCGCAAAGGAATTCATCCGGTCGCAGAACGATCTGCTGCCGCCTCCCGGCGCTGGAATCGCTCTAACTTCGTGGCCTTCGTTTTCCAGCAGCGAAGCGAAAATGCGGAATCCCGAATCCTTGAAATGCTCTGAAACGATCTGCATCCTTACGGGGTTGCGAAGGTCGGGCTTGTCGGTGCCGTACCATAGCATGGAATCCCGGTAGCTAATTCGCGGAAATCGTTCGGAAACCGGCTTTCCGTCGCCGAATTCCTCGAACAAGCCTCTCATTACCGGCTCAATGACCTGGAATACATCCTCCTGCGTCGCAAAGCTCATTTCTACATCGAGTTGATAGAATTCGCCCGGCGACCTGTCCGCGCGAGGGTCCTCGTCCCTGAAGCAGGGGGCAATCTGGAAATACTTGTCGAATCCCGCGATCATCGCAAGCTGCTTGTACTGCTGAGGCGCCTGCGGCAGCGCGTAGAATTTGCCTGGATGCAATCTGGACGGCACAAGGAAATCGCGCGCTCCTTCCGGCGACGAGGCCGTCAGAATAGGCGTCTGGAATTCGGTGAATCCCCGTTTGCTCATTCTCTCTCGAATTGATGCCACGATCTTGGAGCGAAGCATGATGTTCCCGCGCACCGCGTCGCGCCGCAAATCGATGTACCGGTACTTCAAGCGGGTTTCCTCGGGATATTCCTGATCGCCGAAAACGGGAAGCGGCAGTTCCCGAGCTCGGCCCAGCACTTCCAGCTCCCGAATGAAGACTTCGACTTCCCCCGTCGGAATCTTCTCGTTAACCAACTCCCGGTCCCGGAGCTTGACCTCTCCGTCCACGCGAATCACCCATTCCGAACGAACTTTCTCCAATTCCGAAAAAGCTCCGCTGTCGGGGTCGGCCAGTATCTGGGTTACGCCGTAATGATCGCGGAGGTCGATGAACAGAACGCCGCCGTGGTCGCGTATCCTGTGCACCCATCCCGACAAACGAACGACCTGACCCACCTGGTCGGAGCGCAGTTCTGAACAATTATGGGACCGGTATGCGTGCATGGCGATGCGCTTTCAAATTTGAGCGGCGGGGGTGCGGCGATTGACACGCCGCTTGCCCGAAAGTCAAGCGGCTCTCATGAATCGACAACGAGCGCTCCCATACCATATGAACCGGTCGGAAAAACAGCCCGGCATCGGAGATTCGAGGTATTTTTCGTTCCCCGCTCCGGATTGTCGGCTATTTCTTAAGTTGCTTTCGTCGCGCTTCAAGCCCGTGCGCCGACCGATTCGCAGCCTATCCGCAACAATGCGGCCCGAGAATTCGCCAAATCGAATGCATTTTCGAAAAAATTTGACAATTCCTACTTGGAATCGGCGGTCGTAGATTTTATTTTCCCGCACTCGATTCGCTAAAGTTTCCGCAAAACGGGATCTGCGGATTCTGGCGCAGCCGTCCTAGTACCGATTGGGCTAAAAAAGACCGGAGGAGGATTAAATGTGGCAGCGCTTGCTAACAACCATGTTACGCCAATTCTTTGCCGTGGGCCGACTAGACGTGCGCATGCCCAACGGCGAAATGCAATCTTTCGGGGAAGGGCAGGTAGATTCAGTCTCCATTGCGATCAAAGATTCGGCAACGGCGCGCCGTCTATGCCTGAACCCTGAACTATCGATCGGCGAGGCCTATATGGAAGGCACGCTAACGATCGAGAACGACGATTTGCGCGGATTTCTTTCGCTTGTCATGCTCAATCTGTCTCAAAGCCAGGAAGTGCCGATTATGCGCATCCTCGGCTGCTGGAGAAACCTGCGACGAAATATCCTGCAGTACAACACATCTCGATCTTCGCGTTCCAATGTAAAGCATCATTACGACTTGTCGGACAGACTGTATGAATTGTTTCTCGACGAGGACAGGCAGTACAGCTGCGCTTACTTCGAAGACGAAGGCGACAGCCTCGACTACGCGCAAAAGCAGAAGAAGCGCCATATAGCTAAAAAGCTGCTTCTGTCGCCCGGCCAAAAGGTGCTCGACATTGGCAGCGGCTGGGGCGGAATGGGAATCACGCTAGCAAAGGAGTTCGACGTCGACGTTACCGGCGTGACGCTTTCGACGCAGCAGCACAGAAAGGCGAACGAGCGCGCAGCCCTTGCGGGCGAATCCCACCGCGTCAAGTTTCTGCTTCAAGACTATAGATCGGTGCAGGGAAAATTCGACAGGATTGTTTCCGTTGGAATGTTCGAGCATGTCGGCGCGCCGCACTACCTGGAATTCTTCAGGAAAGTCAGGGACATCCTGACGGAGGACGGGGTCGCGCTGCTTCATACGATCGGCCGATCGGGTCCGCCGGGGTCGACGAACCCCTGGATCACGAAGTATATTTTCCCCGGAGGATACGTTCCCGCTATGTCGGAAACGATGGCGGCTATCGAGAAAGCCGGCCTTACCGTCGCGGATGTTGAAGTTCTGCGCATTCACTATGCGGAAACTCTTAAGCAATGGCACAGCCGCTTCATGAGCAATATCGACGAAATTCGAAAGGAGTACGATGACAGATTCTGTCGAATGTGGCGCTTCTACTTGCTTTCGTGCGAATTGACCTTTCGCCACAATGACCAGGTGGTATTTCAATTCCAAATCGCCAAGCGCAAGGATGCCGTCCCGCTAACTCGCAACTACATCTACTCGAATTAGTGAAACGTGCCGGTCGTTTCCGGAGATTCTTCCGGCGGGGAATGGCGGCGAGTGCCTCCAAATTCAGTCTTCGAGACTCGATTCGCTCATGAATAATCCCGCTCCGGTACTAACGCTGGACTATTCGCTCAGTCGGCATAGGCTGTTGCGAAAGAACTTTTCAACCGCCGATTGATTCAATTCCCCCCGCGCAACTGGGGCAAGTTGTCAGCGTTTCTCGGTTGACGGCGCTCTCGGCGAATATTGCCGATAAATTTTTGAGCGGCGTGCAAAATTGACCCGCTTTTGCGGTAATCGTCGACCGATCATGCTGTCGCAAACCGCTCCACTGTAATTTCTCCGACGCGGTCACGCGCATGCCAGAGTTCGAATGCCATCTGCATTCCAAGCCAGGTCTCCGGCGTCGAGCCGAACGCCTTCGACAATCGGATCGCCATCTCCACCGAGATGCCCGCGCGCTCGTTAATCAACTCGGAGAGCGCCTGCCGAGTGACGCCCAGACCCTGTGCGGCCCGCGTTACGGTTAGTCCCATCGGCTCCAGACATTGCCGCTTCACGATGCCGCCCGGATGCGGCGGATTGTTCATGCTCATGGTCGATCTCCTCAATGGTAGTCCACGTAGTCGACATCGACTGCCGATCCGTCCTCGAACCGAAACGTCACGCGCCAGTTGCCCGACACCGATACCGCGTAGTGTCCTTTCATGTCGCCCTTCAGTTCGTGCAGCCGCAAGCCCGGCAGGTTCATGCCTTCCGGTCCCCCACTGCGATCAAGAACTGCCAGGATGTCCCGCAACTTCCCCACATGCGCCGGAGCCGCACGCCGAGACGTTCTCCCTTAGTAGAGTGCCTTCAGACCGCGATGGCGAAACGTTGCGATCATAGCACCACTGTAGCGCGTCGCCTGTCAGTTGACAACCGATGGTCGTGGACGACTGCGTGGAAGGACCAAAAGACCGAGAGCGAGCAATTCGTGGATTCTCCGGCCATGGGGAACCAAAGCATTCCGCCCCTCCCTGATTCCCGCTTCATGCACCCTACAATCCCAAGTCCATCCCAATGCTCTTGGGGTGTTCTCGCGCAGGGAGTTCCCGCTCGCCTCCCGGCACCTCGGCACGGTTCATTTCAGCGCCAAGAACCAATTGCTTTGTGCGACCGCGCTCAAAACCAGCGAGCTTATCGGAAGCAATATCGACGTCGACGATTTTTTTGCCGTCACATAGGTGCTGCCCGACATGTCCGGCGTTGATGGTGGTCACTCCGTCAATGACCAATCACTGCATCGCTGGCATGCAGTCGCACGTCCAGTCTTCGATTTCACACGTTTCGTGTTGATCGCCAACGCCGCCGCTCAGGGACGGTGGGCGTGAACGAGCGAGCCGCGATCGGAACAACCGCGCACCATCGAGCGAAATTCGGGCCGACCCATTGCCGCAGCATGGCATTGCCTCGCGGACCTCTTGTTCGCAACTTTGTGGAAGTCCGTGCCCTTAGTGCCGTGGCCCGAGACCAGGCACCTTTCCAGCCCCATGCTCCGTGCACGATCATGCGCAAGACAGCAGGCCGGAAATCCGCGCCCCGACCCGCTCCGCCGCCGCCTCGACATCCTTGTCGGAAACATGCGTGTAGCGAAGGGTCATCGTCGCCTAGCTGTGACCAAGAAGCCTCGAGACGACCGGCAGGGGAATCCCCTCGATCACGCATTGACTGGCATGGGTGTGCCTCAGATCGTGCAGGCGCACGTCCTCGATTCCGGCTTCCCGCCGGACATCCTGCCAGAGGGGCATGCCTTCGCAGACCGGCCTCTCCGGGTTCCTCGGCGACGGGAACAGGAATTCTCCGCACGTCTCCATCCGCCTCTCGACGATCTCGCGGGCCTCGGGGATCAGGAACACCGTTCTCGGACCCGTCTTGGCGTCCTCGAGCCTGAGACGGTCCCCGTCGACCTCGCGCCTCCTGAGACGGACGATCTCCATCTTGCGGCAGCCGGTGAGAATCAGCAGGCGGATCACGTCGGCCTGCGCGCTCCTGCGGCCCCCGGCGTGCCGGTCGAGGGCGTCGTGCAGCCGACGTATCTCGTCCCGGGACAGGAACCGCGACAGCCTCGGGCGCCGGTTCGGGCGCACGGAACTCGCCGGGCTGGAACCGATCAGGCCGCGCTCCACGGCGAAGCCCAGGCTCTGGCGGAGGGTCCGCAGCGCGTCGTTCGCGCCGCCGGGAGCGGACACGCTGTATGCGTCGAACCAGTCCTGGACGTCCCGCCGCGTGATCCGGTCAAGCCGCATCGGCCCGAATCCGGGCAGCAGGCTCCTTTTCAGAACGGAGTCCCGGCCCTTGACCGTCGTCGGCTTGCACCTGTCGACCCATGACGGTCGCCAGACGCCCATGGCGAACTCCCGGTAGGTCGGGACGTCCCTCTTCGGTCCGGTCCCCTCGACCAGAGAAGCCGGAGGCTTTCCCGTCGCGCGTCCTCCACGGAGACCACATCGACCCGGCCAAGCGACACCTTCCGTCCGCCCGTGGTGCAGGTCCAGATTCTCGTGCCCGACGGGTAGACGCGGACGCTCAGCGACGGAACCGCCTTGTCGTGCACGGAGTATTCGCGTGCGGCCGGCTTCAGCCGCCTCGCGTTCGCGTCCGTCAGCCGGACCCGGGTCGTGTCCGCCTCCCCCCGAGAACGGCGCCCATCGCGACGGCGACCTCCGCCGCCGCCGCCTCCGCATGGTGGGCGTATCTGAGCGTGGTTCCCGGATCGTTGTGACCGAGCAGCCGCCCCACCGTCAGGACCGTCTCTCCGCCCGCGATCGCGGAACTCGCGTACATGTGGCGAAGATCGTGAAGGCGGACGTCCTTCAGTCCGGCCTCCGCCCGGATCACGGCCCAGGCCTGGCCGAGCGCCGAGACCGAGACCGAGACCGAGACCGGGCCGCCGGTCCTGCCCGAAGGGAAGACCCAGGGCGACGTGCGGGGAAGGCCGTCGAGAACCTCGCGCGCGGCCAAAGGCAGAAGCTTTGGCTGATTCCCGTGCGCCGCCATTTTCTCTCTCACGTCAACAAAAGAGGGAGAACGCTGAATGTCGCACAATCCCCGGCAGGTTTTCAGGGAGAGCCTGGCATTTCTGATTTCCGCCGAAGAATTGGGCGTCCTTTTCAAGTTCGACTAGTTTCTCGCCGAGGAAACGAGGCTGAAGGGCTGCTCCCGCTGCGGCGGCAGGAACCTGTACGTCTCCAACTACACCCGCGCCGACTGGGGCCTGCCGAGGGCTTTGAGGGGACTCCATCCGCGGCCGGGCCTTTCGTGCGACGACTGCGGCAAACGGGCGCTGCCGCCGTCGGTGCGCTACGCCGGCCGGCGCTTCTACGTCGCGTCGGTGTTTGTGGCATTCAGCCTCTTTCTTCCCGGCAGCCTCGATCGCGCCTGGGCTCGCGCCGGGCTTGCGATTTCGCCCGGCGCGTCGACCCGGCGAAAGGGAAGGAGTCCGGACGCTTCGTTCGGATCAAGCCCGGACCGACCCGGTCACTGAGAAAAAATTTGTCGTGAGGCGGCGCCGACAGCATGCCATTTGCCGCCGCCGCAAGATATCAATTTGCATGGCAATGATCTTAACATTGTTCGAGCGCCGGCAGTTTGCGTGATCGGCGATACTCATATGCATGCAATTCGCGAATTCGCGGAAAAAAAATTTGCTCCCCGCGAACCGTATCTTTGGCTCGGCTGCATTGCGCACTTGTTCCCACTTCAATAAAGGAGCCGGAGCTTTTCAGATTATGAGGAAATAATGAAATACTCAGGGAAAATCATCGGCGTAGCGCTGGCTACCGGTCTCGTGGCAACGTCCGCCGCATGGTCGCAGGACATGACATTCTTTCGAATAGGCACAGGCAGCGCCGGGGGAACCTATTTCCCGATAGGCGGCGTCATTGCCAACGCCATTTCGAATCCGCCGGGGTCGCGTCCATGCGACGAGGGCGGAAACTGCGGCGTACCTGGACTGGTCGCAATCGCCCAGTCGACGAACGCATCGGCTCACAACGTGAACGCTATACAAGCCGGAGATTTGGAAGCGGGGCTGTCGGGAGCGGCGACTTTGCATTTCGCCTACCACGGCGTTGGCAAATACGAAGGAAACGCCAAGCCGGATCTTCGCGTCATTTCCAACCTGTTTCCCGAAGATCTCCATCTCGTGCTACCGAAAGGCGCGAAGCTTGACGGGCTGAAAGATCTGATCGGCAAGCGCGTAGGAATCGCGCAGGCCGGTTCGGGAACGCAAATCGCGGTCGAACTGATCATCGGCGATCACGGCGTTAACCGCGACAACATCGACGAAGCGGAACTCAACAACTCGCAAAGCGCCGAGCGCCTGGCGGACGGGCAGCTGGATGCTTACTTCTATGCCGCCGGAACTCCGGTCGCAGCGATGCTGCAGCTCGACAACATCAAGGGCATGGACCTTTATTCATTCACCGATGAAGAAGTTCAAATGGCTAACGCCTCTGTTCCGTACTACGTGCCTTCGACCATTCCGGCCGGGGTTTACCCGACAGTAGACTACGACGTGAATACCGTCGCCGTGTCCGGCATTCTCGTAACCAATGCGAATCAGCCGGAAGAACTGATTTACGGCATTACGAAAGCCCTATGGTCCAGCACCGCCCGGAAGCTTCTCGACAACGGACACCCGAAAGGCCGAGTTATCACTCTTGATACAGCTCTGCTTGGCGTGGAAGGCATCGGCGTTCCGCTGCATCCCGGAGCGGAGAGGTTCTACAAGGAATCGGGACTGATCGAATAGCAAATTTTGCCATAATTTGCTGATCACGTGATGCGAAGCCGGGGCCCGCCCCGGCTTCAATTCATAGCTAGGCGCCCTTTAGCCTCGCCTAAATCGGTATCGGAAGCGAACCCAATCTCATGAACGACCGGGATAATGCCGAGCTGGAGCCGGCGAAGCTGGAGCCGGCGAAGCTGGACGAACTCGAAAAAAAATACGATTCAGGCTTGGCGCAGCGAGAAACGAGCCCGTTTCTCGCGAGAGCGATTTTTTGGGCGACCATCGCTTTCGCTTCCTACCATTACTGGACCGCCGGCTTCGGGACGCCGGTTGAACATGTCCACATGGGCATCCATCTAGTCGGGCTGTTCTTTTTCGTCTTCTTGGGCTTTCCGTTCCTTAAGACCAGGAACAGCTACAAATTCAGCGGAAGTTCCGCATTCCGGCCGGGCGGCGTGCCGGTCTACGACTGGATCGCGGCGATCGCCGCCGGTGCCGCCGCTTTATTCCTTTGGCTCAGCTGGAGGGGGCTGGAAGTTTTCGATTTCGAAATTCCCGAGCAGGCATTGCGTCAAGGCGATCCGTCGGTGCCTGACGTATTTTTCGGAACGATAGTCATTCTCGCCGCTTTGGAAGCCGCGCGCCGCACCATCGGATTCATCCTGCCAACCATCATATTGATATTCGCGATTTACGCGCTTTTCGGCCCCTACATGCCCGCCCAGATTCTTAGGCATCCAGGCGTGGACTGGAGGCAATTCGTCAACAACATGTACTTCCCGTCGGAAGGAATTTTCGGCGTGACGCTTTGGGTCGTGTCCACGGTCGTATTTCATTTCGTCCTATTCGGAGTCGTGGCACAGCGAATGGGGCTGGGCAAATTTTTCGTCGACAACGCGATGATGCTCGCGGGGCGATATACGGGAGGCCCGGCCAAGGTCAGCGTCGTCTCATCGGCCTTTTTCGGAACCATTTCGGGATCGTCCATCGCCAATACCGTTTCGACCGGATCGCTGACCATTCCCAACATGAAGCGTCTCGGCTACCCGGGGCGATTCGCCGGCGGGGTCGAAGCCGCCTCGAGCGCCGGCGGACAGATAACGCCTCCGATAATGGGAGCGGCCTCTTTCCTGATGGCCGAATATCTCGAAGTTCCATATACGACCATCGTTATCGCGGCCATGGTGCCGGCATTGATGCACTATGTCGGCGTTTTCTCGATTGTTCACTTTACAGCCAAACGACTCGGCTTGCGGGCCTACCCCAAGGATCAGCTGCCGAGATTGCTTCAAGTCTGGCGCGACGGCGGTCATACGGCGATACCGCTTGTCGCGCTGCTGGTTGTTCTGTTCTCCGGCTATTCGCCCAACATGTCGGCATTCCTAGGGCTTTCGCTGTGCGTCGTCGTCGGCTTCTGCTCGATAAGGAAACCGCTGACGATGCTCTTTCCGCTCGCTCTGCTGACTTTCATTTTCTGGAAGGCGTCGCCCTTGAGCGGATCGGGTTTTTCGCCGACGCTAGCTGGAATCCTGTCGGCGTGCGTCATCCTAAGCTTACTGCACCGGAAACCGCGAAAGAGTTTCGGCGAACTGCTGGAAAGCTGCAATGTTGGCGTTCGGTATTCGCTGGCGGTCGGAGCGGCTTCCGCGGCGGTCGGCATCGTGGTCGGCGTTATCAACACGACGGGTGTTGGCTTCCGGCTCGGCTTCATGGTAACGAGCAGCGCTGCCGACATCGCTACCTGGTTCCATCATTATGTCGGCTGGATACCCTTGGACGCGCTGTCGCAACCGTCGATGCAGCAATTCGTATCGCTTGTTCTCATTGCGATGGCCTGCATTCTCATGGGCGCCGGCCTACCGACCACGGCCCTCTACATTCTTCTGGTCGCCGTAGCGCAGCCGTCGCTTGCCCAGCTCGGCATTCCCGCGCTCGCAACTCACATGTTCGTTCTATACTACGGAGTTATTTCCGAGATCACGCCGCCGGTTTGCGCGTCCGCCTATGCGGCAGCCGGAATCGCCGGTTCCAATCCCTTCCGGACCGGACTGAACGCATTCACATTGGGCATTGGAAAACTGATGGTGCCAATGGTTTTCGTGTATGCTCCGACGATGCTGCTTGTTCTTCCCGAATATTTTTCCCTTGTCAGCTTCCTTCATGTATCGCTAACTTGCGCCCTTGGCGTTTTCGCGATCGCGACAGCAGTTTCGGGCTATTTTCTTGCTTATCTTTCAGGAGTCTGGCGCATCGTCATGGCGATTTCAGGGCTTCTTCTTGTAGCCCCCGGGCTAACCAGCGATGTCGTTGCCGTCATCGTAGCCCTCCCGGCACTAGCGATGCAGTGGCGGGCAGCCCGGGCATCGAGGGATGGCCTCCGCGCCGCTTCTAATTAGCGGTCTCGGATTCCGTCCCGCCGGCCAAGGAAATTCGCCTTGCCAGGATCGACTACGGCCAACCGGAGCAAGGGATCTCCACTCTCCGGACCAAGCATTCCTGAATTTGATCGATAGCCGGGTTTGAAGGGATTGCCGCTTCGCTTCAGAACGCCGGTTCGACAACCCGTCATGTGAATTCGGCGCCTTTCGGTCATTTCAAATTGAACCGGCGGCCCATGCTCGGGGTCCGCGGGAAATAAAATTCGCGGGATTCTGTCGGTATTCCGCGCTTTTACGCAGCCGATCCGCCTTCGCGGGACCGCGAAGCAGAGATACTCCTACTTGTCTACTTGGAAAGGAAAAAAGCGCGGTATCTGAACCGTATCCAAATGTTCAAATCGCCGCGCTTTTTGATGAGCACCAACAAAAAACCGGCCTGCCGCCTTTTCCGGGCTGACGACAGGCCGAGCGCTTGACCTCGATCGCCATTCCATCGTTGCACGCGATAACGACAAAGTTCCAATCTTCGGCGGGACTCCCGTCGGTAGCCTCGGCGCACCGGACCAAGTACTCCGCTGGCAGTCCCCGCGTTGTCGGGCTCTTCCAGTCGGACGGCGCCTTGCTCTAAAAATCGCGGGCCGGCCGATCCGTCCCCGCAAATCTCTTTTCCATACGTTCCGTTGCGTGATCTGTTCCCGATTTTTTTCTCTGAAACTCTTTTTCTCTGAAACTCTTTTCGGGCCATGGGCACACTTTCCCCTAGCCGCCGGCACCCGATCCATGGGCCACAGGATACTCCGGTCCCGGCAACAGTGCCACCTCACGACATCGTCCCGGCAACCGTCAGCCACACGCGAGTTTCATGCTCCGGGGTAAGTAAACGCAGAAAATCATGAAGGTTTTGGAGTGCTTTTGCGGAAAGCGCCGGCGGCATGCCATGGGACGGTCTCCGAGATGCTCCTGACTTTGGCTTTCGCCCGCGATCCGTCCCCGCGCTCTTGCGAACATGGATTCTGCGTATATTCGGCCGATCCTCTTCGCGAATTACTGCGCGGATTAACGGGAATGGAAGCCGGAGAAACGCGCAATTTCCTTTGGCCGGCTTCCGGGCGCAAGCAAAGGAGCGGTCGATTGAGCGCTATCGCCGACAAGTCCGGGCGGCCTCGCTCCTTCGACTAGTGAACTCGCCGACGCAGATCGGAATCGCGGCCTTTGACCATGCGGCTTCGCTCACACGGCTAGCCCGGAACTGTCGAGAAACACGGCTTTATTCTCCGGGAACCGCATGCCGACATTCTCGCCCGGCGAGAGGGTCGAACTGCCGTCAACGCGAACGGTTACTTTTTCCGACTGCCCGCAATCGACAATGACGTAGGTATCGGCTCCGAGGTATTCGAGAACGTCGACAGAGCCGTCGAATTGGCCTTCGCCGGGATTCGTGAAGTCGATGTGCTCCGGGCGGATGCCGATTTCGATCGCCGCGCGGCGACCCTTGAATTCTCCGCCGCGGCCGCCCTTGATGCTGTACTGGCTGCCGGAGGTCTCGCATTCCAGAACGTTCATCTTCGGGCTGCCGATAAACTGGGCGACGAATTTGTTCGCCGGTCTTTCATAGAGCTCGCGCGGCGTGCCGGTCTGCGCGATATTGCCGGAATCAAGCACGACGATTCTTTCGGCGAGAGTCATGGCTTCGACTTGATCGTGCGTTACATAGATCATTGTCGCCTTCAGAGACTGATGAAGCTTGGCGATCTCGTACCGCATCTCTACGCGCAGCGCCGCATCGAGGTTCGAAAGCGGCTCGTCGAATAGAAAGGCGGTCGGATCCCGGACGATGGACCGCCCGATCGCGACGCGCTGCCGCTGGCCTCCCGACAATTCCTTGGGCCGCCTGTCGAGGTAGCTGTCTAGTTTGAGAATTCGCGCCGCCTCCCCGACCTTCCCGTCGATTACGGACTTCGGAACGCCTGACACCTTGAGGGAAAACCCCATATTCTCGGCGACCGACATGTGCGGATAGAGCGCGTACGACTGGAATACCATCGTAAGGCCGCGTTTTGCGGGCGGGTCGCCGGTTACATCCTTTCCGTCGATCAGAATTTGGCCGCGGGAGGTCTCTTCCAGCCCGCCGATCAACCTGAGCAAAGTAGATTTCCCGCAACCGGACGGGCCCACGAAAACCACGAATTCGCCCTCGCCTACGGTCAAGTCGATGCCTTTGATCACCTGGAGCATGCCGAACCATTTTTCGACAGCGTTGAGTTCAATCATGCCCATTTGTCGTCTCCCGCGCCTTGCGACGCCCATGCCAGCCAGATTGCCGCCGTCCAAGTAAAATCCCGACCGCCCGCGGGCGATCCGTCGCACGGATTGTAGTATTCGAAGAAGCCGTTTCTTCTTATCAGCTCCGACGTGAATTCACGGACCGCCCCGGCTTCCCGCTTCAGGCCGGACTCGGCCATGCCAATTCCCGCGAGCGTATTGATGACCGGCCAGACCGGCCCGCGCCAATAGCGCTGCGGATCGAATTTCGAGCTGTCGGGATCGTGGCTCGGTATCCCGTAGGCCACGGAACTCGTAACCCGGTCGTAATGCCGACGCATCTCGTCGCGATGAATTCCGGCGTACCAGCATAGAAAGGAGGCATTGGACACGCAATTCGCCCACGCGCCGGAATTCGCATCCCTTGAATCGAAGCAGGCCAAACTCGGATTCCATAGCGTTTCAGCTCCGTCCGCCAAAATGCCCGTCCACTCTTCAAGAGCCGAGGTGTCCTCGCCGAGGCGATAGCCGATCGCCGTCAAGTCGAGGTTCGCGCGAAGCAGGATGAAGGTCATCGTGGGATCGGCGACCCGGAAATCGCAATTTTTTTGCCGCTCCCCCTCGTCCCAATTTACTTCGCGGCCGCGATCGACCAGCCAGATGTAGCGGTCGTAGTCCAGTTTCGTGGGTCGCATGTCGGGGTCGACGCACTTGGTATCGTGCCGTACATAGCCGTTGACTCCATGCGGATTAATTCGCGACATGGCTTCGTCCCAATCGGGCGCGTTGTCTCGGCCCGCCTCCCAGGGATGGGTGATGCAGACGGCGCCTCTGTCGAGCCGCCACTCCATGAACCAGCCGTGCCATGCGGCAAGTTTCGGAAACAAGGCGCGCATTCGATCTTCGTATCCCACGCGATCCCGCTCCCAAATCCTGCGGACGAGCGTTGCGGCAACGGGCGGCTGGCTGATGCCGGACGACGGAATGTCGCCGGGCGAATCCCAGACCTCCGGGCCGGGAAAGTAGTCGGTGTCCCTTTCGTGAAAGAGGATATGCGGCACCATTCCGCTCCCCCACTGCCCGGCGAGCAGCGTTTCGAACTCCGTCCAGGCTCGGTCGAGATCGAATGTGGCCAGCCCGAGGGCCGCGAACGCGCTATCCCAGTTCCATTGGTGCGGATACAGGTCGGCGGTCGGCACGGTGTACGCGCCCCGATCGTTTCGCCGAAGAATCTCTCTCGCCCGAGCGTCTAGGTCTTTGGAGGTTTCCATTTTCGCCTAGCCCTTGACCGAGCCCGCGGTCAGGCCCTTTGTTATGAATCGTTCGAGACCCAGGAAGAGCATCATCACCGGAATGGTCGCGATGACGGCGCCGGCCATGAGATGCTGCCGCGGAATTTCCGACGAGTTCAGCATCGCGACGCCTCGGGTCAAAGTGAATGTGGACGGGTCGTCGAGCAGCATGAAGGCGAGGAGGAATTCGTTCCAGGCGATCATGAACACGTACAGCGAAACGGAAGCGATCGAAGGCAGGCTGAGCGGGAGAGTGATCCGCCTAATGACCGAAAAGCGACTTAAGCCGTCCATCAGCCCCGCTTCCTCGACTTCGTACGGCAGCCCCCGGAAATATCCCTGGAGAATATAGAGCGCGACGGGGATCGTGGTAACCGGGTAGATCAGGACGAGGCCCAATATCGAATTGCGCAGCCCGATCATCGAGAAGAGTATGTAGATCGGAAGCGCGAGCACGATCATCGGCACCATGTAGATTAGAAGGATGGATTGAGAAAATTCGTTCCGGCCCTTGAATCGCAGGCGCGCCACCGCGTACGCGCCCGGAACGCTGAACAGCAAGGTCACGACGACCGTGACGACCGATACCAGGAACGAAGTCCAAAGATAGCTGCCGAAGCTGAAATCCTCGAATAGCTCCCTGTAGCTTCTGAATATATCCCAGCCCTTGGATAGGGCGATCGAATAGTCAAGAGGATTCTGGAGAAGCTCCTGCTGCGATTTTAGACTTGTCGCAATCATGACAAAGAACGGAATCACAACGATTACGATAAAGAATGCAAGACCGAAGCCGGTCAGGAATCGCATGATCGCTTCTTCGAATTCGTGGCGGTCAAGCTGGCCGAGCCGGGTTTTTCTTAGAATCGTCGAACCCGATACGGTAATCGCGGGCAAGACAAGCGCACCTATCGCGACTTCGTTCAGAGTACTGAGTCCCGAGCCGAACTGCATCGGCCCGAACCCCGCCAGCGAAAGAATCGCACCGGCGATGAAGGACGCGCCGGCCAAGAAATACTGGTTTCGGTAAAGAATTACGGCGATTCCCGCCAGCCCGCCGACTATGGCGGTCGCCGGAAAATATGGCCGAGCCGGCGCGCCGAAGCCGAATGTAGCGAAAATCGAGATCGAATAGACGAGCGTAACCGACCAGAGGACGAGTAGAACCGGTCCCGCGACGTACCCGTATCGTAGATGCTTCATAGCTCTTCCTCGTGGCGCAGCGCCCTAAAGTAAAACACGCTGAAGACCAGCAGGCAGCAGAAGATCACGACAGCGACGGCCGCCCCGGCTCCTATGTCCGAAACTGCGAAGGCCTGTTCGTATACGTTGACGGTCAACGTGCGGGTTCCCGCGTTGCCGCCCGTAAGCAGAAAGATGTCGTCGAACTTGTTGAAGGTCCAAATGAAGCGGAGAAGAAACAGTACGCTTAGAATGCCAAAGAGCTGAGGAAGCAGAAGATAGCGAAACTTCTGGAACGGAGAAGCGCCGTCCATGTCGGCCGCTTCAAACATGTCGGCGTCCACGGCCTGCATTCTTGCGAGAATGAACAGGAAGGACAGCGGGAAATAGCGCCAGATTTCGAAGACCGTCACCATAATCAGGGCGAGCGGCCTTTCTCCGAAGAAATTTATCGGACCGTCGGCCAGGCCCATTTGCTGAAGCATGGCATTCGCGGAGCCGGAGAACGGGTCGAACAATGTAACCCAGGTGAAGGCGACCGCGATAACGGGCGCTACGTAGGGAAATAGGAAAAGGCCTCTGAGAAACCCCCGGCCCGGAAAGCTATTGTTGAGCAAGAGCGCGGCGAAGAGTCCGACGACAAGAGCCCCGATCGTACCAAATACGGTATAGAAGGATGTCGCCCACAGGACGCTCCAGAAATCTCGCGCATCGAATACGCGAATGAAGTTTTCAACCGTAAACTGAAAATTGACCAGAATATTCTCGCTGTCGCCGGTTGCGACGGCCTCGGTTGCACGGATGTCCGTTTCGCCCGGGATAAATTCGTCCGTGGCCGCAACTGGAATGCGCAGCCGCTCACGATGGCCTCCTTCCCAGTCTCCCAGGCTGCAGCGGAGCTCTTGGCCATCAAGTGAGCAGCGCGGGTCGAGTTCGCCGAGCGCAATTCCGATCGGAATCCGATCGGAGAGTTCGACCGAGGCGATCGCGCGGCTGCTATGCGAATTCCGCAATCGGTACTCGATATTGGCGGCATCGCCCGGCGCCGTCAATTTTCCTCTCAAGCCTTCCCTCGCCAGCGGCGCGGGCGCGCGCAGGTCCGCGAGTTCAACGGGTTTGAAGCTAATCCAAAAGATCGCCAAGAGCGGCAGGATAACAATGAACGAAACGCTTGCAATGGTCGGCAGCAGCATTCCCCACGCCAAACGCGTTTCCTGTCGCTGGAGCGCGCCAACTTCTCCCGGCGGAAGCTTGTTCATGATTTAGAAGTTTCTCATGTTCCGGGACGGCCCGACCGCGATTCCGATCGCGGTCCGCGGCCGCCCCGATTCGCCGAACCGACTCAGTTGATCTTGCTTAGTTCAGCATTCAATTCCGCCACAGTGGCCGCCGCATCCCGAACGCCGTCGATATATTCGCGAACCAGGCGGTTGATGACCTGGCTGTTGATAATTTTCGAAGCGAGAGAAAGCTGGCCGTCGGCGACGCCCCAGCGCTGCGCAACATCGAGTCCGCCCACGATTTCATCGATCATGTCCTGGCTGTAGAGTTCGCCAAGCGGCGCTTTACGGTCGACGCCGACCGGAAGCATGGACCAGGCTTCCACGAAGGCGGTCGGATTGTCGGCGTTTCCGCGACGTACGGGGAACTTGCCTTCGGGCGCGATCGCGAGTGTATCGGTATAGGCTTCGTCCATGGCGAAAGCCACAAATTCGGATGCCGCTTCGAAATCGGCATCAGCCGTAATTCCAAAATACCTTAAATCTCCCCATGCCGCGCCTTCGGGATTGGACGGTCCCGAGAAATTGGTAACGATTCCTGTCTTCGACGCGAGTTCGGACGACGTCGGATCGTCGTTGATCGTTGGCGGAGCGGAGTCGCGAAGCCCGGCAAGCTCGTCCAGAATGAATGGCGACCAAATGATCATCGCGGCGCGACCGGCGAAGTAAAGCTCGCGCGACTGCTTCCAGAAAAGTTCGCCCGGAGGAGACGCCTGCGCGATCGCCTTGTAGAAGTCCAGTACTTCCGTCGTCGCCGCCTCGTCCAATGGCTGGAATCCGCCAGGCCCGACCGGTGAAACGCCGTTGGCAAGAAATACATGCTCCAGTACCTGGCTCATGAAATTCTCGTCCACTTTGGTCGCCGCGACGAATCCGTACATATCCGGAGGGTTGTGCAGGCTCTCGATTGCGGCAAGGACGTTTTCGTAGGAATTCGGCGCAGAGAGCCCGGCGGCTTCGAAAAGATCTTTCCGGTAGACGATCATCTGGGTCCATCCGTCGACGGGAACCGACGCGTAGCCGTCATCCGTCGCGGCCATGGCGAGAGCGCCGGGAGCGAACGTCGAAACTTCAAGCGCATCGATGATTTCCGTTGCCGATTCGGAGTCCAGTATTCCGGCTTCGGTCCAGGGAAGCGCGTATTGCAGGGAGTGATAAATCACGTCAGGCAGATCGCCCGCCGCAAACGCCGCCGTAGCGCGCTGACCGAGATCGGATTCCGTAACCGGGATAACTTCAACAGATATCCCGGTGGATGATTCGAAGGCTTCCCCGGTCGCCTGCTGCTTCGCGAGGCGGTCCGGCTGCTCCTCGGTTGTCCAGAAGCGAATGCTCTGCGCGGATGCGGCGGTAGCGAACAGCGCCGCGGCAACCGCCGCTCCGCTTGCCAGGGCCGCAAGCCCGGTTTTCTGCATTTTCATCAATTTTTCTCCTTTTTCGATGGTTGCCGAAGTACGGCTTGCCTGAGGCGAGCCGCGAGTTGTTCGCTATCGAGCGTTACGGAGCCGTCAGATTCACGTTCCACCAGCACCGCCCGTTCGAATTCGCGAAGGTTTTCGGGGGATTCGCCCCGAATTCGGTTGATGAGCAGCTTTGCGAGTCTTGCGCCCGCCTTTTTCCGGTCCACCGAATAGGTGGTAAGCGGCGGCCTAACGAGCGCCCCTTCCGGAATGCCGTCATACGAAACGACGGAAATCTCCTTTCCGATCGTGAGACCCAGGCCTTCCGCCAGCCTGTACAGGCCTAGCGCGGCGGAATCGACCGCGAAGACGAAAGCCGTCGGCGGGCTGCGCAGCGAAAGCAGGCTGCGAGCGGCTGCGGCTCCTTCCGGCGCGGTCAAGACTCCGCTCCTGACCAGTGCTTCGTCGAAGCGAATGCCGCACTTGCCCAGACCCTCCCGGTACCCGCGAAGCCTAAGACGGCTGTAATGGAAGTTTATCCCGCCGTTGACGAATGCGATCCTTCGATGGCCAAGCCCGAAAAGGCGCTGCACGGCCCCTTCCATAGCAAGTTCGCCCAGGATGTCGTACCATGCGCATCCGGTGCTATCCGACGTGCGGCCAAAGAGCACGAACGGAACATCTTCGCCCCTCAGGAAATCAATCCTGGGATCGCGCGTCAAAGTGCGCGGAAGAATGAATCCATCCGCTTTGCGCTCCTTGACAAGCCATTCGAGGGTTCGGATCGTGCCGTCGTCGGAATCCGAGGTCGCCAGTGTCAGCGTCCATCCTTCATCCGTCGCGGTTTCGGACAAGGCCGACAAGAAACTAGCCAGAAACGGCCGATGCGCGTCGTGGGCATAGGTTTGAAGCACGAATCCGATCGACCGAACGATTCCCGTCTTGATCGCCTGAGCCTGGCTAAGTGGGCTGTAGTCAAGAATCCTGGCGGCCTTTTCGACCTTGACGCGGGTCGGCGGCGAAATATCGGGATACCCGTTGAGCGCTCGCGAAACGGTGCCCTTGGTAAGACCCGACAGCGCCGCGACATCGTCGATAGTGGTCCTTTTAGACCCTCTGTCCGCTGCCGCTCCCCGTCGCCGCGTGGCTTTCTTTGCCAACTGCTTCTCCTTCACGATTCGGCTCTTTTAATTTACGAAACCGGTTTCGGCAAGAGAATTTTAGCAAAATCAAGACATTTCTTCGAAAATATTTTTACAGCGCCACGCCGGGCCTGCATTGGATCCGTACAGCTGCGCGAACGATGCGCTCGGCGGAATGCCTAAATTCCGGATCGCATCGATGCGTTGTCCAATTCCGTTGGATTGGCGGCGCATAGGCTGGTGAACCTGACAGTACTCCGAGATGATTTCCGAGCGCGGCGGAAAGTTCGCGCGGAACTGACGGATGAGTGCTGCAAGCATCCTCGCCCGCACCTCTAGCCAGTCAGCTAACTGGCGGGAAAAGCTACCGGGTTTGTAGAGCTTGTCCGCCTATGCTTCAATTGATCAAGAGCTAATGCCACATTGACGCGAAACGCATGACGGCGCGTCAACGAGGCCTCGCGTCCTGCCGGAAGCCGAACGCGGGAAAGGAAGCGGCTGCAGAGGTGGCGCCAATTGTTCGGCCCGTCCAGATACCGGCACCATAAATAGCGGTTATTGATACCGGTTTGGGGTCATGGAATTCGGATTCAAAATCGTGGTTCAGCTCATTCGTGAAGGCTCCTCCCGGACTTGCCGGGACCGCCATCCAATTGGCAGCTAGGGCGCAATATGCATATGGAACGGCAAGAGGGCTCCCAAAGCAGTTTTCGCCCGGCAATTCCATGCCGCAGCGAGGAGCTCAAACTAGGCCCTGTGCGCCTCGGAGAGGAGTCTATCGTTTTTAACATGCGGAACAACGCTCCTTTGCAAAGTCGTCAGTAATCGGCAACTCGGATTTATGGCGAAATCGTTAAAGTCCGAGCGGAATTAACGACCGTGTCAATTGCGACAAGGATTGGCGCACAATGACGAACTGCATGGCGCAGCTTGCGCCATGCTCTTTCGATCGTCTCGCATTGCCTTGCCAAACCCTCAAGCGGTGCTTCATCTATAGGTATGATGTCGTGCCGCTTGATGGCCAAGATCTCAGCGCAAAGCGATTGCCGCGCAGTACTCGATTATCGTTTTCGTCGCGCGAGCGAACAATTGTATGCATTCGAAGTTCCCAAATGCAGAAATCGCTATTTGCTCCGTGCTTAAATTCTTCCAAGGCATGCAAAGCGGCGCGTGATATCTGACTCTCCGAGTATCGCCTTTTTTCCGCTCCGCAAAACGGCTGATTGAGATAATGGCATAACTGTGCTCGCGTATGGCAATCCGATGATGCATCGTTACAATTGCTGGCGGCTCAGAATGAAATAGTCCTTTGCAATAATTCCCTATCCGGCTTCCTCGAAAAGCGAATCGTTTACTCGCAAACGATGCCGTCACCATCGCCGTCGTGCATATAGCGGTAAGCGGGATGGTTGCGCGGAACAGGGGCGATGCCGTGTCGGCGCGCCTCCTTGCAAGTGATTCGGCCGTTGCGGTTATCGTCGTAGAGCGCTAGCGCATTGCCGCCGCGAGGTGTTGCGCTGTCGGCCGAGGGCTCGTTTGGCACGCACGTGCGACAGACTATTGGCTCCATCGCGGTGCTCTCGCAAACGATGCCGTCACCATCGCCGTCGTGCATATAGCGGTAAGCGGGATGATTGCGCGGAACAGGGGCGATGCCGTGTCGGCGCGCTTCCTTGCAAGTGATTCGACCGTTGCGGTTGTCGTCGTAGAGCGCTAGCGCATTGCCGCCGCGAGGTGTTGCGCTGTCGGCCGAGGGCTCGTTTGGCACGCTCGTGCGACAGACTATTGGCTCCATCTCGGTGTTCTCGCAGGCCGAAAGAATTTGTTCGAGAGCCTCTGCTTCGCGCCGATCTATCGTGAGGCCATAAGCACGGCGAACGTCGACGACGCGGGCCGCAAACCAGCAGCGGTTCTGCGCCGGAATCCATTCCGCGGCATCGTATCCGCTCTTCGCGTGGCGATTCACGCTCGGCGAGGCGAGGGTGAGGTTGCGAAGGTCCTTAGCGAACCGCGCCCGCGTCTCCCGATCTCTCGCGCACAGCCCGGAGTCGTGCGCCTCACTAGTAGCAACAATGTGCTCAATGTCAGTTTGGGAAGTCGAGTCGAAGCACGTTCCCGTATATGGCCCGTAAACCGCACCTAATTCGCGTACGATTTTACGCTCAATCGACTGCGAGTATCTGTAATCCCGTTTTCGGTCGTAGACGGAGCATCGATTCTCCGGAGCTATTGTGAGGCCGCGCCAAGTCTCCGCGCAGGCAAATCCGCCCGGCGCAATGAAGGCGACTGCGGCAAGGCAGCAGCCGGCAAAACTATTGACGATGAGCGATCGGTTTTGGCGTTCGAGCATTTCCTGTCTCCAGCGTTAATCGCGCTTGGCAAGCCCGGTTTGGATGGCGATCAAATGCTTCGAGGCTTGCGATACCAAACCGAATAGGAAGAGGCGATTGCAAAGATGCCTTGAATCTCGTCGGGAACGGAAATGCAAGATGCGACGGACTCGGACGCTCGCGGCTCTCGGCTTTCAACGATTGCGCTATAGTTTTTTCGACCGAGAGCGCGGAACGGGTGAAGCGGCGCCCGCCTTTGCCAAAATCCTCCTGCGCACCGTCGGCCGGTCTTAAATCTCAAAATCGCGGCCATGCTCGAAAGCCGGATGCAGGTCGAGGTTTCGCGATAAATTTGTCCTCGTCCGGATGCCGTGCGTTCATGCCGAGACCTATTCTTCCGTTAATTGCAAAGAAGCCGAGTGTCGTGTCGCACCTAGGTTCGCGCGTGTTGCATGCGCGCCAGGAGTTGGTCCGCCACCAAATCCCCGGCGTGATCAACAATTGTGCTGCCGAAGCGGAACTAGCAAGCGTCCGCGACTTTTGGATGCGAAAAGCTGAATCGGAAAGTTCAGCCTGTTTCTGCCCTGCCAGCGCGTGAAGCCCATTTTCTCCTCAGCTCCGCCCGGAATCGGGCCTCGCTCTGCCCGAAGTTCGTGAAGGCGGCATTTCGCCTCGGAAAGAAAACGGGAATGGTCGGCACTGAGATGGACTTAACCGATTTGGTCAGCTTCCGATTGCGCTTATCCGATTACGCGAGGATGCCGACGCAGGCTCGCAATGGCCGTTAGATCGAAGAGTCCGGATCATGCGCTGCTTCCACTCCATTCGCCTTTCGGCGGCCTTGCGCCGACCGGGTCATTCCGAGCGGCATGGCGCGGCCAGGAAGCGAATCCGACGGCGCGTCCCGCAGGCCGGTATAGCTCCCATCCGGAATTTCGGGTTTCGTTCGAGCGGCGAGAACCGACCATATGCATCTTGCGCAGGTTTCGCAGCGCACTATAAGGCTTTCCGGCCAGCGCCCCTCGAATTCGATTAAATCGGATTTCACCCGCCGAAGGAGAGTGACATGCCAAGGAGACATGATCTCTCCTCCATTATGATTATCGGCGCGGGTCCAATCGTAATCGGCCAGGCATGCGAATTCGATTATTCGGGAGTTCAAGCCTGCAAGGCCCTGAAAGAGGAAGGCTACCGGGTTGTTCTTGTGAATTCCAACCCGGCTACGATCATGACCGATCCGGGAATGGCGGATGCGACATATGTCGAGCCCGTAACCTTGGATTTCGCAGCCAAGATAATCGAGCGAGAGCGACCGGATGCGTTGCTGCCCACGATGGGCGGGCAGACCGGCTTGAACACCGCGCTTGAATTGGAAGAAAGCGGCGTACTTGAAAAATTCGGCGTAGAATTGATCGGCGCGAATCGGCAGGCGATCGAGCGCGCCGAGGACCGCAAGCTGTTTCGCGAAGCCATGGACCGCATTGGAATCGAAAGCCCGCGGTCGGCCATCGCCAATACGATCGACGAAGCGCGGAACGCGCTCGAAACCGTCGGGATGCCCGCAATCATTCGCCCCGCATTCACGCTCGGCGGCACGGGAGGAGGCGTTGCCTACAATTTAAGCGACTACGAGGAGCTTTGCCTCGCAGGCATGGATGCATCGCCCATCGGTCAAATTCTCATCGACGAGAGCCTGCTGGGATGGAAAGAATTCGAAATGGAAGTCATACGCGACCGCGCCGACAACGCGATCATCGTATGCTCGATTGAAAACGTTGACCCGATGGGGGTTCATACGGGCGATTCAATAACTGTCGCTCCGGCGCTGACCTTGACCGACAAGGAATATCAGATGATGCGCAACGGATCGATCGCGGTCCTGCGAGAGATCGGCGTCGAAACCGGCGGCTCCAACGTTCAGTGGGCGGTCGACCCCGATACCGGCCGCATGGTCGTTATAGAAATGAACCCCAGGGTCTCGCGTTCTTCCGCGCTGGCTTCCAAAGCGACCGGCTTTCCAATTGCCAAAGTCGCCGCGAAGCTGGCGGTCGGCTATACTCTGGACGAAATCGACAACGACATCACCAAGGTTACGCCCGCATCCTTCGAGCCTTCCATCGACTACGTCGTCACGAAAATTCCGAGATTCGCTTTCGAAAAGTTTCCGGGAGCGTCCCGGGAACTGACCACGTCGATGAAATCGGTCGGCGAAGTCATGGCTATCGGGCGAACATTCCATGAAAGCGTGCAAAAAGCGCTGTGTTCGCTCGAAACCGGGCTTTCGGGTTTCGACGAGATCGAGATCGAAGGGGTGCCGGAGCGCGCCGCGATAGTCAGGGCGATTTCCTCCCGGTCCCCGGATCGCCTCTTGCTGATCGCGCAAGCCATGCGCTTCGGGCTGTCGGACGAAGACATCCGCGAAGCGACCGGATTCGACCCTTGGTTCCTCGCAAGAATCAGGGACATAGTCGAATGCGAAGCGAGCATTCGCGAATCCGGTCTTCCCGCCGATGCCGAAAGCATGCGTTGGCTCAAGATGACGGGATTTTCCGACGCGCGAATCGCCGCGCTGACGGGATTCGGCGAGGAGGTCGTCAGAAGGCGCCGAACGGAACTGGGAGTACTCGCTTCTTTCAAGCGAATTGACACGTGCGCAGCCGAGTTCGACGCTCTGACTCCCTATATGTACTCGACCTACGAGGCCCCCGCGATGGGCGAGGCCGAATGCGAATCCAACCCTTCGGACCGTAGAAAAATTGTCGTCCTTGGAGGCGGCCCGAATCGGATCGGGCAGGGCATCGAGTTCGACTACTGCTGCTGCCACGCTTGCATTGCGCTGTCCGAGGTCGGCTTCGAAACTATAATGATCAATTGCAACCCGGAAACCGTCTCAACCGACTACGATACTTCGGACAGGCTCTACTTCGAACCGTTGACGCTCGAGCACGTGCTGGAAGTTCTTCGCGCCGAAACCGCAAACGGAACGCTGCTCGGGGCGATCGTTCAGTTCGGAGGCCAGACGCCGCTGAAATTGGCGAATGCGCTGGAACAGGAAGGAATCCCAATACTAGGAACGACGCCCGACGCCATCGATCTTGCCGAGGACCGAGAGCGATTCAAGGAACTGCTGAATCGAAATGGCCTGAGGCAGCCTGTCAACGGAATCGCCAAGTCCGCGGGCGAAGCATTCGAAATCGCCCGGGCGATCGGCTATCCGATCGTCATTCGCCCGTCATACGTCCTAGGCGGCAGAGCCATGGAAATCGTTTTCGACGATGCGCAGCTTCGCCGATATTTCCAGAAGGCCGTGATCGTTTCGGGCGACAGCCCGGTTCTGCTCGACAGGTATCTGGAAGGCGCCGTCGAGGTCGATGTCGACGCCGTGTCCGATCGCACAGAGGTCCACGTCGCCGGCGTAATGCAGCATATCGAGGAGGCGGGGGTGCATTCCGGCGACAGCGCCTGCTCGCTTCCGCCCTACTCGCTCGGCGCGGATATTATCGCCGAACTCAAGCGGCAGACGGAATCCATCGCGAAGGCCCTTCAGGTTTCGGGGCTTTTGAATGTTCAGTTCGCGATCCAGGACGACGCAATCTATGTTCTGGAAGCCAATCCCCGCGCCTCTCGAACCGTACCATTCGTGGCTAAATCGGTCGGCTCGCCCATCGTGGCCATGGCAGCGCGAATCATGGCCGGCGAGTCTTTCAAGAATTTTGAACTCAAGCCGTCTGAAACGCCTCACTTCTCGGTAAAGGAGGCCGTGCTGCCGTTTTCGCGATTTCCCGGCGTGGATACGATTCTCGGCCCGGAAATGCGCTCGACCGGCGAAGTCATGGGAATCGGGTATTCATTCGAAAACGCATACTACAAGGCCCAAATCGGAGCGGGTACAGTTCTGCCCGCGAACGGCCGCGTCTTCATTTCCGTGCGCGACAGCGACAAGACGGAAAAATTGGCTGCATCCGCCGCCCTGCTCGCCGAACTGGATTTCGAGATCGTGGCAACTCGCGGCACGGCGAGCTTCCTCCGGAAGAGCGGAACCGGCTGCGAAGTCGTCAACAAAGTCTATGAGGGTCGACCCAACATTGTCGATGCGATCAAGAACGGCCAGATTTCGCTGGTTATGAACACAACCGACGGCACGCAAACGATTTCCGACAGCCGCGAGATTCGCATGGCCTCCCTGGCCAACCGGATTCCGTACTGCACAACCGCGCCCGCCGCTCATGCGGTCGTGCTTGCGATAAGCAACCGCGCGACCGGCGAATTCGAAGTCCGACCGCTGCAGATGCTTTTCGCCCCGGACCAGGACTTGATCCCGAGCTGTCGGAGCATCGAACGGCAAAAAACAGGCGGCTTGGCGCGCCCGCATTAAAACATGCGAACGCCCGGCGGCACGTCGGCGTCGGGCGATAGAAGCACAACGTTGCCATCCTCGTCGGGCACGCCGAGGACAAGCACCTCGGACATGAACTTGCCGATCTGGCGCGGCGGAAAATTCACGACGGCGACAACTAGCTTCCCTCGAAGCGAGTCCGGCGAATACCGACTGGCGATTTGCGCCGAGCTTCTTCTAATTCCAAATTCCGGCCCGAAATCGATAAGCATCTTTATCGAGGGCTTCCTAGCCTCCGGGTACGGCTCGGCCTCGACGATTCTGCCGGCGCGGATATCGACTTTCAGGAAATCGGCGAAGTCCAGGAATGCATCTTCATCCGCCAAGCTGCCTGCCCCTTTCCGCGGCGGCTTCGACGGCGCGCGACATGAGCGGCTGCAGCCCCGACCTGCCGTCCATGAGAATTTCGAGCGCCGCGGCGGTCGTGCCCGCCGGACTGGTTACGCTTTCGCGAAGTTTCGCGGGCGTGTCTTCCCCAAGCTTCGCGAGCTGGCCCGCTCCCGCGACCGTTGCGAGCGCCAGCTTTTCCGCGGTTTGCCGGGGAAGTCCCTGCTCCACGCCGGCGGCGGTCAGCGTCTCGATCAAAAGAAATACGTAGGCCGGTCCCGAACCGGACACGGCGGTTACGGCATCCATCAGAGACTCGTCCTGCAATTCGACCGTTTCCCCGACTGCCGAAAGCAGCGACCGGGCGATAGCGAACTGCCCGTCGCTTGCATGCGAATTGCGCGAAATCGCCGTAATTCCCTTTCCGATCGCCGCAGGCGTGTTTGGCATGGCCCGTACGACTGGCGTCCCCGAACCGAGCATGTCTTCGAAAAACTCTATTCGCTTGCCCGCTGCGATTGAAATGAAAAGCGTTGCGCCGCCGCCAAATTCCGAGACGGCGGGCAGCGCGGCGTCCATGGCTTGGGGCTTGACGGCTAATATGCAGACTGTCGGAGCCAATCCGCCTCCGCTATTCAGGGAAACGCCCTGCTGGCTCAGCCATTCGGACGGATTGGGCTCGATTACAGAGACGGATCCCGCATCTATTCCGTCGGAAAGCCATCGCCCGAGCAGTGCCGATCCCATTTTTCCGCAGCCCAAAAGCAATAGCCTTTGATTGACCATATCGGGATTAACCGCCGCCAAAATCATACCTTTCCGCTAGTGGATATTCTCATTGCCAACGCTTCTCGACAAGATGCGCAGAATTAAATGGGGGATTCACGCAAGTCTGCGACATTTCCGCGGGATTCCTATGCAGCATGCAACGAGTCCGGGAGTACTATCGATAAAGCCGCCAAATGGCAACCAGCGGATCGGGGCATGAATTGGCTCGACGCCGGCGCGACTCTCGATCTCAAATCCAGAATTAAGCCGTAGCAATAGGCGTTGGCGGAATCTAGAAAACAATTTGCCGACCGGGCGAGCGATGCCGGCCCGCGCGACTTCAGGCGTTGATTTCCCCTTCCGCCGGGCGCCATTCAACGCGATTCAAAGGGCTTTATGCCCGACACCGAAAACCGAATCCGGTCTAGGCGAAACCGTAAGTCTCGGCTATGGCCAGATGCATTGCCTCTTCGGGAGAATGGTCGCCTAGAGCCACGAGTTGGAACGCTGGAAAGAATCTTTCGCACAAAGAATAAGCGGCGAAAAGCAGACGTTCGATCTGGAGGCCGTTTATATTCATCTCGTCGTCCGAAATCATCGCGTAGCGATAGATCATCTGCTTTGGCTCGCGCTTGTACGTGAAGGCCCCGGTCCAGCAAAGGTCGTTCGCGCGATGTATCGTATCTAGGATGCCGGGCATTCTAGACGCTGGAACTTCCAAGTCGAAGCTGCAAACCAGTTTCAGCAATTCCTCGAATCCCGACCAACCCATCGAGACCGAATAAATTCGCCAGTTGCCTTCTACAGTGAAAAATATATGGTCTTCGTCGAGCCTGTCGAATTTCCATTCGTGTTTGGCGGCCAAGGATTCGACCAAGTCTATTGGATGGAATTCACTTCCATCCAATAAGGATTCTGCAATCGTCATGCTTCTGCTCTCTAGCTATGTGTATTGGTTTCTTGCGCCATCAACATCAATACATATAACCTAAATTTTGCGGGATTGCAACAAATCCGACGAAATGGTGTGTACTAAATTTTTATTGAAAGGAACCCGGCAAGAAATCTCCCCATTTCCAAACTGCAGGCAGAATTCTACGGCGGACTTCGAAGCCGATTTACCTCTCGAAAAACGAACTCGTCCACCTGTCTGAATTCCTTACGCGCCGGCGCTGGCGGCTTGTCGCTCGACGGCGAGGAATGATCCGCGGAATGCAATTGAATTCGCCGCGGCCAATTAGCTTTTTACATTTGACGAACTCCAGAATCATTTTATATGGGCGGGAAATTCCGGGTGGACTGCGGCGCATCGGGCTTGTCGGTCCGGCCAACGAAGGCAGAAAGCGAGAATTGAAAACTGCTATGACTAAAGTTGATCCGGTTTCAATGTTGAGCGATTCCGTACGGGTCCCATTTGAAAACGCCAGGGCCATGCCGCCGATCGTATATACAAGCGAAGAGTTTCTCGATCGCGAAACTCGAGATATATTCGCCAAGGAATGGATTTGCGTCGGCCGGTCAAGTTCGCTAGCCGACCCGGGAGACTATTTAACCTACGAACTGGCGGGGCAGCCAATCCTGGTTGTTCGCGGTCGAGACGGTCGCCTTAACGCAATGTCAAACGTTTGCTTGCACCGGATGTCGACAATTCTTCACGGTTCGGGCAACGTTCGCCTGCTTTCCTGCCCCTATCACGGATGGACCTACAATCTCGACGGTTCACTGCGCGGCGCGCCGGCGATGGGCAACAACCGGGGATTCTGCAAGCAAAGCTACAAATTGCCGCGAATTCGATGCGAAGAATGGCTCGGCTGGATCATGGTTACTCTGGATGAGAACGCTTCGCCGGTTTCGCAGCGGCTTGCGGAAATCGAGAGCCTCGTCGCCGATTTCCAAATGGCCGAGTATCTGGAGGCGTTCAACGAGAATTTTCTTTGGAACACCAATTGGAAGGTGCTTGCTGAAAACTTCATGGAAAGCTACCACTTGCCGGTTTGCCATGCCGCGACGATCGGCGGCCATTCGAAAATGGATGAAGCGGTTTGCCCGCCCGGCAGGCCTGCATTCAACTTTCATACGATATTGAAAGACGGCTCGCTGCCGATTTCCGTCGCTCATCCGAAAAATGTCGGGCTTGTGGGCGATCGGCGACGCACGACCTATCTTCTGTCGATTTATCCGAGCCTGCTTATCACGTTAACGCCGGGATATTTTTGGTATCTGTCGCTGCATCCGAACGGAGTCGGCCAAGTCAGAATTCTATTCGGCGGCGGATTGGCGCGGGAATTTTTCGGCAACCCCGACTCGGACCGGCAAGTTTCGGAACTGAAGGAGCTTCTCATCGACGTTAATGAGGAAGACCGGAAGTGCACGGAGCGAGTCTACAAGGGCCTATGCGCCGACTTGGCGCGGCCCGGGCACATTAGCCATCTGGAAAGGCCGAATTTCTTGTTTGCCCAGTACCTAGCGGAAAAAGTAGGGGGATTTGAACGGCAGTTCGACTAGGATTCGGCCTAGCCGAGCTTCGCGTTGGCCACGCTTAACGGACTTCTTTCCGTTCGCAGGCAAGTCTGAATTGCGATCATTCGCGCTTATTCAGGAATCGTCGAAGATTTCGACGCTCTGCGCGTCGCCCGCGTGCGACCGAGCATCGCCGCAGCGACTTTCGCGCCAGCCGGAGATGCAGTCGAGAGTCCCGGTTCAGCCGGATTTATCCCCTTGTCCGGGGGCTAGGCGCGCCCTGTTCGCTTGGCTTCGATCGCTAGGAATGGATCCTTTCCGCCGCAATCGGAAAATTGATTGGGCAGCAGGCGGTCAAATTCTAAGTCGCAATGAAACTTGGCGCAGCAGGCGGCCCGAACTCCAAGCGCGAATTAACCTGCGCGCTTGGCGTCCCGGACATTCGCCCGGTGCAAAGAAGTTAACTCGCGGCGGATGCCTTTTTCGCTCCGGTCGAGCGGCGCTTCGGCTTACTTGCCGCCGCCGTTTCCAGCGCCTCGATTCTGGCCCTGAGCTCCTTGTTTTCCTCGTGAGCCTTTTGAACCATCGCTAGGACCGCCTCGAATTCTTCGCGGTTTACCAGGTTTCTCTGGGCCAAAAACCGGTCCATCCAGCTATCGAACGCAGTTTCCGCTTCGTTCTTGGCTTCATTTGCGACATATGCCGCGTTGTTCATGAGCCTTGAGAGATCTTCGAAAAATTTATTCTGGCTTTGCATTTTTCAACCTCTACATAACATGTCACATGAGATATGGGCGCGAAGCCGAACAATTCCAAGTGCAGGTTGACAATAGCTCCATTCAACATGATTGAACCTCGATGATCTTTGCAATCCCCTTTCCGAATATTCGACCGGAGATCTTCTCGCTGGAGATCGGCGAATTCACATTTGCTCTTCGCTGGTATGCGCTCGCCTATCTCGGCGGGTTCCTGATCGCATGGCTCTTGCTCGCTTCGATGTTTCGCCGTTCCCAATTATGGCCCGAAGGCAAGCCGCCGATGGCGACATCGCAATTGGATTCGCTGGCAACATGGATGATCCTAGGCGTGGTGCTAGGCGGCCGAATCGGCTACGCCCTGATCTACAGCCCCAGGTATTTCTTCGAAAATCCGCTGGAGCTCCTGAAAGTCTGGATGGGGGGAATGTCCTTTCACGGCGGCATGCTGGGCGTTGTCGTATTCGGGTTCCTGTTTTGCCGATTCAACCGCCTTTCGGTGATTAGCCTAGCCGATGCCGTCGCCATAACCGTGCCTTGGGCCTTGTTTCTCGGCAGAATCGCCAATTTCATAAACGGAGAGCTTTGGGGACGCGCCACCGACGTTCCCTGGGCTGTCGTGTTTCCAGGCGCCGTGGGATTCGACTGCGCGTCGCCCTGCCCTCGCCATCCTTCGCAGATTTACGAGGCGCTGCTCGAAGGATTGCTTCTCGGCCTTGTATTGGCCTGGCTTGCCTATCGAAGGGGATGGCTGAAGAAACCGGGCCAGATCACGGGCGTGTTCGCGGCCGGCTACGGAGCGGCAAGAACATTCGTCGAGTATTTTAGATTGCCCGACAGCCAATTCGCAACCGTCGAAAATCCCATCGGATTCGCCATCGCGTTTTCCGAAACCGCGGGCATCACGATGGGCCAGCTGCTTTCGCTGCCGATGCTCGCTGCGGGACTGGTCATAATCGTCTGGGCGCGCCGGAGAAATCCTTGACGGAGCTTCTCGCCGTCCTGAAGAAGAGGATACGTGCCGGAGGCCCGATTTCCGTTTCCGAATACATGTCCGCCTGCCTCCTGCACCCGCAATTCGGATTCTACAGCCGCCAAGAGCCTTTTGGAATCGACGGCTCGTTTACAACCGCACCGGAAATCAGCCAGATGTTCGGAGAAATCATCGGACTGTTTCTTGCGCAGGCCTGGCTCGACCAAAAATCTCCCGGCGAATTCACGCTGGCTGAACTTGGCCCCGGGCGCGGCACGCTGATGTCGGACGTGCTGCGATCGACAAAAGTCGTTCCCGGTTTTCTGGAAGCCGCCAATGTGGCGATCATTGAGCAGAGTCCGAAACTATCCAGACGGCAAATTTCGTCGCTGAAGAATTGGAGCGCAACGCACCTGGAATTAGCCAGCGAACTGCCGGATCGTCCGCTGTTCCTGATTTCCAATGAATTCTTCGACGCTTTGCCGGTGCGGCAGTTCGTCAAGCGACGCGACTCGCTGGCGGAAATTAGAGTCGGTCTAATTGGAGATAGGCTGGCGCCCGGCATCGCCCCGGTCGCGCCTATCGGCCCGAACCGGAATCCAACCGACATTCCCGCGTCGGAAGTGGTGGAGGTTCGACCTTCGGCGGAATCCGTCATGCGTCCGATTTCCGAGAGAATCGCCCGATTCGGCGGCGTGGCGCTCATAGTGGACTACGGCGACTGGAATATACGCGGCAGCACGCTGCAGGCGGTTTGCCGGCACGGCAAGGTCGATCCCTTCGCCGCTCCCGGACATGCCGACATTTCGGCGCATGTCGACTTCGGGAGCCTGGCCGGGCTAGCGGGAAATGCAGAGGTAACCGCCATGGCGACGCAAGGCGAATTTCTGATGCGCCTCGGCATTTCGGAGCGGGCGCGCATACTCGCAAAAAAACTCTGCGGGCCGGCGCTGGAAAACCATCTTGCGGCGCTAGGACGCCTCACAGATCCCGACGCGATGGGAAGCTTGTTCAAGGCTATCTCGCTTTATCCGCGCCACGCCCCGGCGCCGCCTGGATTCACTGGCGGTCGATGACGGCGATTCCGATTTTCTCGGAGCTTCTGGCGCCGTTCAAACACGGCTTTTTCGGGCGGCGAGGAGGCGTTTCCGCAGGCGTTTACAGTTCGCTCAACTGCAGGCGCGGATCTTCCGACCGACCGGAGTACGTTTCAAAAAACAGGCAGATCGCGGTTGAGTCCGTTGGCGCGGACATGGGCGGCCTTGCGACTCTCTACCAGGTTCATTCGAATGTCGTCGTGGAAGCGAAGCCGCCTCTCGGAAGAATTCGCCCGAAAGCGGACGCCATGGTTTCAAATTCGCCAGGCATCGCTCTTGGCGTATTAACTGCCGACTGCATGCCCGTTCTATTCGGGGATCCGGCAGCGGGAATCGTCGGCGCGGCGCATGCGGGCTGGCGAGGCTCGCTCTCTGGCGTACTGCAGAATACGATCGCGGCGATGGAAGAGCTCGGCGCGGAAGCTAAACGCATCAGAGCCGCGATCGGGCCATGCATTAGCCAGCGCAACTATGAAGTCGGAGAGGAATTTTTCGACGCATTCGTATCCGTCAACCCGGCGTTCTCGCAGTATTTCAAGAAAGCCCGGGGCGAAAAATTTATTTTCGATCTTCCCGCTTTCGGCCTGGATCGAATTCGCGACAGCGGAATCGAAGACGTCGAATGGATGGGCGAGTGCACATACGGCAAGCCGGAGGATTATTTTTCCTACAGAAGGTCCCGGCACGCGATTGACAAGGACTTCGGCTGCCAATTGTCCGTAATTTCAGCCTAGCGACGCAGAATGGGCGGGTTCGAGCCGAGCTTTTCGCTCGGCGGCGGTTGCATTGCGGACGCAATTTTGCGATTCCGCCGTTTCATTTCGCCTTCCGACCGCGCACGGCCGCGACGATATCCGATTAAACGCCAACAATTCCGGAGCCATCGAATAAATGGGGAATTCAAAACGAACGCGACTGCTAATTATCGGTTCGGGACCGGCTGGATACACGGCCGCAGTCTACGGATCGCGGGCCATGCTCGAGCCGGTCCTAATTCAGGGCATTCAGCCCGGCGGTCAGTTGACGATTACGACCGACGTAGAAAACTGGCCCGGCGATTCCATGATTCAAGGACCCGATCTCATGGTCAGAATGCAGGAGCACGCCGCTTCCACCGGCGCCGAAGTCGTTTCCGATCATATACTTTCGATCGACCTCTCGTCGCGTCCCTTCTCGGCCCGAGGCGACAGCGGCGTTGAATATCTTGCCGAAGCCGTAATTTTGGCCACAGGCGCGCAAGCAAAGTGGCTTGGCCTTCCTTCCGAGGACAAATTCAAGGGACACGGCGTTTCGGCGTGCGCGACATGCGACGGATTCTTCTACAGGAGCCGGCAAGTGGCTGTCGTCGGCGGCGGCAATACGGCTGCCGAAGAAGCGATCTTCCTAACCAAATTCGCAACCAAGGTCACGCTTGTCCATAGGCGAAGCGAACTTCGCGCCGATAAAATCCTGCAGAGCAGACTGTTCGAAAACGAAAAAATAGAACCGCTTTGGGACCATGTCGTGGATGAAATTATCGGCAGCAATGATCCGCTCGGCGTAACTGGCGTCGCGGTTAAGAATGTCGCAAGCGGAAAGAGGACGACCTTGCCCTGCGAAGGGGTTTTCATCGCGATTGGTCATTCGCCGGCATCCGAACTTGTCGCCGGCCAGCTCGAAACCCATTCGGGCGGCTACGTCGCCGTCGAACCCGGCAGTACGGCCACATCGATTCCAGGTGTTTTCGCGGCCGGCGACATAACTGACCACGTCTACCGGCAGGCCGTTACATCCGCAGGAATGGGCTGCATGGCGGCTTTGGACGCCGAAAAATTCCTCGCCGAAAACCCGTCGACCTGAGGCCGCGGCGATTTTCCTGCCGGAGCGGGCCGTCGGAAACTCGTACAATGCGGCGAATTCGATTCACTTGCATTCGACTTTCGACGCCCGCCTAGCCGATGCCCGTAGCCGGCGCCTATCGAAAAATCAGCGTTTTCCGTTCAAGGAGCGATGTCGGCGCATCTCTTGACGCCTAGTTCCGCCATGCAGGCCCGGACAGCTTAGCGCCGGGCAAAATTCGATTTTTACGCGTTGCCGGTCCTTGGATCGCAAACTTCTGAAACGGGGATTGCTCGGCGAAATCGCCGCGCCGGTCAATACGGCATTGGATTTGATCGGTGCGCCTTGTCGATATCGTCCAAGCATTCGTCGGTCAAAGTCGTTTCCGTGACTTTAAGCAGGTGCTCGAGCTGGGCGGACGTCGTCGCGCCGAAAATCGTCGACGCCATGAACGGTCGCGTCGCGCAGAACGCAAGAGCCATGTGGGCGAGATCGAGGCCGTGCTTTCGGGCAACCTCCCAGTATCCTTCAACTGCTCGAGTAGACCTGTCGGTTGATCGACCGCCGAGTTTCGGCGAAATCGACTTTCGCGAACCGTCGGGCACGGCTCCATTCCTGTATTTGCCGGTAAGCAGCCCGGTCGCGAGCGGCGAGTAGGCCAGGAGCCCAACCGACTCGTGGTGGGACAATTCGGCGAGATCGGTATCGTAAAGTCGGCACATCAAGCTGTATTCGTTCTGTATCGATTCGACTTTGGGAAGGCCGCGTTCGCGCGCAATCCGCAGCCAGTTCGCCGTTCCCCAAGCGCTTTCGTTCGAAAGACCGAAAAATCTGATTTTGCCCGCTTTGACCAAATCATCGACCGTTTCCAAGGTTTCCGCCATATTATCCAGCGTCTCGGATGTGCTTTGCCTAGTCGGATCATACGTCCAATTCTGCCTGAACATGTAGGATCCGCGGTTCGGCCAGTGCAGCTGATAAATGTCGATGTAATCCGTATTGAGGCGCTTGAGCGAACTTTCGACGGCGACCGGGATCGTTTGGCGCGAAATCGGCGCGCCGTCGCGGATCCTTGCTTGCCCTTCGCCCGATATTTTCGTTGCGACGAGAAGATCCTTGCGCCGCCCCGATTTGGCAACCCAGCTTCCGATGATTCTCTCGCTGTCGCCTTGAGTCCTGGCAGTCATCGGATTGACGGGATAGAGCTCCGCCGTGTCGGCAATATTGATGCCGCGGTCGAGGGCGATGTCGATCTGCCTGTGAGAGTCGGCCTCCGGCGTTTGAGTGCCGAATGTCATGGTGCCAAGGCAAAGTTCGCTAACGAGAGTTTCCGTTCTGCCCAGTCGATTCATTTTCATTTGCTTTACCTTCCGGTTTGAGACTTGATACGGTCGAATACTCTCGCGGATCCCGGGTTAAACTCGACCGAAACGCAAGCAAGGGCGGGTTTGCCTCCCTTGGCGGGTTACTTGCGATCGCAAGGGCCGACCGGATTCGGCTGACTGCCCGATGCGCTCGTAATTGTCTAGATTATTTAAGGCGCGCGCCTAATTCAATGAACGTGCACAGGAGAGTAGTCATTCCTGCGCGCCACGGCAAATGCGGTTCGACGATCGGAAACGACCGCGATTCTCTGCCCGGCCGCATCGTGAACGGCGAACATCTCCCTCGCCCCGGAAATCTGCTCGCGAATTTCTTCCGGCAACTCGGCCGCTTCCACCGGGCGCACGTAGACCGTACGGTTCAAGTTGCCGAAATCAAGTTGTGGATTGCTTGCCATCATCTGCTCCTAGCTAGATAATATTTGAATGCGTCGGATCTGACGGTCGGGGGATTCCCGATATAAATCTACATGCAGCAGCCCGTCTTTCAGATTCGCGCCGGAAATTTCCATTCCATTCGCGAGAACGAAGCTGCGGCGAAACTGCCGCATGGCAATTCCATTGTACAGAAATGTCCTCCCGGAGTCGGAGTCGCTTCGCTTCCCGGAGATCGTGAGCTTGCGGTCGTCAAGCATTATGTCAAGGTCTTCGACCGAAAAACCGGCGACGGCTACCGATATTCTCAATCGGTCGCTCGAAGTCTTCACGATATTGTAGGGCGGATAGCCGCCGGAATCGCTCTTCTCCGCGTTTTCCAGCAGCCGGTCCAGTTGGTCGAATCCGAGCAGGAATGGATGCGACCCGAAAAATTGCCTTGCCATATTTCAATCTCGTAGAAGCCGTCCTTGAAAAATTTAGCCGAAAACCTGTCACGATATGTGCGCTTCGACGCTAAATGGCAAGGAGTTGATGTCAATTTGCATTTCGCGGCTCGACTCGTCCGCGCTCGAAACCGCCGGATTCCGAAATTGCGCGACCGCTTCGTAGGCGGATTCTTCCGCTGCCGGCGCATAAGGCCGGATGCGGCGCTCCGGGAGGCCCGGCCGCGTTTCGCGAGGATCGACGCCGAGCCGGGAATATGGACGGCCAATGCGCCGAGGGCCGAGCCGGCGCAAAAAAAGGGAGCCGAGATTGGCTCCCTTGGAATTCAACTGTTCGGTCTCGCCTTACATCATGCCGCCCATTCCGCCCATGTCAGGTCCGGGCATGGGAGGTGACTTGGGTTCCGGCTTTTCGGCTACCATCGCCTCGGTCGTGATAAGCAATCCGGCGATGGAAGCGGCGTCTTCCAGAGCAGTTCTAACGACTTTGGCAGGATCGATAATTCCGAACTGGAACATGTCGCCGTATTCCTCGGTCTGAGCATTGAAGCCAAAGTTGGGCTCGGTCGACTCGCGCACCTTGCCGGCCACGATGGCAGCATCGACCCCGGCATTTTCGGCGATCTGGCGAAGCGGCGATTCCAATGCCTTGCGAACAATCGTAACTCCCGCATCCTGGTCGCTATTCGCTCCCTTGACTTGATCGAGAGTATTCGCCGCAGCAATCAGCGCGACTCCTCCGCCCGCGACGATGCCTTCCTGAACCGCCGCGCGGGTGGAGTTGAGAGCATCGTCGACGCGATCCTTGCGTTCCTTGACTTCAACTTCGGTAGTGCCGCCTACGCGAATTACGGCAACGCCTCCGGCGAGCTTCGCCAAACGTTCCTGAAGCTTTTCGCGATCGTAGTCCGACGTGGTTTCTTCGATCTGCTGGCGAATCTGCGCAACTCGTCCTTCGATCTCGGATTTTTCGCCGGCTCCGTCGACAAGTGTCGTTTCGTCCTTGTTGATGGAAACCTTCTTGATTTGGCCGAGCATTTCGGTGCCGACGTTTTCCAGTTTCATGCCGAGGTCTTCGGAAATGACCTGGCCGCCGGTCAGGATCGCAATATCCTGAAGCATCGCCTTTCTGCGGTCGCCGAATCCGGGCGCCTTGACGGCGGCGATTTTGAGCCCGCCGCGCAGCTTGTTGACCACCAGCGTTGCGAGCGCTTCGCCTTCAACGTCTTCGGCGATAATGAGAAGCGGCTTTCCGGATTGAATTACCGTTTCAAGCAGCGGAACCATGGGCTGGAGAGACGACAGCTTCTTTTCGTGCAGGAGGACGTAGGCTTCCTCGAGATCGGCCGTCATTTTTTCGGCATTCGTTACAAAGTACGGCGAGAGGTAGCCGCGGTCGAATTGCATGCCTTCCACGACATCGGTTTCCGTTTCCAGACCTTTGTTCTCTTCGACCGTGATTACGCCTTCGTTGCCGACTTTCTGCATCGCGTCGGCGATCTGGTTTCCGATCTCTTCTTCGCCGTTAGCGGAAATCGTTCCGACCTGGGCAACTTCAGCGGAGTCATTGACTTCGCGCGAAGCGCCTTTAATTTCGGCGACGACCTTCGAGACCGCAAGATCCACGCCTCGCTTGAGGTCCATGGGATTCATGCCCGCGGCGACGGATTTCAAGCCTTCGCGAACGATCGCATGCGCAAGCACTGTCGCCGTCGTAGTGCCGTCTCCGGCCTCGTCGTTGGTACGGGACGCGACTTCTTTCACCATTTGCGCGCCCATGTTCTCGAACTTGTCTGAAAGTTCGATTTCCTTGGCGACGGCTACGCCGTCCTTGGTGATGCGCGGCGCGCCGAAGGACTTGTCGACCACGACGTTGCGGCCTTTCGGGCCGAGCGTAACTCTTACGGCGTCGGCAAGAATATTGATTCCGGCCAGCATCCGGTTGCGGGCATCGGTATCGAATTTGACTTCTTTAGCAGCCATTTGGCTATTTCCTTTCTGATATCTCTAATTTTCGTAAAGACCGACTGCTCAGCTGAGTATGCCGAGAATGTCGCTTTCCTTCATGATCAGCAGCTCTTCGCCGTCGACGGTTACTTCCGTCCCGGACCATTTGCCGAACAGAACGCGGTCGCCATCCTTGACGGTCATCGGAATCAGTTCACCGGAATCCTTTCGCGCACCGTCGCCGCACGAGATAATTTCTCCCTCGGCAGGCTTTTCCTTTGCCGTATCGGGAATGATCAGGCCGCCCTTGGTTTTTTCGTCGCTCTCGATGCGGCGAACGAGGACTCGATCTTGGAGTGGTTTCAAGGCCATTTCACCTTCCTTTCATTTCAACTTCAAGTGAGCACTTTGCGACCGCCGACAATTTGTCGGCACTCATCGCCGCCGAGTGCTAACAGCCGTTAGGTAGTGGCTCGGATTGCCGGCTTCAATATCTCCGCGAAAAAAAATCGAAAAATTTTTGCGCCGCGATTCTGGAATTGGGAGCCTCGCCGCGCGACGCGAAACCCCGGCGCCGACCTTGAAAAATTTGGCTAAATCGCCGTTGGTCTTCGCGGCGGCGCGCCTAACCCTCCCCATTGGCCTGATCGCCCTCCTCGGTTCTGCCGGCAGCATCGACTTCCATGCCGTCGCCTTTTTTCGGGGCTTCGCAGCTTGCCAGCTTCTGCCGGCGAGCGGGCCGCATTCGCGTATTGTAATTATCATGTTCGGAAACCCGCTTGCGATCGCCCTGGCGCAAGAGGGACCGATTCCGCAATGGCACCCAAGCCACGCGGCATTGCGGCATGCGTGGTCCGCAAAGATGCGTCGTGACACCGGGCCGATAGAAGTCTATAAGCTCACCGCCAATTTCAGCAGGAAATCGGAGGGAAAGTATGATCAAGGTTTTCGGGCACAGGTCGCCGGATACGGATTCCGTGGGTTCCGCTATCGCATGGGCATGGTATCTTTCGGAGGTTCTGGATCGACCTGCCGAAGCCAAGGTGCTAGGCGAGCCCAGCCAGGAAGCCAAGTACGTGCTGGAACGCTGGGGGATCGAAGTCCCCGAATCGATTTCCGAAATCGAACCCGGAGACCAGGTCGTCATTGTCGACACGAACAATGTCGCGGAATTGCCGGAAAATATTTCCGATGCCGACATTGTGGAGATAATCGACCATCACATGCTTCAGGGAGGCCTGAATACCAATAGGCCGATCAATGTCACGGTCAGGCCCTTGGCATGCACAGCGACCGTAATGCATCAATTGATGGGCGCGGACGCCGGGAAATTGGCTCCTGAAATCAAGGGGCTGATGCTTTCATGCATAATTTCCGATACGCTTGAATTCCGGTCTCCGACGACGACGAGCGCGGACAGGGACCTTGCTGAAAGCCTGGCGAAGGATCTTGATGTCGACATTTCGGAACTGGCGCGGGCCATGTTCGAGGCGAAATCCGACATCTCGAGTTTATCCGACGCGCAGCTTCTACAAATTGATTCGAAAAATTTCGAAATCAATGGAAAATCGGTTCGCATCTCGGTTCTTGAAACGACGAATCCTTCATCCGTACTGGACCGCAGGCAGGGTATAATTAACGAAATGGAAAAGTGCAGGGCCGAAGACGGATTCGACCTTGCACTGGTATTCGTCGTCGACATTCTCGCGCAGAATTCCGTAATGCTGCTGCCCAACGAATTCGCGAGGCAAGTAGCGTCGAAAAGTTTCGGAGCGATCTCGACAGGCGATTCCGTCGTGCTTCCCGGCATCGTCAGCCGAAAGAAGCAGATCATTCCAAATCTGGCATGGTAGCGCGGAAAATGCGCAAATGCCGGCCGGAGGGCTGAAATGACCGAAATCATAAGCGAATTTCACGAAATCTCGGATCGCTACGACGCGATCCTTTGCGACTTGTGGGGATGTCTGCACGATGGCTGCCGTCCGTTCTTGGAAGCCGTATCCGCAATGCGATCCTTTTCCAAAGGCGGCGGCGTTGTAGTCCTGCTTACAAACTCTCCCAGGCTTCACTGCGCCGTGGCGCGGCAGCTTGATCAGATCGGCGTACCGCGCGAAATTTGGAACCTGATCGTTTCTTCGGGCGATGCCGCTCAGGACGCATTGTTTGCCGGTCGAGTCGGTAAAAAAGTCATCCATATCGGCCCGCCGATTAATTTAAAGTTTTTCGAACCGCCCGAAGATTCCGATGCCGCCGAAATCGAGCGCGTTTCCGGCGCCGAGGCGGAAGGATTTGTATGCACGGGCCTTTTCGACGAGGAGAGTGACAAGCTCGACGACTATCTGCCCATGCTTGAAAAAGGCGCAAGGGCAGGTTTGAAGCTGCTTTGCGTCAACCCGGACATCGTCGTGGACCGAGGTGAAAAGCGCTTCTATTGCGCTGGCGCGATCGCGCGCCTTTACGAGTCGATCGGGGGCGAATCTCTCTATTTCGGAAAGCCTCATCGCCAAATCTACAATCTCGCGGCCAAGAGGCTCGAAAAGCTGGCGCCGGGCATTAGCAAGGATCGGACCGTGTGCGTCGGCGACGGAATCGCGACGGATATTCTAGGAGCCGAAAACCAGAAGCTGGACTGCGTATTCGTTTCCGGCGGATTGGCGGCCAGGGAAACCGGCACGGCGCATAGTCCCGATCCAACCAAGCTGGCGCGATTTTTGGAACGGCATGGAGTGTCGCCGAATTACGCGATCGGTCGGCTGAGGTAGCGAGGACGACCGGAAAAACGAAGCGTGCCGAGCAATTAGATCCGGGGGTTGGCTCGGGGCGGGCGCCGAAAGATATTAATGCTGCTTGACTCGAATCAGGCATGTCTCCTCCGGCGAAGGTGCAATCTCCGCCATTATTCGAAAATCGGGAGGCGGCCTTTCCCGGGAAATCTTAATTGCCGCGCTAGGCGGTCTCTTGCGCGAATTTTCCCGATTTCAACCCGACGCTAGAAGAAATTTCGTCATACCGGCCAAAGATACTGCAAACCGCCGATGCCGAGATTGAATCGAGAGTCCGGGCGTAGGAATCGACCTGCCGGTCGCGGATGCAGATGTCGGCTCCTTGTCGAATGAGGACTCGGAGATACGGACGGCCAAAGGTTTCAAAAAAGCGCGGAATTCCGGCGATTCGCCTCGCTTTTGCACAGCCGTCGACAAATCCTTACGCTACTTCGAGGAGATGCCGCGATCTAGAAGCTCGCCATTGGCTCTTCTTTCGGAATAACAGAATGGAACGGCAAGTTATCGATTTCAAGGATCGGCTCCAATCGAGTGCAACATGGCGGCCAAGCATTTACGGCGTCGGTAGCGGTCCTGTGAGAGCCGACTTCAAGTCCATCAAAGCAAATTGCACGGGCCGATGGCCCGTGAGATACACGAGGTCGGCTCTTCCATCACGACAAGCCAGCGTCCGCGTTTAGCAGCTCGAGATACCGGGACATGATTTCGAGACAATATCGTCCCGCTGCGAGTTTTCCTCGCTACTGGATTAATGCTTTCCCTGTTCGTAAATGCTGTCCATTGCCTCTGTCTTGCCCTTGAGTCCAGAAGCCAGTTTGCAAACATTCGGTCCGGGCGTATCCCAAACTTGTTTAAAGGGCGGTGCGCGATGGTAGTCCCTAAGAAGCCCGCCTAATTTTGGACTGGAAAATCTGTATGCCGCGGGCGGACCCATCTACCTTTTTGAGCTACGCCCAATTTGGCCGTTAAAGCCCTTCACTGACAGAGCGTCGGCATCCTCTCGGCAACTGACGCCTGACCCGGCACGCGGATTGTACAGGATTCCAGCCAGATTCCATTTGAAATACGCGCTAAATATTAAGGCCTGTTCGATACGACGGTCTTTTCCGGTCTTCAACTATTGTAATCTCGGATAGAGTGACTTCAGTTTTTCCGGGTGTCTTCGGTACTGAACCGCCAGTCGACTTTCGCCGCCCGTCCGTTTTTCGGCGAGCTTTCCGGCATTGGCGCAGATTCATTTCGGTGCGCGGAGAACCTACGCGGAATTTTCTGATGAGAGCATAGCTCCGGCATCCCAAGCGGGCTGCGTCGGATTCGGAGGTGGTCGGGTCGATGGCGGCATGATTTCGGTTTCAAGGAAGAGTCGGCATCGACCATGACATTCGCGCGATTGAAGGCTTTGCCTGCGACTATCCGGTGGAGCAACACTGGAAATGCGTCTTGCGCTTCCTAGAAAGCTTGCCTTTCCAAGGCCGCTAACTGGTCTACTGCGATCGGGACAACACTGACGAGATGAACCGACGCCTGGCAAACCAAGCCTTCGAAAACCCCTATTCCGTGAAGGAGTCGTTTGGAACGGTCTGGTCGGTTTCTACTAAATTCTCTGATCGGATCCGCACGCTTGGCACTCGAATCCAAGGAAATTGGCGCGTGAAACATCACGGGAGCTTTCAACGCGTCCAAGTCGGGCCGGTTACGCGAGACAGTTTACTGAATTGGAATTGGTCACGTTCCTGGAAATTCGGTCTACCGAATTCCGCCCGGATTTGCATCAATGCTCCCGCGTTCCCGACGCGAGCACGTCGTCCAGGGTCGCCGCGTCCAGAACCGCTCCCGCCCAGGACCTGATCTCCGAATCCTTGGCGTCCCGAATCCGATTGCGGATGTCGGAGGGAAGCTCTCCGAAGCGCCGCTCCAAAAGCTCCAGCAGCAACTCCATGCGGCCCTTGGCCTTGCCCTCGTCCCTGCCTCTGGCAAGCCACTTTTCCGCCAGCGTGCCCATCATCGTCTCCCATTCTTCCGGATTCGTTCGCTTGAGCGAAGCTTCGAGCTCCGGCTCGTCTATACTGGATTTCTCCATGAGATAAAAAAAAATGTACCGGCCGAATTCCCCCCTGAAATCCGCGCCGCCGGTAATCGCGTCCAGCTGCTCGGAAGTGTGCCGTTTCTGTTTTGCTACGGCAAGGGCGAGCAGCGCGGCGTTGGCCTCCGGGTCCTCCGAAAGCCGGGCGGAATCCGTCGACCCGAAATTGTACAGGAAGTAGCCGAAGCCTCCGAGGGTCTTCTCAAGGCCGGGCGGCATGTCGATCATCTCAAA
>MPMP01000155.1 GCA_002238565.1 Albidovulum sp. bin36
TCTCGGCCTCGCCCTGGAGCGTTCCGCCCTCGACGCGGGCGGCGATCTCCGAGAGGGCCTTTTCGGTGGCCTTGAGCAGCTCCTGCCTGACCCGGTCGCGGCGCCCGGCAAGGCGGGGATTGCGGCATGCCTGCCAGCATCTCGCCGACGCTTCGGACCACATTGCCAATGCAGGCTGGTTCAAGACCTGGCAAAAGACGCTGCGTGACGAACCCGACTTGGTCGGGGAAGGTCATCCGCTCGCTGCGCTACAATCCGGGGCGGGCGAAGGAGCCGCGCGTCCGCGAGACCATCCGGAGGGTTCTGAACTACGTCGTGAAGAACCGGAGCGGGATGCGCTACTCCGAGCTCAGGGCCTAGAAGCTCGCGATCAGCTCCGGCGCGGTCGAAGCCGCCAACAAGACCCTCGCCGCCGCGCGCATGAAGCGCGGCGGAATGCGCTGGCACATCGAGTCCGAGCAGGCGATCCCGGGCTTCTGAGCCTTGCAGAAGCCAGGCTTCCTAGCTTCCGCCCGGACGATAATGATGGAGAAAAGAGGTGCCGCCGCCAATAACAACTTCGCGGTCGAAAACCTCGCGATCACGGCCTGAAAATTCACGCCTTCTCGCCATCGCGCTGGTTTTACCGTAAGAGAATCGTACCCTTTTGCGGCTTCCAGCCGCCCTGCTTTTCCGACTGCAAACGACGCGGGAATTCGTTTACATTCAAAAGGAAGAATTCTCGCTTCAGCCACGCTCCATCCAAGCCTCGGCAGGCGAGCTAGGCAATTCAAACCCCCGTTCGCGAAACGATCCGCCCGCAAACCCGGAATAGCGGCACTGCTCAAGCTACAGGCGTTCGTCGCCGTTCTAGCTGCGCCTAGTCGCGCCTGCCCAAATGATCTCGCGAAAAAACCTTTCGTGCCGCGGCATCGCTTCGCAAGGATTCCACGGTCCGCTAGGTGATTATCGGCATTGCGCGGACCTAGTACGCCCGGAATTCTTGAATTGACTGGTACTTGAGGTGCGTTGAAGCTCATCAGGCGCGCAATTCAACATAAACACTCTCCGTTTTCCGGAATTCGTAGTAGCTTTGCGCATCTAGACGCAATTCTCTCCGAAGCAATATATCCGCCCGAACTTCGGACACAGCGCCGAATTGGACTTCGGCCGTTCTACTTGCGTAATCTTGGAAAGTCTCGAACACCTAAAGTTGCCGAGCGATCGATCTCCGCATTAGGCTTCCGCCTGTCCAATGAATCATGCGGCCTCTCGAATTCAATTGGCGGACAGTCCGGCAGCGTCTGCTTTCAAGGCGTCGGCGCGTCTTCGCGAAGAAGTCCCTCGGCTTTAAGCTCGGCCCAAAAATCGCCGGGAATCGGGTGCGAAAACCACTTGAGATTCTTTTCCAATTGCTCGACGGTTCTCGTTCCCGCCACGAAACTCGGTATGGCCGGGTGCGCGACGACGAATTGCATCGCCGCGGCCGGCAAAGGAACACCGTGGATATCGCAAACTCTTTCTATTTTTGCGACCTTGTCCAGAACATGGGCCGGCGCCGGCGAGTAATTGTACTTCGCGCCTTCTATCGCACCTGTCGCGAGAATCCCGGAATTGAATCCCCCGCCCACGATAACCGCGGCATTTCGCTGCTCGCATAGCGGCAAGAATGAATCGAGCGACTCCTGCTCGTATAGAGTGTAGCGGCCTGCAAGAAGAAAGCAGTCGAAATCGTGCCTTTCAAGGGCTGCCTGGCAGACCTCCCATTCGTTTACACCTAGGCCGATCGCCTTTACGGCGCCCTCGTCTCTAAGCTTCTCCAATGCGCGCCAGCACCCATCCATCGCTTGAGCGAAAACCTCCGGCTGCCCGTCCCCGTGCGTAAATCGGTCGACATCGTGAATAAAGCATATGTCCATCCTCTCCAGCGCCATTCGCTGGAGAGAATCCTCGAAGCTTCGCATCGCTCCGTCATAGGAATAGTCGAATTCCGTTCGGAACGCCGCGGCATTGTTCCACGGGGCGAAGTCGATTTCTTCCCGCTTGGACGGGACCAGGCGCCTTCCAACTTTCGAAGCCAGGACGAAATCGTCCCGGCGCTTCCATCGAAGCGAGCTTCCCGTTCGCAGCTCGGCGAGTCCGTGCCCGTACATCGGCGAGCTGTCGAATAAGCGAATGCCGGCATCCCATGCCGTCTGGATCATCGAATCCGCCGTCTCGTCGGCGATTTCCCTGAACAGGTTTCCAATCGGCGCGGTTCCGTACGACAGCTTCGTTACGTCGAAATCGCTGCGGCCAAATTTCGCTTTGTCATGCGGCTGCATTTCAGTCTCGATTCAGTAGTTGCGATCCGTTCCATTTGCCCGGATTTTCGGATTTTGGCAAGAGTCCAAATTGCGCGCTGAAAGCCGAGGTCGCCGGTCTGGGCTACGGCAATTCTCCGCAAGGAAGCATCCGCCCGCCAAATTCATGAATTGGATTTTGCGACGGCTTCCAGGATCGCGAGTATCCTTGAATTGCGCTGCTCCGCGAGAATTTCAATTCGGCCTCCGCCTTCTGCGGCTGCAATTCCTTTCGACAGAATTTCACGAGTTTCCGCATCAAGCCTCGCATTTCCGAGATCGTCCCACCAGCGATGGAAGCTCGGCGAATATCGCTTGCAGAATTCGTTAATTCCGCCGGAACCCGCGGCCAAGTGAAATAGCTGCGTAGGCCCCATCGCCGCCCATCGAATGCCGGGTCCGAAAGCGACCGCCTTGTCGATATCTTCGACGCTGGCCACGCCTTCCCTGGCCAGATGGATTGCTTCTCGCCAAATCGCGGCTTGCAACCTGTTCGCGACATGGCCGGGCACTTCCTTCCTGAGGCGGATCGTAACTTTTCCCATGGATTCGTAAATCGACGCGGCTTTATCGGCGATTCCGCTGCTAGTTCTTTCATTCTCCATGACTTCGACCAACGGAATCAGGTGCGGAGGATTGAATGGATGCCCTAGAACCAGCCGAGACGGATCCTTCCATCCGCCTTGCAGTTCGGAAAGCGTAATGCCGGAGGCGGATGTCGCGACGACGGAATTCTGTTCAAGAAAAGGCTCGATTTCGCGGTAGACCTCGATTTTGGCTTCTAGATTTTCCGGGACGCTTTCCTGTACGAATTCGGCGCCCTCAACTGCTTCCGCCGCACTTTTGCTGAAGTCCGGCTCTTCCAGGCATCCCCTTCCATCGAATCCAAGCCGTTTCAAATCAGGCTGCGCGCCTTCTATGAAATCCCGGACCGCCTGTTCCGCTCCGCTCGCCGGATCATAGACTGAAACCCGCCGTCCCGAAGCCAGAAACAGGGCCGCCCAGCTTGCTCCGATCAGACCTGCGCCAATAATTGCGACTTTTTCAATAGAATCTGCCATGGCCACCTCGATGAATTGCCAGCGCCCGGCTCGCCGGCTCGGTCAGGTTCGAATCGGAATAGCGGGCCTGCTTATAAAATACGAACCCCGGCAATTTGCAAAACGGCATCGAATTCTCCGGGCGTATTCCTTGTCATGCGCAATTTCGGGCCATGCGGAAATTTATGGGCCGAAAAAACTTGATCGCCAAAAAAGCCAATTCGCCGCCAATAGGTGATCGAGTCGTACAAAAATTGCAAGCGGCGAGTGCGGCGGAGCCGCGATGCCGAAAAAGCCGCACCGCAAGGGCATCAGCATCAAGAAGTTTATGGAGATGTTCCCCGCCGAGGATGCCGCCCGCGAGTGGCTGGAATCGGAAATCTGGCCGGATGGGCCGCGCCGCCCCCATTGCGGCACAGACAACGTCCAGTCCGGCATCAGCACAGCACCAGGACGCACCGGTGCCGCGACTGCCCCAACCGCCCGCAGTTCAGCATCAAGTCGGGAACGGTCATGAAATGGACCAAACTGCAATACTGCGATTGGGCGATTGCGGTCTACATGCTCACAACCAACCTCAAGGGCGTTTCCTCGATGAAGCTTCAGCGTGATCTTGAGATCACGCAAAAGTCGACATGGCACTTGATGCACCGTCTGCGGGCCGCGTTTACCGCAGGGGAAATGCCGCAGTGCTCCGGCCCGGTTGAGGCGGATGAAACCTACATCGGCGGACTCGAGAAGAACAAACACAAGAAGCTGAACGCCGGACGCGGTGGCGTTGGCAAAGGCATTGTCGCGGGCGTGAATGACCGCGGTACCAACCAGGTCGCCGCCAAGGTGGCGGCCGACGCAGAAGCCAAGACGCCGCAAGGTTTCGTGGAGGGCCAGACGATACCGAAAGCGCAGGTTTACACGGATACGGGCGGCGGCTATGCAGGGATCGCAAGGGCGCGCGAGAGCGTCAATCATTCCGCTGGAGAGTATGTCGGGGCCATGGCTCGTACCAACGGCATAGAAAGCTACTGGGCCACACTGGAACGCGGGCACAAGGGCGTGTTCCACAAGTTCAGCAAGAAACATCTGGGTGTAGCCCAGATTATCGCAAATCGGAGTATCCGATCGATTCGCGCCCATGAAATGGACCTGAAGTCGCTATTTTGTCTGCCTAACGAGAACCAAACACGATGCAACAAGGACATGTGTCAACAATCTGGGTTACACCCGAAACATCTGCAACGGTATGCGGACGAATTCGCGGGTCGCCGCAACGTGCGCAACCGCGACACACTGGACATGATGAACGGCGTCCTTTCCGGCATGGTCGGGAAGCAACTGCGCTATGCGGACCTTGCCGCCGATAACGGATTGGACTCAGGGGCGCGGTCGTGAGCGCCGCATTACAGGAAGCGGCGGCAACACCGGGCCGTTCCGATTCCGGTCCGGGATTCGCGCGGATTGATGACTTGGACCGCGACCCGTTCCCCGAAATAGACGAATGCCTGCTGCTTTGCGGCGATGCCGAAAAGGCTCTTGCCCTTTTGCCGAAGAGTTCCGTTCAAACGGTTGTGACTTCGCCTCCTTACTGGTCGTTAAGGGACTATCAAATCGACGATCAGATTGGCTGCGATGACAGCCTGGAGCACTATATCACGCGCGTCGTCGAGACGTTTGAGGAAGTCCGACGCGTCCTGTGCGCCGATGGCACGGTCTGGCTGAACGTGGGCGACGTTTATACGTCCGGGAATCGCCGGTTTCGCGCGCCCGATAAAAAGAACCGGGCCCGGGCAATGGGCGTTCGCCCTCCAACGCCGGAGGGGTTGAAACCGAAAGACCTGATAGGCGTTCCGTGGCGGCTCGCCTTCGCCCTCCAAGAGGCTGGCTGGTGGCTCCGCAGCGAAGTGATCTGGCATAAGACGAATGCCCAGCCTGAATCGGTGAGGGACCGCCCGACCAAGGCGCATGAGACCGTTTTCCTATTTTCCAAGGAACAAGATTATCACTTCGACGATGACGCAATCCGTGGTGTGAACGGGCGGCGAATCAGGACCGTATGGGACTTGCCTACGGAACCGCTCCAACGCCGGGAATGGTGGCCTGACGATCACCCGGCAATGATGTCCCTAACGCTGGCTCGCCAGTGCGTAGCCATGACAGGCCGAGTGGGCGGGGTTGTTCTCGATCCCTATGCCGGAAGTGGAACGAGCCTGATAGCCGCGCAGGAATTCGGTTGCCGGCGGGTAGGGGCCGAGGTCAAACCGACGTTTGTGGATCTGATTGCAGATCGGGTGTCCGGGCTTTGACCCTCAATGATCTCAAGGCGCGGCTCAACTCGTTTTCGCCGGCTCAGATCGAGTTTGTCGCAACGGTCGTGGATTCACTGTCTAATCCGCTGATCGCGGACAAACGGGAAGTAGGAAACTGGCTCACCGGCACCAGCGCATGGATCGAGTATTTCGGGCTTGCACTTTCCGTACACCACAGCGCCGCAGCGGAACCGTCGGGCCTGACTGCCTTTGAGTCCGTGTTCCGCAATGCCTGTCAGCACGTGGAATGGACGGTTGATCCGCCGGGTTCCCGGACGCGGCGGTTCGTCGATCCTACCGTTCAGACCGATGTGGGGCCGGAGCGGCGCTTGTCCCTCAAATCGACCGCCGCGAAAGACTTGAAGGAAGATTCAGCGCACATATCGAAGCTAACCGAGGCCGCCTGGGTGCAAGACGCCAGTACGGGCACCGCTCGGCGCAATGAAATGGGAGAACTGTTCCGTCAATATCAAGTAATAGGAGCAAATTTTCGGGAATTGGATCTGGCCTGACAGGTCTTTTCCGGTTGTCAAATGTCAGGTTGTGGCGTTGCTGCGCGCTGCCTGATGAGGTCTGCAAGCCTCGGCACGCCGGGAGCGCCGGCAACTCCGAGTCGGTTCCTCAGGTAGTCCCAGAATGACGTGCGCCGTGTAAAAGCGCTTTCTTCTAGCGGGTGCGAATCCCGCCTAGTAACTATCGCTCCAGCTAGTAGCAGCCGGGCGGTTCGTGGAGGCAGCGACATGGATTGAAGCGCTCGGTGTCAAAGGACTGCCTTGGGCAGTTCAGCGACCATGCGGGCCGGAACGCGAAGTGAACGCCGAGCAGGTCTCGAAAAGGACAATGCGGAAGCCGACCCTCCGTCATTTAGGGGAAGGCCGACGGCGGGCCGGGAAGAGAGCGATGCACGCACCGACCTGCTTCCGCCGGGGTACTGGCGCCAGCACGCATGGAAGATGAAGAAAGCAGCAACACGGGAAGCCCTGCTCGACGCTGCGCACGCTGCAGCCGGAACCCCGCGAGGGGCAGGCCGGGTCGGCAGGGTGGCGGATGGGTCCGCAGTACCGGAGATGCGGGGTAATGCCCGCGGAGGAAAGGGGCCCTGATTCGGGAGCGATCCGGAAATGGGCGCGGGGCATGGCTACTGACGCAAGTCTACAAGGGCCATTTCAAGCCCGGAAACCCCGGAACGGATCACATGCCTTCCAAATGCGAAGGCGTGGTCTCGGATGAAAGCCGGATGCGGGAAATCCGCACGTCCGGTTTGACGAGCGGGGGGAGGAAACGCGGCTAAGGGAGAGATTAAGGCACCCGCGCAGCGCGAAAGCGGCGGGCGAACTGCCACTACCTCGCCCTAAGGCTGGCGCGCCTCCTCTCGACTCTACATTAGGCCGCCTGCGACATTCCGACCTTCCAGTCCATGAAGTCCACCCAGCGCATGTTCGCGAGCGCGCATTTGATTGCCAGCATGGCGTTCGCACCCTTGAGCGTCCAGCGGCTTCCGGGGCGCTTGAGGCGCAGCCCGACGATGTGCCGGCACGAGCTTTCGACCACTCCGGAGCCGATTTGCATGCCGCGCTTCCGGTAGCTGTCGTAGCGCATGCGCTCCAGATTCCCTTTGAAATAGTCGATGCACTTCCCCACTGCTTCGCCTCGTTCGCGATGCGGCTCGAGTTCGCCGATGATCGCGGCGACGCCTCCGGCCTTCAGCCGGGACTTGAGATCCTGCAATCGCGCCTCTCGCTTCGCCTTGTCCGGGTAAAGCTCCTTAAGGGCCTTGCTTATGTATTCGGTCGCGTGCCAAAAGTCGAGAATGTAGGTCACCTTTTGGCCGGCGAAGAGCTCCTCGCACACGTTGAGGATCCAGGAGGCTCCGTCCGAAATCACCACCAGCTCCTCGGCCTCGCGCAGCCCGGTCCTTTCGGCTTCTCGCTCCAGCCGCGCGGCGAAGTCCGATTTGCGGCTTACGCCGCCTACGGCGGCGGCG
>MPMP01000156.1 GCA_002238565.1 Albidovulum sp. bin36
CGTCGGCCGCAAGGCCAGCCGCTGGCTGAAGAAGCTCAAGCAGTATGGATACTTCGACCCGCTGGAACGCGAGGAACAAACCGACATGCCGACCCGAACCGCCTGAGACCCGGCGTCGCCTTCAACCGCTCTCGGCCCGTCACGAGGCCGTTTCCGGGGAGCCCGAATAATCGCCGACAGTGAGTGACCGGCGACGCCTTCCAGACTGACGCCACCGTGGCGGCCTCTCGAAAAAAAACGGGTGCCGGCGGCCAGGGGAAAGTGTGCCCAAAGCCCGAATAGAGTTTCAGAGAAAACTATCCAAAATTCTTGCGGGAATGATTGGGGCTGCAATAAGCGCTTCAGTGGCATCGGCAGCCGATTTCACGTTCAAATACGGCAATTCGCAGCCGGAGCAAGCAGCGCGTTCGCAATCCATGATCTTTTTTGAAGAGCAGCTGGAAGAACGTTCGGGCGGGCGAATCGAGGTTGAAAACTTCTTCGGAGCCGTTTTGGGCAACGAGAAGGAGATGTACGACCAAGTCGCGACCGGGCTTCTGCAAGGTACGCGCGGCGGCTTTTTCGGCAATGCGAGTACGCGTTTCAACGTATTCGTGCTTCCCTTCCTGGTCGCCAACTGGGATGAAATGCAATGCCTGGTCGCCAGTGACTTTACCAAGGAAGTGCAAGCCGAGGCGGCTGAGAACGGCATCCATGTTCCTGCGACCGGCATTAGCCAGGGCTTTCGGATGTACACGAACAACAAGCGACCGATCACCATGGTCGAAGACTTGGAAGGGCTGCTGATTCGCGAGCCGCAGCACCCGCTGTTTATTGCGACCGGCGAAGCTCTCGGCTCCGTTCCCACGCCAATGGCATTCAACGAGGTCTACCAGGCTTTCCAGCAGGGCGTCGTCGACGGTCAGCACAATCCGCCCGCGAATATCTGGAACTACAAAATCCACGAGGTCCAGAAATATCTTTCGGTAACCAACCATATGACCGGTCCGGATCCGCTGCTCGTGAACAAGGATTGGTATGACACCTTGCCGGAAGACCTTCAGCAACTGTTTAATGAAGTCGCCGTGGAAGCTCTCGCGCTTAGCGACCAGCTGGCGCGCCAGGCCGAGACCGAGCTGCTGGAGAAGCTCAGCGCGGAAATGGAGGTCAACTACCTGACCGAAGAAGCGATGGACGGATTCAGGTCGGCGGTGCTGCCCGTGTACCAGCAGTTTATCGATGCAGGCGATTTCTCCCAGGAAGATGTTGATCGCGCAAGAGCGGCATCGAAATCCTGCGGTTGATTTAAACGCGAATGCGCGGCCCCGCTTCGGCGAGGCCGCGCTTAGCGATTGAACCGGATTGCGCGATGGACCAGATCGTAAAGCTGGATAAATTGCTGGTTCGGTGGCTGGAACGGCTTCTGATTGTTCTTTTCGTCTTCTTTCTAGTTCTCGTTTGCCTTCTGGTCGTTCTCAGGTACGTCTTCGCCACATCGATAAACGGCGGCAATGAGATGGTCACCATCGCGTTTCTGTTTACGAGCGCAATCGGCGGCGCCGTCGGCATCTCCCGGCACGAGCATACCGCAATTACGTTTTTCATCGACAAGCTTCCGACCATGGGCAAGATGTGGATTTACGTGGCGGGTCTTGCGCTCGTGGCCGTGGTGAACGCCTTTATGGTCTATTATTCGATTTCCTGGATTCAGGCCGCCGGTCGGTTTCCCTGGCAGCCTTTCGGTTTTCCGCAGGGCTTTGTCCACTTGGCGATTCCATTGGGATGCGGACTCGCGATACTGTTCTGTTTCGCCAAGATCGCGCTGACTCTTGGCGGGCGCGAGAAGGTCGACGTGCTTTGGCTTCCGGAGGACTAGACTAGCATGATTATCCTCCTGGGCAGCCTGATCGCATTATTGCTTCTCGGCGTTCCCATCGCCTATTCGCTCGGATTGTCCGCGATGGCGTACTTCTTGATCGAGCAGCCAGCATTGATCGGAATTCTGCCGCAGAGGCTGTTTGCGGGCATCAACAACTACGCGCTGATTTCCCTGCCCCTATTTATTCTCATGGGGCTCGTTATGAACAACGGGGGGATAACCCAAAGGCTGCTGGATTTGTCCATGTTTTTCGTAGGGCGAATGAAGGGCGGCCTGGGGCTCGTCAATGTCGTGGGTTCGATGATTTTCGGCGGGATCTCAGGGTCGTCGGCCTCGGATACGGCATCGATCGGATCGGTGCTCATCCCGGAAATGAAGCGGAGGGGCTATCCCGTCGAGGTCGCAGCGGGAATTACCGTGGCGTCGTCCACGATGGGCATGATTATTCCGCCAAGCGTGGCGATGGTAATTTACGCGATCGTAGCTCAGGAATCGGTCGGCCAAATGTTTCTGGGCGGAGTAATACCAGGAATTCTAATCGGGTTTTTCCAGCTATTCATCGTTTGGTGGATAGCGAGGCAGCGGAATTATCCTACTGAAGCAGTGCCGTTTACGATTGCCGAAACAATCAGGCAGGTGGAAAGATCGGCGATCGTTGCGATCATGCCGATTCTGATCGTCGGCTCGGTCGTATTCGGCATTGCGACGCCAACGGAAACCGCCGGGATGGCGGTGGCTTACGGTTTGATCATAGGATCGTTAATCGTAGGCCTAGGTTCGATCAAGGAACTGCCGAACGCGATGCGAAGCGCGATCATCACCAGCGCCAAGATTATGATGATTATCGCATTCTCGCAGCTTTATATCTGGGTGCTGGCTTTGGAACGCATTCCCGACCAGCTTGCCGCATACGTAATTAGCCTGGACCTGGGGCCAACCGCCTTTATGCTGGTGATAGCCGTCGTCATCCTCCTCGCCGGAACATTCATCGATGTCAGCCCGGCGATTTTGCTACTGACTCCGGTTCTGCTTCCCGCGGCGGTATCGGTGGGCGTATCAGGCGTGCATTTCGGGGTCGTCATGGTTGCCGGCCTGGCGGTGGGAGCCTGTACGCCGCCCGTGGGCAACTGCCTGAATGTCTGCGCCGCGATAGCGCGGATCGGGATCGGGCAGATATTTCTCGGCGCTGCGCCCTTCCTGCTGGCCAATGTCCTCGTGCTGTTTCTAATTTGCATTTTCCCGCAGCTCGTACTTTGGGTGCCGAGCCTGTTCTTTTAGTCCGGCTAGGGAATTTCAAAGGTGAAGCTTCAATGGCAGGTGCGCCGAGCGGCATCGGTTCCGCCAACGAGAACACGACCGAAATCCCCATTGGAACGAAGGCGGGCGCAGTCCGGCGCGGCATCGGGCGATTCGGTGGCCTGGCGAAAGCGTGAGACATCCGGCATGCCGGCGAAGAGTACGATTCGAAAATGCTAGGGATCTGTGGCGAAAACTGGTCGTCATCGGGCAATTCGATGCGCAGTTCATTGGAATTTGTCGGAATTGCCACCTTCCCAGCCCGGAAACAGACCAAATCAAAAAAAAATTGCAAAAATGTTTCGGCAGTACTTGACAGCGGTAGGTTGGGCGCTATCCGATCGGCTTGCGGACGAAAATCCGCAATTCTCCTGAGCGCTTTATGCCTCGCAAGCAAGCCGCCCCGCTATAAGCAAAATGTCCAAGCCATCATTGGATACTCACGCGGGCCAATTCGTCCCGGAATGTGCGGCGCGAACCGAATTCACGCCCGTAATTTACAGCGGCCCGAGGGGGACGCGCATATGCGCGCGATTCCTTGCTGCGGCGAAGTCGGGCGACCTTCCGCGTAGACGCGCCGGAATCCGTAGCTTGTCGGCAAAGTGAGGTCACCATGCGGAAATTCGCGACTGATCTTGAACGCCAAAGTGCGATCGTCGGAGACCCCTGTACTTCGCGCCCGCAATCAATCGACGGATTGGAATCGCTCCGGCGCGGCTGCAGGCTCATTTCGATTTATTTCCCTAGGAAGCGCTTCCGGCCGATTCGGCACAGGTTCGCCGTCGGAACAAGGGCGTTGCGTACTTGGCGGACATACAAAACGGATGGCACGCGCGCCGAGCTGCTCGGCGCTTCGTAGGCGCGGCCGAAATCTCGAAACTTCGGGAAAATGCCGAAAGACTCGAAGCCGCCGGAGCTCCTTTCGCAAAGCGCGATGTCAACCGAAAATTGTGAACAATAGCCGAAAAGGCGTAATCCGATGAAACTTGGCGTAATATGCGACGGGATAAGCAGAGATCTCGATCATGCCTTGACAGTAATGGACGAGTACGAGCTTGAATTCGCGGAATTGCAATTCGTATGGGACAAGGAGATAGGCGATCACACTCCGATGGAGACGAAGCGCATCAAAAATTTGCTGGACGACCACCAGAAAAAAGTGTGCTGCCTATCCCGCCACATATTTGCCGGGACCACGACTTCGACCAAGCCGCACGACGAGCTGCATTCCAAGCACATGGACTACCTCAAGCGCGTGATCGATTCGGCCCATTTGCTCAAATCCCCTCTGGTTCGCATCATGAACCCGAAAAAGGAAACGATCATCTGGGGCGAAAACGGCGCCGAGGTCTGGAATGTGGCGAACGGTGCGTGGGACGTGACGCTAGAGCTAATCCTGCCTGCCGTCGAACTGGCGCGAACGGAGAACATTACGCTCGCCGTCGAGACCGGCAACGGAACCATGGTCAATTCGAACTACATGGCGAAGCGCCTAATCGACGAGCTCAATGCGAAGGACGTATTGAAAGTCCTGTGGGATCCGGCCAACTGCCTGTGGTGCCATGAAGTCGCCTACCCAGACGCCTACTACGAAGTTCACGAGGGCTATCTGGGTCATATTCACATCAAGGATGTCGAGGTGAACACTCCGCGCTCGACTTTGAAGGTCAAGGAATTCGGCGAGGGGCAGCTGGGCAGGCTGTTCAAGCCGATCTCGATCGCTCTCCAAAGGGACAGCTATGCGGGAACCGTGTCTTTCGAAAGCGTCTACCATCCCGGCAACGGCGACTTCGAAGCCGGCTTCCGAAAATGCATCGAGAAATTCAAGAGCGTATTCGGGGGTGGAGCCGCGCTGGCCGCGGCATGAAGCGCGTTTATACGTGGGCGGCGAAACCGTCGGAGAGAACCGTTACGGTTGCTAGCCTCAGGCAAGGCAAGGGCAGCCGCAAATGGACGCAGGTAACCGCCAATAGCCAAGACGAGGCCGTCGCCGCCGAGGAAGCCGGCCTCGACATGATCATATGCAACTCGGCCAATGCAGAGCGCGTGCGTTCGGCGAACACGAAGCAGTTCCTGACCGCCGCGCTGGGAATTACGAATTTCCCGACCGAGGCCGATATATTGCGCGAAGCCTTTCGCGCGCTTGATCTCGGAGCGGACGCGGTGATGACCGCCCGAAGCATGGATATCGTGCGAGCTCTGGCGAAGGAGGACATCCCGGTCATGGGGCATCTCGGCCTGGTACCGAGAAAATCGACGTGGACCGACGGTCTGCGCGCGATCGGAAAAACCGGGATCGAGGCGTTCGAACTCTACCGGAAATTCAAGCGTCTTGAAGAAGCCGGCGGCGTCCTGGTCGAAGCGGAAGTCATTCCGGGACCGGTAATGGCCGAAATTTCCAAGCGAACCGGCCTGATTACGGTTTCTCTGGGCTCGGGCGGAGGCGGCGATGTCGACTATCTGTTCATGGAGGACATCTGCGGAGATTCGCCGAATCCGCCGCGCCACGCACGCGCATTCGGGAACCTGGCGGCGCTGCGCGAGCGCATGCATGCGGAGCGCGTGGCGGCCTTGGAATCTTTCCGCGACGCGGCGGCGGACGGGCGGTTTCCAGGCGAGGCCGAAATCGCCGGCATGGATCAGCCGGAGATGGACAGCTTTTTGGACATGCTGGAGAAGGACAGCAGCTGATTCAAAATCGGCTTCGCGGAGGAATCCCCCTCTGTTCCGGAGTCCTTGGCGCCCGGCCTTTCATTCTCCCGCTCTTCGAACAGGGGCCTGGGCGATACGCATCCGCCGGGCCATGGAGGCCGGGCTTCGATAATTCGGCCTCCTAGGCGATATACAGGTTTCGAGGCGCGGGCGGCGCAAAGGGCGACTGGGCCGCGGTCGAATACGGCTGCGCCGTCCTAGCCGACGGGCGTCATCGGTCGCGGGTCGAGAGCATGTCGATAGCTTGGCTGCAATGCTTCCGCTAGCGTCTCGGAAATTTTTCCGAATCGCCTGTCAAAACGGGCACCGGCCGCGTTCTCCCCATCCATGAATTGCAGGAACGAATTCAAAACTCGCCGCATCTCCGCTACGTCGTTGGGCGCGCTTCGCCGTCCGCCAGCAGCATTGCACTCATCGAACAGAAAGCTGCCCCGACGTTTAGCGATTTCATCGACGGCAAGCCGCAGCTTGGCAGCCGTTTCGCCCATATGGCGTGTAATGAGCGTTACGAGCCGGATCACGAGCAATGGAATGCGAAGCTATCTCGCGAGCGCCTCCGCTGTCATCCTCTCGCCCGAACCCGGTGGTCCAGGGAAAAGAACGCGTCGGTTCGGAACCTTCCCGTGTTCGCGCAACCGGTTGCGATGGGCCTGCTCCCGGACTGCATCATCGATTCGCTCCCGAAGCCTCGAATCGAGGACAACGTCATTTGGGACGTGGCGCGACTCCCGGAATTCAAAAACGCCTTCTAATGCCAATACAGGAGAATTTCTTTGTACTCAAAAAATTTCCTGATTACGACCCTGTTTATTGAATTTTACGCGAACATACGTTGCCATTTGAAAACATTAAGAGTATAAGAAGGAGTGCGGAACAAGCACTCCGGGAGAATCCATGGCGAAGAGAAACCTAGTTCAGTTCCAGAAAGGAATGACCTTCACAATATTCCTGGAGGACTTCGGCACGGAGGAGAAATGCGCCGGAACGCTGTTCGAGCACACGAAGCCTCCTCTCGCGACCTGGTTCCAGGCCAATTTCCTGATAACGCAGGGCAAGAAGGGCATTTCGGCGATGGATCTCATGCGCAAGATCGGCGTGTCCTACAACGCGGCCTAGCGCATGAAGCACAAGATCATGCAAGCGATGATGGAGCGCGAAAACGAGAAGCCGCTCGCGGGCCTGGTCCAAGGCGGACGACGTGTATCTCGGCGGGGGACTGGACGGCAAACGGGCGCGCGGGGCGGAAGGGAAGACACCGTTCGCGGCGGCCCTGGAGACGACAGAGGATTGGCAGCCGAACAGGATCAAGCTCCAGGCGGCCGTCGGCTCTCCCCGTCTCGTCCAGATTGTCGCGGAAGTCTCAAGTTGATTGCCGCGCCGCACAATCTCCCGATTTCGGAGGAAACCGAAGGCGCGGGCGATCTTTAACTCCGTTTCCGACCGCGCGCCTTGGCGCGCGCTTGGCGGAAGGCCTCGGGCGACCGGATCCGGATTCTCCGTTCGGATGCAACTTTTACAATCTACGGAGACCGATTGCGCCAAAGTGGCTCGGCCCACATCGGAATGCCGCCGTTTCCGCGAAACGCGAGTTCTCGAGCCCGTTCCGATTTCCGCGACTACCGGTACGTCTTCCCGCTGGTCCTTGAACGGGCCGGCATGCGCGGGTAAGATCCTTGCGGCCGGCCGCGAGCCGAATACCGCGCTGAAGGAGTCCGCGACGGCACAGCAGGCAGGAGCGTTCCGGGCCGGCTTTCCGGTTTCGTTG
>MPMP01000019.1 GCA_002238565.1 Albidovulum sp. bin36
GTCCCGACACAGGAATGAACCGGGGAGCCGATGGAAGGCAAGGCAATGGTTTTCCACAGGAATCCGCGCCCAAATTATCCACAGCCACCTCCTGATTCGTTTCTGATTCTTTGAACATACGAGGTGCGTTTTCGGCTAGGTCTGTCGGCGGTTACCAAAAAACGCGGAATTCTGGCGATTTATCGCGCTTTTGCAGAATTCTTTCTTTTTCCCTCCCCATTTAACAGTGGTTGAGCGGCGTGCAAAATTGACCCACTTTTGCGGGAATCGGCATCCAAAATTGATCCACCTTCCCGGAAGCAAATCGCTTTTTCTCGCGACCGTTTCATGGTTGGCGGGAGAATCAGAGGATGCTGGCAGTGGTAACAATTGCAAAGATTCGCAGGAAGCATCTTGGAGAAGGAAAGTCGATCCGCTCAACGGCCCGCGAGCTCGGCATCTCGCGCAATACGGTTCGCAAGGTGTTGCGCGACGGGAAGGCGGAGCACCGCTATGACCGGTCGGACAAACAGCCCCGGCCGAAGCTGGACGGCTTCACCCAACTCCTCGAGACCGAACTCGAGAACAACGCGAAGCGGACCCGGCGCGATCGCCTGACGCTCAGGGAAATCTGGCGCCGGCTCTGCGACCGGGGCTGCGAGGCCGTCCAGAACGCAGCGGCGGCGCACGCGCTCAACGGTCCCGACGGCGGTGTCGATTACCGAAGCGATGTCGCATCCGCCAAGGCTCCGTCCTTGCGGTTCTCGTCCGCAAGGAGCAGGATATGGACGCGGCGGCGACGCTCCTTCGATCCCTGTCAGTCAACAACCTGCTTGAGCACGGCGCGCTCCTCGCTCTCCAGCTTCACGCTATATTTTTTCCTGCCGGCGATCTCCATGGCCCGCATTCCCTCCGTGCCCGGTCGGCCGGAATCGTTTCGCGAAAACTATCGAACCGTCGGAGCCCTGCTCAAGCCTCCGGAATTTCCGTCCGCACCGGTTGTTTGATCTTTGTTGGCGGGAGCATGCTGCGGGTTTTGCGAAATGCGAGCCTTGAACAGGGCCGCATATCCGCTATTTCAATTTTGACTTAGTACTAGGCTTCGGGCGCGAGCGCAACGATGTTGGTATTGATTGCCGCCGCCGCGCACTCGAGATTAGCGATTTTGCGCTTCCCGTTCTGATCCTCGAAGACCCCGATACCACATTCGAAATTGTTCTGGCCACCGACGATCAGCCCCAGTTCACCCGCGCCATCTCGTGGGCGGTCGCCTTGTCGAGGCGGGCTGGGCGGGAGCGATGCATGGCGCCGTCTTCGGCAAGATGATTCGGAATCGACCGGTGGCGCCGAAGCTCGGTCGACGAAAGCATTGACTTCTGCATCGTTAAGACAATTCCATTTGGCCGCGAACGGCTAGGAATCCATATCGCATATGACGCAAAATGATAAAGGCACTGACAGTAGAGGACACGCAAGCAAACCGAACCAATCCGTCAATCGGGACCTAAATCCGTAACTCTTTTCGTGGTTTCCTGTCCTCAAATCGGGCTTTCAAGTCAAGCTTTGTTCTTTCCGGCAATGAAAGCCAGTTGCCTTCAAAGCCGGCAACAAATATGTCGCTGGTGTGTTCTCCAACATCCCTAAAGACGTCCACCGATTGAGCGACGACAATCTTGGGTTCCACGAGATGAGCCGGCTGGGTAGCTGCAGAAATTGAATTAATTGCCGACCCATGAGCAACGCCCGACAAGACGTTGTAACAATCGTCATTGGTTCGTGTCTTAACTCCCAAAAGGGTTTTGAATCGATGATTAAATGCCGGAAAATTATCTTTCAGATATTTCTTAGCCGCCGTCGGCAATATGGGCCGTGCATGAAATTCAGATACGTTCCGCCACTCGATCGGGTGATCCTTATAGTAAAGATACTGTAAGCTGAGATCGTAATACGATCGAAGAGATAGTATGGCCGGTCGTATAAGACCAAAAGACACTAAGGACACCGCTTCGACCGCCGCTCCATAGCAACCCTTTGACAGAACGTTTCACGGTTTCTGTGAGGACTCATCAATAAATCGGCCCGTCCAGTCCAAGGATGCTAGGAGCTTGTCCGAACATTTTTCTGCGTAGATGGAGTTAATAGGAATTTTTGCTTCGACGGCTCCCGCAAGCTCCATAAACTTGGAATTGTTCACTTTAATTTCCAATCGTGATTACCTTGTTGAGCGGCATTGCGCCGGATGCGCGCGGCAGCATGAAAAACCTCCTGCTCCGAGAACGTTTGAAGAAGCCTTGCAATCCAAACTTTTAAGCCTCTCCGTGCTTCAAAGCGGGGAATTTCGACACCTCGATTTCTAGAAACTTGTGATAGACCGTCAACCATCATTTCAACAAATGATTGGACGGAAACGCGCAACTGGTTCCTTCGAATCCGGTCAATCTCTTGATACAACTGAACTGAACCGGAAGCAAAGTGTTCGTGTCCCACCACTCGTTCGAGAGCGAGGGACTTCGCATGTGTTACTTCGACCTCTATGCTTCTGATTAACTCTAGGAATGAACTAGGGCTCATCTCGCTTACTGTAGCGTGCAGTGCGCGGAGATCACTTTCGCTGAGATGAAGCAAGGCCAGAGATGCAAGTCCTCTGTAGTTTCCTGATCTTTTCATCAGCCTATGCTATACTTAGGTGGTTTGACACTTCTTGCGCAATCTTTGCAATTTCTTTTCGCAGAACCGAAGAATACGGTCCTCCTCTGTCAGTAGCAAATGCTGGATAATCCAGATTAACTGATAAATGTTTGCTTTGAACTAAACGGCTGCATAACTGAGCTGATGGGGATCATCTATCATAGAATATTTCATTAAGTCGAATGAGCCGAGTATTAGGTCGAGCCTAGCAGAAATTGCGCCGCGAAGGCTTGCAAGTCTAAAGAGAATTACTGCGTCGTCAAACGTTGCCTAGCCCTCCGGTCCCGATTATGCTAGTCTTCTAAAAACTCGGAGGCAGTGCATATTGCTACTTTCGCTGTGCGCCGGTTGCGGAGGCTTGGATCTAGGCTTTGAGCGCGCCGGTTTTAGAATCGGCCTAGCCTACGATATCCGTCCTTACTCGATTCGCTCATGGAACCGAAACCGTGCCGTTTCCAACCGAGGCCTAGTTGCGGACATTCAGACTATAAGTTTTGCGGACATTGACCGCCACCATGGCAAGAAATTCGTTCCATCAGGTGTAATTGGCGGCCCTCCTTGCCAATCGTTTTCGCGCGCTAACCGGTCCCCGAAACCGGACGATCCTCGTAGCAAGCTTGTTAGCCGTTTCTTCACTTTGGCATTACGCTTCCATCGCCACCGCGGTCCCCTCGATTTTATTCTCATGGAAAATGTGCCTGCATTGAAAAAATTCCGAAACGGCCGCCTGCTTGAAAGGGAAATTGAACGATTGGAGCAAAATGGTTTTGACGTAATTGTGTTCTTCGCCGATGCCGCTGCCCACTCAGTACCTCAATACAGACGCCGCTTGTTTCTCCTAGCTTTTCCAAGTTGCGCAAGCTCGATGACACGCTGGACATCACCGGACGGCACCGGACAACGGAAAACTGTTGCAGATGCCATTCGTAACCTGCCAAGTCCAGCCTTTTTCTCTGTCGGTTTGGACAAATCAGAAATCCCGCTTCACGAAAACCACTGGTGCATGATGCCTAGGTCACCTAAATTTACCGATGGCATACTTACGGAGGGCAAAACATCCGTAAGAAGCTTTAAGACCCTTGCCTGGAACAAGCCAAGCGTCACAGCATCATACGGCCATCGCGAGATCCACGTGCATCCGAACGGTACGCGGCGACTTAGCGTATTCGAAGCTATGAAGATCCAGGGCTTCCCCGACGACTACGTCCTTGAAGGAACACTCTCGGCACAAGTCGACCAGGTTAGCGAGGCCGTTCCACCACCGCTTGCCGAAGCGGTCGCGCACTCCATACGTTTGGCGCTTAAAGTTAAATCAAGTGTTTCTACTGAAAGAACTTATGCGGCGATACGTGCTAGTACTTCCTGACCGTAACCTGCCTCGCCAAGTAAATTCCGGAGATTCGCCACCATCTGAGTGCGAAGCGGTTCGTCCGTCCTGATTAGGCAATCCGCATTTGCCATGTCCCTAATTTTTTCAGCCGCACGAATCGACGTATCCTGGAATTGTGGGCCCGGAGCTGGATTCGCACGCACGACCTGAAACTGATCTTGCAGCCCTGGTGGCGGTGGAAGAAATTCGAATGCAAGGCATACCATAGACGGCGTCTCGTCACCATCCGGCATTGTTGAATAGCAATATGGATGGTGAGTTTTCATGTCCCAATTCTTGTCGCGCGCAAGATGAAGTAGCCACTTCGCCATCCCCAGACCAAATAATCGCAAAAACCTTGCGCCCGCTTCTCCCGAAGCTTCCGCCACGGCCTCCCGTATATCGCCTCCTTCTCTATCCAACAGCGGCAATGCAGTATTTCGAAATTCTTCGCTACTATCCGCATTATTGAATATCGTCGAGCAAAGTCTATTCAACGTTTCCACCGCCAAGGAGTTAGGCCGTGCGTCTACCGTTACAAACAGCAACCACGCTCCCGTCTTAAGTTGGAATTGCAACTCCAAGATCCGGTATAACGCTTCAATCAGCCGACTTTGGTGATTCGCCCCGGGAGGCGCAATGGAGCCGCACGCGTCCACATTCACTATGTGAAAGGGTGCACGAGATTTCAGTTCCCGGTGCGCTTCCCCCCCTACCGGCACGATATCCTCGAAGCGCCGCGGAAATGTGTACGAGTTTACTGAAATATATCCCGCATCCACTAAAGACTGTTCTCTGATTTTCGCTCTTGCAATTTTCCTATTTCCATCGCCTCCCATTTGAAATCCAGTGCTCGTCAACCGGCAATCTAGTTCCCTGCATTCCGCTCCAAGCTGCCGCACGTCAAGATAATCGAGACCTGGTAGAGTCAGATACCGAACCTCGGGCTTATCAGGCCTCGCTTGCCGCAACCCTGGCCCGCCAATTTCATTTTCAATCAGCCGCCGCGCAAAGTAGATCCACTGTTTTTCCCGAACAAGCTGCTTCCGCGGAGTGTGCCACGGTAGCAACTGATTTAATTCCACCGGGACGGCCAGTTCATCCACTTCCGCAGGGAGGACATCATCGGCCAACTGCCGATTAGTTAATTCAGGCACTACCTTTTATCCGTCTGTCTCGGGTAATCCCAGAATGTCTTTGACAATTTGGGCCCGGTCTTCAACGTCCAACCGTGATAACACGCGGTAGGCCTCAAGCACCGCCGCTAGCGCGCTAATTCTGATTGGCCCAGCGTGTTTGCCCTTCGAAGTGAGAATTTTATCCGAGGGCCATTCCAGTTCTGCATCTCCCACACCAATTGGCAGCGCCCTCCCCGGACTTTCTGCAAATGGCGGGTCGGAGTCTTTTCCCAGCCGTCGATTCCAAATTTCCAAAGCGTATTCTAACGTTTTGTCGCGCTGTTTCTCTTTTTCCCGCTCTAAATCCGCACTAGCTATGCTCTTGAGCCGGTTCACGAGTAGGCGCAGCGCCCTGTGAAGCCATTTCTGAATAAACAGAAAATGAGGGTGGCTATAGTTGAACGACTCGCGATCGATATTGATTGCGCTGTCCAGCCCTTCGTGTACAAAAATTTCAGCTGTAATTTGCCGAAGCCTTGTCTGTTCCGAAACCAAATAGTTCAAGAACGTGCGCTCGAACAGTGTTCCACTAGCGCCCCTGATACGTATCAAAACGCCAGCAGTTTCCTTCGGAACGATTCTGCTGTTCCAGTACAGATACCCTTCGAACGACAAACGCCCACCAGCACGATTAAGGTCTTTCTCGTTGAAAGGGTTATCCTGTCTTCCTGCAATAATAACCGGGGCTCCCACCCGGGAATTCGTGAATAGCTTTCGAGAAAGTCGAATTGGACGCCTAAGCTCAACGCCATCTAACCTAACTGAAAAAGGTTGACCGGTCTGCTCTTTGCCGGTTCGTAGTTTCAAGTGTTCCCGCAGCGACTCTGTCGGAGACAGATCGATTTTCTTCGCTTGGCTTTCATTTTCCGGAAGTTTCAAAAAATGCAACTCATCCGTTCCATCCAAATCAAAAGGATGAGCGCCAATGTAATTCAGTGGAAGCGAGAGGCTTAGCTTCCAAATTAGTTTCAGATATTCATCAAAGTGATCTAGGTTCGCCGAATCTACGGACCTACCTGTCGCACTTCCGCTTGCATCAAAAAAACGATCAAATTTCTTCTTCGCTTCATCTGTCTCCTTCCAAGGAAAACTCGGTTCGCTTGAATGCTCGTCAATAAAACATCCGATATGGTACTGAGGCGGCTTCTTTACAGACTGTCCTTGCGCTTCCCCAACAAGTGCAGCCTCCCAAAGCCTCACGCTTTGCAGAGTTCTTCGTACTTCATTGCGCAACTGATAGAGAACAACCGATGTCCCATGCGAATCCAATTCCGAATCTGGAACTTCATCCGACACGATTACGACATTCCCTGCTACGTAATCGGCCTCCGTTTTCTGAATTACTTCTTCGTCGTGAGTGCGCAGCTTTACCGTTGCGGATAGCCTGTACCGTTCCCCCGCAGCCTTAGTGATTATTTGAAAGTGCTGAGTCAATTGAGCGACAGCGAACATTCCAATCCCGATTTTACCGATAAGCGGCCGTCCTCCAGGACTGGCATCCGGAGCATTCGGATCCACCGTATTAAACTCCGCGCCTGCCGCTGTCCGCTTTGAACTGCCGCCAATATTCTTCAGAATGTAGGCAAGAGTTTTAGGAGACATTCCTATACCGTCGTCCCGAACCGTCATTCGCTGAAAATCCGGCTGCCCTGTCTCAATTACCACGAATGACGCGTCCGCATCGTAGGCATTGGCGACTAGTTCCCGAAACGCGGCCCAAGGTTCACGGTATATCCCATCCGTAACTCGGGCGATAATTCTCTCGCTCGTAGCGAGGGTCGTTTCTACAGAATCACGACTCTCAGCGTTTTCTCGAATTTTCTCCTCAAGATGAGCGTAGTCGCTAAATCCTATTTTTTTCCCCGCCATCACTATCACCTAAATTTTTGTATCAAAATGAGATTTCGTACGTTCCCCTACGTTAGCGATATCTCGTCGATTTTCACTGATTCCTCCTCTCTGTATTCCGCCGAGAACTGCCTATTACCGCCAACACCACAATTGCCGACCTGTCGCAAGTTAAAATTCCTTTTGCCTAGACGCACCCCACCCCGAGTTCGGCAAGTCCTGTTTCCCACTGAAGCGATATCGAGCGGGCTAGTTTGGTTCTGGCCGCGCCTGCCACTCTCCACTGTAAAATCGGGGAGTTACGCAGCGGCGCGCCAGCACTGCCGAACTCAGAGCGGCGGTAGCCGGCGAGAAGGGATCGGAACTCGCGCACTACGCTGAAACGGAGTCCCTGCATTTCGACATTCCGAACGCCATGCAATGCGCCGGTTTCCTCGACAGGCCGGTGTTTCTTGGCGACGCAGTGCTATCGCTCCGCTAGAGGTGCGGTGCGCCTCAACGAAGACCTGTCAAATATCATTGGCCAAGAACCGAGATTCGACGGAAGATCGAAGGACGCTGTTTGGGGCTTGCCGAAGACGAGACTTTAGAAATGGGATAACGTTCGACTTCGCAAGGCATTTCCGCTGGATCAGGTCAAAGGGAGAGGACAAGTCATGAGCAAGGATCGCTACGAGTTCATTTCGCTTGGAAGGCTACACATTCTCGATGCTCATGAAAAGGGGTCGGATCTTCGCCTCGATACCCAGCCCTCGCCGGAAACCGGCCAGGCATATGCGTTCGGATGCCTGCTGGACGAGGCCTACGCGAGACGAGTTCTGAATGATCTCGCCGTCGCGGTGGATTGAAAATGGCCGAAGCCGACAAAGCACTAAGCACGGCACAGCCCGCCTTTTAGCCGCCTTGCCGGATTTGCGTCCCAATGCCCGAAAAATTCGGAAGCGCTCCGGTGAATCGACAATTGCGGCATATGAATTTGACTTCAGAAAACGCCGAACTGCGGGCCGGACCATTGGCGGATCCCTTGGTCCCCTAGCAATAGTTGCGCATCGCAACATGTTAAATCGCGGTAGGGCGCCGGCGCGAGATAGGGCTAATTCGGCTTAGTGCTGCTAAGATGGCAAAGCCATGGCTGTTCGCCCTGACCTTCGATGAATTCCATGCCCCGCGTGGTGAGCCAGGCCGATTCCGAATACTCCTTGGGCACCCTGGCGGCGAAGGGCGAATTTTGCAGCATCCATCCCGAAAGAAGTTCGCCATCGGGCCCCAAGTCGGTATTCGCCCATTCCTCCCATGGATTATAACCGTCCATTCCGTGTTCGCGCAAACGCAGATCATGGTCTTCGGCGTGCCGGTTCGGGTAATCGGAATTGTTCGTCCCGTCGTCCCGGACAAATACTTCAAACCCGAACACTGAGACCAGCGCTCCGACCGCGCTAGCGAGGTCGATTCCCAGGCGTTCCATGCCCTCGCAGTCCGGCGTCATGTGCGTTTTGCCCACGAGCGCGCATTTGACGCCGATTTCGCGAAGATGATCGCCTAGCGTTGGCTCTCCGAGCCGAAGCGGAAATCCGTTCCAGGTCGAGCCATGGCTGCGAACGTATCGACCCGTATAATAGCTCATCCTGCTAGGCCCGCAGATCGGAGACTGCACATAGGCGCGGTTGAATCGTACTCCGCGTGATGCCAACCAGTCCATGTTCGGAGTTTCTATTTGCGAGGCGCCGTAACAGCTCAGGTAGTCCCATCTTAATGATCGGCCGTTATCCACAAAACATTCGTGCTAGTCGCCCGCCTTGACGCCTCCATTGACCTAAAGGAGTTGTCCGGCACATGCGAAGGGAATTCCGGCGCCCGTCATTGTTCCAGGCTCCCCGCCGCGGTCGGCGGCACACAATTGCCGATGCGCCATTCATAAAGGTTCAAATCGGTTCTCGGCTAGTCGGATGCGACAGCTTAAGCGGCAAATCTCATAGAAGTAGCGGCTGCGGACCAGCCTCGCCGCCCTTTGAGAAGCCTGGAACCGAGGAGACTTTTGACGAGTTCCGGGGCCTGGATGCCGGAGTCGCCGATACCCGCCGCGAATTCGCCCGAGCTAGAATGAGGCGCGAATTCCGGTCCTTTCGAAATTCGGAAAGCCGGGAACGGCTTTGGCCGCATGGACGTATCATGCGCTATCAATGATTCGAAATATTGACGAGCATGAATTTTCTAGGATAATCCGATTGGGTCTTGCGCGGGTAATTTACCGCGAGTTCGCAATTCCTGGCCGCTGCAAATTTTCAGGAGCGCTGCAATGAATTCCGAGAAAAAAATACTTGTCGTCGAGGATTATTTTCCCGTGCTTGAAGACATCGCGGTCACTTTCGAAAGAGAAGGATTCACTGTTCTTGCCGCGTCGGGACCGGACAAAGCGCGGGAATTAGCGGAAAACGAGAAGCCGAACGTCATAGTTCTCGATTTGGGCCTGCCGAATTTGGAAGACGGTAAGGAACTGTGCTCCTGGCTCGCAAAATTGCCGTCGAAACCTCCTATCATCGTTCTTACGAGGTACGATTCAAATAGGGAAAAAAGCCTTCTGGAAGAGTGCCTCCTGGACCTGGGCGCAGCAGACTTCATCAACAAACCATTCACCCCGTCGGAGCTCGTTGCCAAGGTCAAGGTGCACGATCGCATCCGTCGGCAAATTGGATTGGGCGTTCCGGACGTAAGAATCGGAAAAGTTACCTACAATCCGCAAGCCAATCGCCTCGAATTTCCCGATAGCAAAAAAGTAAATCTTACGCTCAGTCAATCCAAGGTGTTCGAGGCATTGCTTTTTTCCGAGAATAGAACCGCCACCGTTTCTCAGCTGAAGAAGAAGCTTGGCTACGCGGCGAACACCAGCACAAGAACCGTGCAGACTCACATTTGGAGACTTCGATTATTAATTCGAAACGGAGAGTCCGGCTTTCCGAAAATCGTCACGCTGGAGAATAGCGAAGGCTATCGGCTCCTCGACTATTAGCCGGCAGCCCCGGGGGGACTTTTCGCCGGCGCCTTGCGGCTGCAGCGCCGATGTGCGAATGCGCACGCCATGCAAATCACAGTCGCATCATGGAATATAAACTCGGTCAGGCTTCGCCAGAACCTCGTCGTCAAGCTGCTAAGCGAGGAGAGCCCGGACGTCCTTTGCCTTCAGGAATTGAAATCGCCTCTGGAATTCATTCCCGTGGAAACCTTTGAAGCCGCCGGCTACCGCCATGTGGTTGCGCGGGGGCAGAAGAGCTACAACGGCGTTGCCATACTTTCGCGCCATCCTCTGCTTGATGCCGGCAGCCGGGACTTTCTCGACCGAAAGGAAGCGCGCCACGTCTCGGCCGAGATGGAAAACGGCATCACGATCCAAAATTTCTACGTGCCCGCGGGCGGCGACATTCCCGACAGAAGCCGAAACAGCAAATTCGGCGACAAACTCGACTTTCTTGCGGGAATGCGCGACTGGTTTCGCGAACGCCCTCCCGCGAGGACAATTCTTGTGGGAGATTTGAACATCGCCCCTCGCGAAGACGATGTTTGGTCGCATCGGCAGCTGCTCGATGTCGTCAGCCATACGCCGGTTGAAGTCGAGCTTCTGGCGGAAGTGCGCGAGTCCGGAAACTGGACGGACATTACTCGCCGCGACATTCGGCAGGGCAAGCTGTACACTTGGTGGTCGTACAGAGCGCGCGACTGGAACGCTTCGGATCGCGGCAGGCGGCTGGACCATATTTGGGCTTCGCCGGATCTCGTTGGCGGCGACAATTCCTCCAAGGTCCTGCGCGAGGCTCGCGGATGGGAGAGACCGTCGGACCACGCTCCTGTTTTTGCGACCTTTGAAGTATGATGCCTATTGGAAATTCAAGCCCCAGCTACCATATTCCATAAGAACAACGGATCGGAATAGCGCGACATGTTTTTTACGGACAAGCAAAATTCCGGCGCCGAGCCGGACAATTTCATACTAGAAGGTTCAGAAGCGAAGTTCGCCTCGGAAGTCGTCGAATCGAGCATCGAACGGCCGACTATCGCCTATTTCACGGCATCCTGGTGCGGTCCCTGCAAGCAGCTGGGCCCCGCTCTGGAGGCCGCGGTCAAAGGAGCCGCCGGAAAAGTCCGGCTGGTTAGGTACGACGTAGATTCCAACCAGCGACTTGCAGCGCAGCTGCGAGTTCAATCGATCCCCGCGGTTTTCGCATTCGTAGACGGCCAGGTGGACGACGGCTTCATGGGCGCCCAGCCCAATTCCGAAATCAAGCGATTCGTGGACAAGCTAGCCGCAAAGGCGGGAGGCTCGCTCGATAGCGATCTTGAAAGAGCCGAATCTCTTCTCGAACAGGGCGCCGCAGTTCAAGCAGCCCAGGAATTCGCAAGACTTGTCGCCGCGAATCCGGACAGCGCGCAAGCCTATTCCGGCCTAATTCGCTCGCATCTCGCGTTCGGCGACGAAGCCAAGGCGCAGATGCTTCTCGACAACGCTTCCGAGGCTATCGCCGGCTCGAGCGAGATCGAATCCGTTCGCGCCGCCATCGAACTGGCGCGGCAGGCAAACAGTACAGGTCCGATCGAAGAACTGAAAAGGCGCGTCAAGGAGAATCGGGAAGACAAGAAATCCAGGTTCGACCTAGCCGTCGCGCTGCACGCATCCGGCGATATCGAGAGCGCCATGGACGAACTGATAGAATTGTTCAGGATCGATCGGGAGTGGAACGACGGAGCCGCCAAGGAGCAGCTGTTCCTGATCTTCAATTCGCTTAAGCCGAACGACCCGACCGCGCTAAAATATCGGCGCAAGCTTTCGTCGTTCATATACTCGTAGGCCGGGACCAAATACTAGATGTACTGCGATAGCCCGGAATTCTACGCATGATGAGCGGCAAGAGCGATTGGGCGCCCGCGTGACGGAGAAACCCGCCTTCGACAGGAAGATGCTGGAAGTGCTGGTTTGCCCGGTAACCCATAGCCAGCTGGTCTACGATGCGAAAAACCAGGAGCTGGTTTCGCGAGCGGCGCATCTCGCCTATCCGATCAGAAACGGCATCCCCATCATGCTTCCCGACGAGGCGCGCGAAATATCCTGAGAGGGGGGCGCCGATCAAATCTCGCCTGTTCGCATGAGCGCGGGAAGATCGCCGACCAGGCCCGCGGCCTCCCGCGCAAGGAGCCGGCGCAGGAGCGGAAGGCGGCCGATGGCCGCCATGCCGGCCGACCTCAGGATCGAAGCCAATTCGCTATCGGTCGCAAAAATCAAATTGGCTCCGTGCGTCGCGCCGATGATCGAAGCGGAATCGAACTTTCGCCAGCGCTCGTACCTTTCCAGCACGGCGGAACTGCCTATGTCTTCGCCGCGCCGCTTGGCCAATGCTACGACTTCGGCAAGCGCGGCGGCATCGCGAAATCCTAGATTCAGACCTTGGCCGGCAATCGGATGGACGCCGTGCGCCGCATCGCCCGCCAGCGCGATCCTTTCGGCGGCGAATCGATGGGCAACCGAAAGATTCAGGGGGAAAACGCGGCGCGGGCCGCTTAGGGCGACGGAACCCAGAAAATCGCCGAATCTCGGCTTCAGAACCTGGAGGAAGCCATTGTCGTCGAGTTCGCCGATACGCTTGGCCACATCGGATTTTTCTGTCCAAACAATTGACGACCTGCTGGAGGGAAGAGGCAGGATCGCCAGCGGGCCCGATGCCATGAAGAGCTGGTGCGCCGCGCCCAAGTGATCGATTTCGTGCTCGACCGCGCAAACTATAGACGACTGCCGATAGTCGTGAAAGCTCCGGTCGATTCCTGCGAGCCTCGCCACGACGCTTCCGCGGCCGTCGCAGCCGGCAAGCAAGGCGACCAACACCGGAGGCCCGCTGTCGAAATCGACTGCGACGCGGCCCGAGCCGACAGCGAATTCGGCGACGCGGGCCGGCGCGATGCGGCGAATTCCCGGCGCCGCATCAATTGCTTCCAGAAGCGCGCGGCGCAGGAATCGATCTTCAATCATCCTTCCGAGCGGCCCCGAATCGGCATCTCCGCGATCGAATTCGATGATCGGGCCGCGAATGCCTTCGCCCGGGCGGCCCTCGGCAACTCGAACCGAATGTATCGGCTGCCCGAATTCGATCAGCTGACGACCGAGGCCGAGCGATTCAAGGAGCCTGCATGACGAGGCGGAAAGCGCGTAGGCCCGCCCGTCGAATTCGCCGAGCGCCTGAGTAGCTTGCCGAGTCTCGTCGACCAGGACGACATTTACGCCCGAGCGGGCCAGAGCCAATGCCAGGGAATTCCCGACAATTCCTCCGCCCGCGACTAGTGCATCGCCATCCAGTTTCATAATTCGCTTAAAGCACGGCAAAGTTCCGTTTGTCCATTGCATCGCTCGCGCCTACGATAACGCGGATTGGCAATGGAGATTCGGCGGATGGACCACGAATGGCTGCGAATGACGGCGACCGAACTAGGGCGGGGAATCGGCTCGGGCGGCATTGACCCGGTAGAATTGGCGGATTGCTACCTTGCGGCAATCGGCAGCCACGCGGACTCGCATAGGATCTACGCGCGGTTGACCGAGGATCGAGCCCGGGCCGAAGCCGCCGCCGCCGCCGAACGCGCCCGGCTGGGAGTCCGAGTTTCCAGCCTGGACGGCGTTCCCGTTTCCTGGAAGGACCTTTTCGACACGGCCGGAGTCGAAACCAGTGCGGGATCCGCGCTCTTGGCGGGCCGCGCGCCGTCCGAAGACGCCGAGGTCGTTCGCAATGCCACCGCAGCCGGATTGGTTTGCCTCGGCAAGACCCATATGTCCGAACTCGCTTTTTCGGGCCTCGGACTCAATCCGGTTACCGCGACTCCTCCCTGCGTAAACTATCCCGAATCAGTCGCCGGCGGTTCTTCGTCGGGCGCCGCCGCGTCCGTCGCCTTCGGGCTGGCTCCCTGCGCGATAGGATCCGATACGGGAGGGTCCGTCCGCATTCCCGCCGCGTGGAACGATTTGGTCGGCCTCAAGACGACATCCGGGCTGCTTTCGCTGAAAGGCGTCGTTCCCCTTTGCGAAAGATTCGACACGGTCGGCCCGCTTGCCCGTTCCGTCGAGGACGCGGCCGCGCTCCTAGCCGCTTTGGGAGGAGCGCCGACTCCCGATCTTGGCGGCGCGAATCTGCGGGGGACTCTGATCCTCGCGCTTCGAACGATCGCCACGGACGATCTGAGACCCGGCCCCGCGGAAGGATACGAGCGCGCCATCCGGCTCCTCGAAGACAACGGCGCGAAAATTATCGATATCGAGATTCCGGAACTCCTGGAGGCATTCGAACTGGCCGGGTGCCTTTATTGCGTCGAAGCCTACGCAACCTGGAAGGAAACAATCGAAGCCTCGCCGCATCTCATGTTCGACAAGGTCCGGGAGCGGTTTCAGTGGGGCGCGAATTTCAGCGGAGAGCAATTCGCGGCCGCCTGGTCGAAGCTTGAAAAAATTCGAGCCGCGTACCGCCGAGCCGTCGCCGGATGCGATGCCGTCGTCGCGCCATCCTCGCCTATTCTGCCTCCGGACATAAGGCGGCTGACCGAGCAGCCGGGGCACTACGAATCGGAAAACCTCTTGGCGCTGAGAAATACGCGGATAGCGAATTTGATGGAAGTTCCCGCTTTGACCATCCCGTCGCACATGCCTTCGGCAGGCATCATGCTGATGGGCCATCCGTTCCAGGAGGGCAGGCTTCTCAGGCTCGGCCGCGCGTTTGAATTCGTTCTCAATAGTTCCTGAACGGACGACGGCGCCCCATATGGTATTGTAAACAGGGAACACCTGCGGCAAGAATAACCGGCTACCGCTCGACATGCCCGCCTTTTCAAGGTACGGTTGCAGCAAACACAGGGCGCGACGACCCTGGAATTTGAGGCATGAAGGCAAATGGAGCCCCCAAGGCGATTCTCGAAACTTCCGGCGTATACGTTCAACCGCTTGCGGCAGCTTTTGCGCGGACGCCGACCTGGGCTCGAGCCCATAGATCTTTCGGTCGGCGAGCCGAAGCACGGCTTTCCGGAATGGGCCGCCGAAACCATACATTCGCACTCGGCGGAATTCGGAAGATACCCGTCGAAGAAAGGCGATGCCTACCTGCTGGAAGCCATTTCGGAGTGGTTCCTAAAGCGGCACGGCGCGAACCTTGATCCGCAAAGCGAAATAGTCGTCCTGAATGGATCTCGGGAAGGTCTGTTCAGCGCGTGCATGGCGCTGTCCCCCGAAGACAAGCTCGGCAGGAAGCCGCTGGTTGTCATTCCCAACCCGTTCTACCAGGTCTACGCCGCCGCGGCCTATGCAGCGGGCGCAGAACCGATTTATGCGAACGCGACGGAAGACAACGGCTTTTTGCCCGACTATGCCTCGCTAGGCAGCGAAACCCTCTCGAGCGCGACAGTGGCCTACCTGTGCACGCCGTCGAATCCGGAAGGCGCAGTGGCATCGAAGGAATATCTCGCCGAACTTGTCCGGCTGGCGGAAAAATTCGACTTCTGCATCTTCTCGGACGAGTGCTACTCGGAACTTTATCGCGGTCGGCCGCCGCCCAGCGCCTTGGCGGTCGCGCGAGAAATCGGCGCCGATCCCGAACGCGTCATTGCTTTCAATTCGCTTTCAAAAAGATCGAATGCCCCCGGACTTCGGTCCGGTTTCGCCGCAGGCGGGCGGAATGGCATAGAGCGCATCGTCCAGGCTCGCGAATACGGAGGCGCGCCTATTCCGTCGCCTATCCAAAAGGCTTCCGCGCTTTTGTGGCGGGACGAAGCGCACGTTGAAGCCAGTCGAATCCTGTACCGCGAGAAGTACGAACTCGCCGACGAAATCCTTTCCGGCACCAATGGATACCGAAGCCCGGAAGCCGGGCTTTTCCTATGGCTGAAATTTGAAGACGGCGAACAGGCCGCCCTAGATCTATGGACGGCCTACGGCCTCAAGGTCGTGCCCGGCGAATATTTCGGCAGAGAGACCGGGATCCCCAATCCGGGCGCGGGCCGAATCCGAGCGGCGATGGTCGCCGAGTCCGAGCGGATGCGCGCCGGCCTCGAACGCATCCGCGAATACCGCACGAGTGGGAGAATGTAACGATGGCATTTCAGGCAAGGCATAGAGATCCACTTCTGGACGGGGAGTGGCATCAGTATATCGAACGGCGCGTGCTCGAAATTCTGGGCATCGCCGTTTTCTCCACCGGCCTGGCGCTTGCAGTAGCGCTAGGCTCCTACACGCCAAACGATCCTGGACTGTTCACCGTAACTTCCGACCCGGTGCGGAACTTGCTCGGTCCCCCGGGCGCGGCGATAGCGAGTCCGCTGATCGTGACGGTGGGCATCGGCTCGTGGGGCGTCGTCGTTTTTCTTCTGATCTGGGGACTCAGGTTCTTCTTTCACGGCAGCCCGAAGGTTTTTCTCAATCGCATAATGCTGCTGCCCATCGCCATCGCATTCCTGTCCATCTACGCAGCAAAGTCGCCTCGGCCGGATTATTGGAATCACCATTTCGGCGCTGGAGGGATGTTCGGCGACTCGGTCTTTGCCGCCGCGACGTACTCTTGGCCATGGGACCCGGTCCTTGGAAACCAGCTAATTGTAGGCGCGATCATTGCTATCGCGGCTGCGTCGTCGATCGGAGCCCTGGGTCTAACGATCAATGACGCTCGAGTAGCTCGAAGGGTGCTGCTTGCCTTTCTCAGGTCGCTGGCGAAGCCGCTGCTGCGTTCAAAACCCCAAGCCGACGACTCGGAAGACTATGAGGAGCAGGAGATTGAAGACCCGCATTCGAATTCTTTCGAAAGCGGGCACGGCGACCGCAATCGCAGGCGGGGGCGGATTTTCAAATTCCCCTCAGCGGTTCCGAAGGTATTTAGCCGCGGAACCGCAAGTGCCCGGACGCCGCCGGCTCGAATCAGACCATCGGAACCGCCTCTTACGCGCGAGTCGCTTGCCGCGTTCGACACGGTCGATTGGCCTCAGGAACCGGATCCGCGCCCGGCTCCGACGGCGAGAGTAATGCAGCCCGCGGCGAAGCAATCCAGGCCGAGTAGAAAAGCCAGGGCCGAGCAATGCCCGGACGCGGCGCCCGACGCGTACGCAGGCCCGCCGCTCGCTCTGCTTGCGGAACCCGACCCGAATTACCGGCAAGGCTACAGCAAAGCGGCGCTCGAAGCGAACTCCGAACAGCTCGCCACCGTGCTGTCCGACTACGGCATCAAAGGCGAAATCGGCACCATAAGGCCGGGCCCGGTCGTTACGCTTTACGAACTCATTCCCGCCCCGGGGCTCAAGGCGAGCCGCGTAATCGGACTTTCCGACGATATCGCGCGTTCAATGACGGCGCTGTCGGCGCGCATTTCCACAGTGCCCGGAAGTTCGGCCATCGGCATCGAATTGCCCAATCCCAAGCGCGACAAGGTATTCCTGCGGGAAATCGTCTCCTCTTCCGAATTCGGCGATTCGAAAATGAATCTTCCAATCGCGCTGGGCAAGGATATCGCGGGCGATGCCGTCGTCGTCGACCTCGCGGCGATGCCGCATCTTCTCGTAGCCGGCACGACCGGATCCGGAAAGTCCGTCGCGATCAATACCATGATACTGAGCCTGCTCTACCGCCTGTCGCCCGACGAGTGCCGCTTGATCATGATCGATCCGAAAATGCTTGAACTCAGCGTCTACGACGGCATTCCGCATCTGCTGTCTCCAGTCGTTACCGACCCGAAAAAAGCGGTGGTCGCTCTGAAATGGACCGTCGGCGAAATGGAGAAGCGCTACGACCGGATGTCCAAGATAAACGCCCGCAATATCGGCAACTACAACGAGCGAGCCAGGGAAGCTCTGGCAAGAGGCGAAAAATTTTCCAGAAAAGTTCAGACCGGCTTTGACGAGGCGACCGGCGACCCGGTTTTCATGACCGAGGAATTCGATCCCGAGCCGATGCCCTTCATCGTCGTCGTAGTCGATGAAATGGCGGACCTGATGATGGTCGCCGGCAAGGAGATCGAAGGCTGCATTCAAAGGCTTGCGCAGATGGCGCGGGCGTCGGGCATTCACCTGGTCATGGCGACCCAGCGACCGTCCGTCGATGTTATAACCGGCACGATTAAAGCGAATTTTCCGACTCGGATCTCGTTCCAAGTAACCACGAAGATCGACAGCCGGACGATTCTCGGCGAGATGGGCGCCGAACAGCTTCTCGGCAAGGGCGACATGCTTTACTTGCCCGGCGGCGGGCGAGTTTCCAGAGTTCACGGCCCGTTCGTCTCGGACGAGGAGGTAGAAGCGATCGTTTCCAGCTTGAAAGCCTACGGCGCGCCGACCTACCTTTCGGATGTCGTCGAGGAGACCGCGGATTCCGAATCCGGCTTCGGCGGCAATTCGGGCGATGAAGAATACGACCAAGCCGTAAGCATCGTACTCAACGAGCGAAAATGCTCGACTTCGTATATTCAAAGGCGATTGAAAATCGGCTACAACAAAGCGGCAAGAATAGTTGAGGAGATGGAAGCGAATGGACTCGTCGGAGCAGCAAACCATTTGGGCAAACGGGAAATCCTCGTACCCGAATAGAAAAGGCGGCGGTCTTGCGCGGCAGCCAATCCTTCCAGACGCCGCCGACTTGCTGGGGCGGCGCGCATTTCTGGCCGCATCCGCGACCACGATAGCCGCCTCGGCTATTCCGGTTACAGGCCTGGCGCAGCAATATTCGAATCCGGAAGTATCGCTCAAAATGATTGATCGGTACTTCAGGACGCTGGTCAAGGCCACGGCAAGCTTCCGTCAAACCAATTACGACGGCTCATGGGCGACTGGAAAAGTCTATCTGCACCGCCCCTGGCGACTCCGCCTAGACTACGATCCCCCCGCGAAGCTGCTGCTCATGGCGGCGGGCAGGAGGATCTTCATTTTCGATCTAAAATCGAACACGGGACCCGAGGAATATCCCCTAAGCTGGACGCCCTTCTATCCCCTGCTTGCGAAGGACATTAGGCTTGATCGAAGCAAAATGGTTTCGGGGCACTTCGGCAACGAAAATATCACTTGGATAAATCTCTCGGATCCGGAAGGAGCCAGCTCCGATTATGTAACCGTCGTGTTTCGAAACGAGCCGCTGGAATTGGCCGGATGGGAGTATCATTCGAGCGACGGAACAACCACTACCCTTGTCGTAAGCGACCTGAAGATCGTAAATCAGCTGCCTCCAAATCTTTTTTCCCCGGAATTGGAAAAGAGGCGCCACTACTAGAAGTAGAAATCCCTTATCCGCATTTCCGCAGCTGACGGGCGTACCGCCTTTCTCGTTCCACGAGATCATTGGCGACCCGAATAAGCCACTGCTTGCTGCGGTGGTTGCCGCGGCGGTAGCCTGCGTGGCCTTCGTGATACGCCAGATAATTATCGCGTACGTTCGATTTTCGAATGCCTAGTATTCTTTGCGACCGGTCGACGTACCAGCCGATAAAATCCGTAGCGTCTCCAAAGTCGTCGCGACTTGCGATCCAGCGGTTGTTCGCATCGCGATACTCTTCCCAGGTGCCGTCGATCACTTGCGCGTAGCCGTAGGCGGACGTTACTCTTCCGACAGGAATTATGCCGAAAAAATACTCCCTGGGCGGCTTCGCGCGCGCTACGAATTTGCTTTCCTGCCAGATAATCGCCATCTGGACCGAGACGGGCACGCCCCATTTCCTTTCCGCGCGGCGAAGGTCCCTGCCCCAGTCGGGTTTCTGCCTAACGATGCTGCAGGCGTTTTCAAGGTCGGCCGGCGGCGAGTCGCCGAAGAGGGTGCAAGCCGCCAGAAAGAAAACGAATGCGAATTTTGCCGCTCTCTTAAGATGTTCCGCTCTTTTCATGGTTTCTTTTATACAATGCCCGGAAAAAATTACAATGAATTAAGCGCCCTCCGCCGGTTGCAGGCATCGAATTTCGATCCTGCATTCGAAGAAAACGCGCGATTTTCAGTTCTTGGCGTTTCAAAAAATCCTAAAGCGCGCCTGCGCCGCGGCGCTGGATTCTACGAGAGGCTCCAATGCCGCCGGGAATCTCGCCCGAGGCGACTCGCGCCCTCTGCGCCTATCAGGCAAAAGTTCCTATGCAGTTCGAAAGAACCGGCGCTTGCAATCGAATGAATTAACTCATAACTTCAATGAAGCGGCACCGTCCGCAAAGTAACCAGACTTGCCTCCGTTGCGATATGCTGAAAGCTACAGCCAAATACCAAATCGGACAGATCGTTCGCCACCGCCTTCATCCATTCAGAGGCGTGATTTTCGACATCGACCCGGAATTCTCGAATACTGAGGATTGGTGGAATGCCATTCCGGAAGAGAGCCGGCCTAGCAAGGACCAGCCGTTCTATCATCTGCTCGCCGAAAATTCCCAGTCCTACTACGTGGCGTACGTTTCCGAACAAAATCTCGAAGTGGATAATTCCGGCGAGCCCGTCAACCACCCGGAAATCGGACTTATTTTCTCAAGCTTGTCGGACGGCAAATACCAAATGAACGTAAGCTTGAATTAATTTATTTCCGGAGCGGCAGGCCCTTGTTCCGCAAGCCGCGCCGGCATGTTTCGCCGCAAATCCCGTTTCAGTTTCAGAATCGGCAATGCCCCGGCAATTCAGGCTGCGGGGACAAAAGACTGAATGAATTCGCGTTTGAATCCGTCGTTCGGAATTCCTTCCAGTATCGAACGCGCCACTTGGTGGCCCGAATAGACGGCTGCCTGAATAATCCCCGGAACAAGGCAGTCGCCCGCAAGCCGCACGCGACTCGCGCCGACAGTCAGATCAAGCTCCCGCTTCAATCCGTCGACGGGAATCCTCGCGCCCACGAACACGAGGTTCCGGGAGCCGATTTCGGAATATTCGCCCGTTAAGCGGTTCGCGAGCGACAAGCCGCTTTCCAGCTTGGCATTCGGCATCAGCTCGACTCCGATCGAACTCAGCCTTTCGATGATCCGGGACTGCTCGAGCGTGTTTTCGGTCCAGGCGGAGATTTGAGGCAGGGGCGTAGCGTACGTAACATTCTGCCCGGCCATGCGCAGCGCTTCCGCGATGGCGCTTGCGATATAGAAATGATCGTCGTCGTAGACAACGGATTCCCCGCCGGCCATTTCCGGAATGCGGCCGTCCAGGATGTCGTCCGGAGTATAGACGCTGCGCCGGCCTAGATTCATTGTCCTGAAATTCGTCGATCCCACGCCGTCGCCGCGCCATTTCGCGCCGGTGGCGAGAACCACCGCGTCCGCTCCGAAATCCGCGATGTCCTCGGCGGCCATATGGCTGCGCAAGTACAGTTCCGCATCGGCGCTGCTCTCGATGTAGCGTATCCGGTAGTCTCGAACGCGCCGCCAGGTCGCCAGTCCCGGCAGGCGGGCTTCTTTGGCAATTCGGCCGCCTGCTTCCGCGGCGGAGTCCGCGACGGTAACTTTGTCGCCGGCGGCGAGCAGTACCCGCGCGCACTCGAGCCCCGCCGGCCCGGCGCCGATAACGAGATGCGAGCGCCGTCCTCTGGAAATCGGAGGCGATTCGGGGTGCCAGCCCCGGCGCCATTCTTCGGACACTGTCGGATTCTGCGTGCATCTGACCGGCAGGCCGTAGCTATCCATGCTAACGCAGACATTACACCCGATGCATTCCCTGATTTCGTCGCTCCTGCCCTCGCGAATTTTTTTCGGCAAGAACGGGTCGGCGATCGAGGGCCGCGCTCCGCCGACCAGATCTAGGCGGCCGTTCCTTATCAGCGAAGCCATGAAATCCGGCGAAGTAAAACGGCCGACGCCCACGACGGGCTTCGTCGTGACCGACTTTACGAAGTCCGTGAACGGCAGCTGGAACCCTTCGTCGGCAAATCGAGCCGTGGCGCTGTCGCTGGACCAGCCGGAAATATTCACGTCCCAAAGGTCCGGCAGTTCCGCCAGCGCCTCGACGACATCCCGCCCCTCGCCGTCGATGGCGAGTCCCTCCGGTTTTTCGGGCTCGGCTACGCTGAACCTGAGCGCGACCGCCCGCTCCCCGGCCGCGGCGTCCAGGGTATCTTCAACAACTTCGCGCAGAAGTCGAAGCCTGTTGCGGAACGTTCCGCCGTACTGATCCGTTCGAAAATTCGTATTCGGCGAAAGAAAATGGCTAAGGATCGATAGGTCATGTGCCGCATAAACGTAAATGATATCGTATCCGGCATCGATGGCCCGGCGAGCCGCCGCGCGATGAGATGCCCGGAACGCCTTGATGTCCGCGAGATCCATGGCGCGAGCCTGGCACGGAACTTCGGGCCTGAGCACGGGCAGGCCGCTCGGCCCGGAAACGGGCAGCCCGGTCGTCAGATTCCGGGCGCGCATCCCGCCGTGCGCGAGCTCTATCGCCGCGAGGCTGCCGCGAATCTTGATGGCTTCGACCTGGGCCGCGTGGCGAGCGATGTCCCTGTCGTCCCAGATTCGTTCCATGGGGTGGTTCGCCATATCGGAATCCGGCCCGATTTCGGACATTTGGACGGCGACCGTTCCCCATCCGCCTTCCGCCTTCATCGCTCTGAGCGCGATCGCCCCGCCTGGCTGCGCCCATCCGTGCCCGGTAGCGTGCGGCACCGCGTAGAAGCGGTTCGGCGCGGTTACCGGTCCGAGGCGAACCGGTTCAAACAGAATGGCGTGGCCCGGTTCCGTCATTCGGCCAATTCCGAAACGATGCCGCATTCCACCCAGGCGTCGAAATGCTTGAGCACGGCATCGGCAAACGCCTCATCGTTTATGTGGGCATCGACTTCGATCAGCTCGATGGGCGCCTCGACCGCCTTGCGAGCTTCGTCCATGAACGCGTCCAGGCCTTCCGGGTCGTGAGCCGGCCCGCCCGCCCTGTCCCATTCCTCGATTCCCCTCAAGGGAAGCATGACCTTGACGGGGCCTTCGGATGCGGCCAGCCTTCGCGCCATCTCGCGCGCCGTTTGCCGCTTCTCTTCCTTGTTTAGCGCCGAGCTTTTTATAAGGCGATTGTGCTCGTGGAAGGGCCGGTCGGAGTACTGGTCCGGTATAGCCTGCCATCCCGCGAAATCGATAAGGTCGAGGCAGCCGGGAGCGACCATCTGCGGAATCGCCGCGCGACCGGCGTTTGTCATTCGGTCCGCGCCCGCGTTGACAACGGAGCCGACGAGCAGATTGCCGAGTTCGGGAAGCGCAAAATCCATTGCGCAGCAAAAGCCCTTTCGCGAAGCTATTCTCTCATAAGCCATGCCGCCCATGCCCGTGGCGTGAAAAATCGCGACTTCGAATCCGCGTTTTTCCAGCGCCGGCTTCAGAAGCTTCATATAGGCTAGGCACGATGAGCCTAGCGATGTCATGCCCACGGTCGGACGCGCTGAGGAAGGCTTTTCCGCGGCGCGCGCGGCGCCGAGAACCGCGCCCGCGGCTTGGCTAAGCGACGATTTGCAAACGGAATTTAGCCCGTACAGGCCGCCTGCCCAAAGTATCATCTGCAGGTCGGGCGACAGGCGCTCCGCCGGAATCAGCGGAGAAAACGCCACGGTCGAAACAATGACCTTGGGCGTGCCGAGGGGCAGCGACTGGCAGACGTCAAGCGCAAGATCCGTCCCCATCGTGCCGCCCAAAACGATGGCGCCGTCGATTTCGCCTCGTGCATGCAAGTCGGCGGCCAGCGACGATGCGCCTCTGGCCATGATCTGCATGGCCGTGTTTTCGTCTCCGCTGTCGACGACGGCTTGAATCGAACTGCCCGCCGCGGCGGCGACGATGTGCTTCGAATACGCGCACGGCTTCTCGGGATCGCCGATAACGCCAACGTCCATCGTAACCGCCGCGCCGCCCTGAGCGACGATTCGCTCCGCCATATAGGCTAGCTCTTCGTCCTTCGTATCATACGTGCCGACTACGAGAATTGACTTATCCGCCATTGCTCGATTCCTTTCCGATTCTGTATTTGAGCCAGGCGCTGCGAACATGCGCTCCGACAACGATAAGAATAATGACGAACAGGATGAATGCGATCGGCCGATTGATGAAATCCACCGGGGAGTCGACCCGCATCATCGACGTTCGCAGCTTGATCTCCATGATGCCGCCTAGAACCATGCCGAGAATGATCGGCACGATCGGCAGCGACAGCCGCTTGAGCGCGAATCCCAGAACGCCGAATCCGGCGGCGATCGCGCAGTCTATCGCGCTGTTTCGAAGCGAATAGACGCCGACGAAGCTCAGTACCAAAATCGCCACGCCGAGAAATCGGGTCGGGATTTCGATCACCCGCAGCAGCTGGTTCGTGGAAACAAGGAGAAATGCGACCACGAGCACATTGAGAATGAGCAGCGCGATGTAGAGGGCGACGACAAAATCCAATTGGCTCTGGAAGAGCTGCGGACCGGGCACGACGCTATGCACGTAGAACACGCTGAGCATCATCGCCGTCAGCGCTTCGCCCGGAATTCCCAGGGCCAGAAGCGGTATCATGGCGGCGGCGGGCACTGCGTTGTTTGCCGCCTCGGACGCCACGAGGCCTTCGGGCGAGCCGTTGCCGAAATCTTCCGGAGCCTCGGATGTTTTCTGAGCATAGGTATACGAAAGAAACTGGGCCGTGAACTCGCCGACTCCCGGGATCATGCCCATCGCGACTCCGAAGCTCGACGAAACCGCGGCGACGCGCTTATGCCGCAGCAGCTCCCTGAAGCCAGCGAACAGGCCGCCGCCGATTCCTTCGGCCTTGCTGAATTTATCGTCCTCGACCAGCAGCAGGAACGCCTGGCTGATGGCGAAAAGACCGAGAACGACGACGATCAGGTCGACGCCTCCCGCCAGCCAGCTTTGACCGAACGTATACCTCTGCGAATACTTGACGGGCTCAAGCCCGATCGTGCCGATCCAGATCCCGAAGCAGGATGTCATGCCCGCGGCAAGAACTTGGCCCCGGTGCGACAGAATGACGAGAACAATCCCCAGAAGAGCCGCCAGAAAGATTTCTCGGCTGCCGAACATCGGCGCGATTTTCGCGAGCACCGGAGACAGCGCGATGAGGCATGCCACGGAGAACACGCCGCCGCAGAAGGAGGCGGAATACGCCAGCGAAAGCGCCCGCCTCGCTTCTCCCCGGCGGGTCATCGGCGTGCCCTCGTAGGTCGTCAGGGCGTTCACCGCGGTACCCGGCGTATTGATCAGAATCGCCGGAATCGCGCCGCCGTACATGGACGAGCCGTAGATTCCCAAGAGCGCCGTCAGCCCGACGATCGGATCGAGCGAGAAGGTCGCGGGAAGCAGTATGGCGATGGCCACCGCCGGGCCGACGCCGGGAATCGCGCCGATAAGGACGCCGCCGACCGACCCGACCAGCAGCGCCGCGACGACATCCCACCGGGCAAGAATCGCTAGCGATGAAACAAGCAGGTCCACGTCAGAAATTTACGATCATGAAGTTGCCGATGCCTTCCGGCAGCGCGTCGTATATCGCTCCTCCGGGTATTTTTACGGAGAGAAATGCCTTGAATACGAGAACGACGCAAAATCCCAGCGCGGTCGCGCCGAGGACCGGGGGCCAGGTTCGATAGCCGACGCGCACCGACAGGAGGGCGGCGAAGGCGAGGGTCGCCAAGAGATACCCGATTACCGGTACGATCCATACATACGCCATGAACCACAGCAGGTATTCGAGCGCGCGAATCCAGACCAGCGCCTCCTTTGCGCCGCCATGCCGGTTTTTTCGCTCCGCGAACAAGTGGAGGACGCCGAACGCCGTCATTCCCGCGACGCCGACGGCCGGCCAGAACGACGGCCTCGAAAATAGCTGGCTGCTTGGAGACGCCGTCGTCTGGGCCCCCAATTGGGACAGAAGGAACAGCGAAAACGCAACGAACAGAGCTGCAAAAGCCAAGCCTCCGGGACGCGCGGCCTTGCCGGAAACGATTAGCTCCTTGCTCAAGAGCGACTAGTCCCGCATTCGGCGAGAGGCCCTCCCGGGGGCGGGCCTCTCCGCCGCTTCAACTATTCGAGCAAGCCGGCAATCTTGGCCAGCGTTTCGATATCGGCTTCGATCTGCGCGGCTGAAGCTTCGGCATCCATCCAGTAGACCAGGGCGCCCGTGTCTGCGGCGAGCTTCTGCGCTCGGTCCGAAGCCACGGTTTCCCTTGCTACGGCAATAATCTTCTCCCGCGCTTCTGCGGGCGTGTCCTTGTGCACGAAAAGGCCGTTCCAAAGCGCCAGATTGAGCGACGGATCGAGTTCGCCGAGCGTAGGCGTGTCGGGAATCAGCGGGATTCTCTGATCGGTTATGGAAGCTAGGAACAGCAGGTCGTCGATGCAGGGCAGCACTAGCTGAAGAGTCGTGTTGATGACATCGGCGTCGCCGGACGCGAGGCTGTTGCAATCCAGCATGTCGAACGAGGCTTCCGATCCCCACTCGAAACCGGCGTTCTTCGCGTATGCGAAGGTCGCCCTTGTCGGAGCGAGCTGCGCGCCGAAGTGACCGAGAACGACCTTGTTGCTCTTGGCGTATTCCGCCAGCTCTTCCATTGAAGAGAAGTCCGCGCCTTTCGAAGCTGCGAGCACGAACGGATAGGTCAGGAAAATTCCGAGTGGATCGAATTTTGCCGGCGTGAGTTCCGGAATGCCGATCGAATGGCCGATCGTCGGAACGGCGATAACGAATGATCCGATCGTATAGCCGTCCGGTGGCGACGTCGCCACGAAAACCGAGCCCGGGAACGGACCGCCGCCCCCTCCGGGCTTGTTGACGACTGCGGCGGCGACGCCGTAGGCGTCCTGAAGGTCTTCGGCGATCATCCTGGACAGCACGTCTTCAAGATCGCCGGGCGGCCAGGGCACAACGATGCTGATCGGCTTTTCGGGAAACTCCGCGAATGCTCCGCCGGCCAGAGTAATTGCGATCGCGCTCGCAATCGCCGCAATTGAATGTCTCATGCTTATCATCCTGTGGTTAAGAATTGTTATTGTTGGCTCCGCCGTAAAAATGCAGTTCGGCACGATAGTCAACCGCATTCGTCCCGTCGCGGATGCACCGGAACTTTCGAGATGCGGAAGATCGCCGCCCGGACCCGATTCAAGCGCGCTCGATCTTCAATGCGGCCGGAATGAAATCTCGGCTCGAAGCATGCACGGCGCCGAAATCGGCGCTACACGCCCAAATGCCTGACCGCCATTTCGGGAGTCAGCTCGTCGAATGTTCCGCTCCACACGTCGCGTCCTCGCTCTAGGACGACGCAGCGGTCGGCAATCGCCGCCAATTCCCGCAGTGATTTATCGACTAGAAGAATCGACAGTTCGCCGTCGCTCTTCAGTTCCGAAACAGCCTCCCAGATATTCCTTCGAACGAGAGGAGCCAGCCCCTCCGTCGCCTCGTCAAGAAGCAGAAGCCGAGGATTCGTCATGAGCGCCCGCCCGATTGCGAGCATCTGCTGCTCGCCTCCCGACAGCGTTCGCGCTACTTTCGACCTTCGATCGCGAAGCTGCGGGAAAAGTCGCAATACGCTGTCGATATTCCAATGGCCGGGCCTCGCGGCGGCGATCAAGTTCTCCTCGACCGTAAGCGTGGCGAAGCACCTTCTTCCTTCCGGCGCCAGGCCAATCCCGAGCCTGGCGGCGCGGTGCGAAGCCAGCGGTCCAAGATCTTTCCCCTCGAATCGAATTTCGCCGCTCCTATGGCGAAGCAATCGGCATATCGCCTTGATCGCGGTCGTTTTCCCGGCTCCGTTTCGTCCCACCAGAGCGACGACTTCGCCTTGGCGCATTCGCAGACTCAACCCGAACAGGGCTTGAGACCCGCCATAGAACGCGGTTACATTTTTCATTGAAAGAAGCGGGGCCATCAGTCGTCCTCGTATCCGAGATAGGCTTTCCGCACATCTTCATTATTGCGAATTTCTGAAACGCTGCCGGTCGAGACCAATCGCCCGTTAACGAGTACCGAAATTCGGTCCGCGAGAGCGAAAACGGCATCCATGTCGTGCTCTATCAGCAATATCGGCGATTCCGCGCGAATTTCCTTCAGGAGATTCGTGAGCTCCCTCGTTCCCTCCGCTCCCACGCCGGCCATTGGCTCGTCGAGAAGAAGCGCCTTCGGGCGCATCGCCAACGCCATCGCGACTTCCAGCCGGCGCCTCTCGCCATGCGACAGCTCCGAAGCGACAGCGGCGGAGCGCGCGCCTAGCTTGGCCCGTTCGACCTGAGTCGAAGCTAGATGCGAGAACTCGGCATTCGAAATGTCGTTTCCGAAAAACCTGTAAGTCCTGCCCCGAGTTCCCTGCACGGCGAGAAAAACGTTTTCGAAAACCGTAAGCTCCGGGAATATCGACGAAACCTGAAAACTGCGGGCAAGGCCTCGCCGGGCTCTTTCCGCGGCGCCGAGCCCGTCGACGCGAACGCCTCGGAATTCGATCGAACCGGAATTTTGGCGGAGTTCGCCGACAATGAGTTTGACCAGCGTCGACTTGCCCGCGCCGTTCGGTCCGATGAGCGCATGAATTTCGCCGGGCTTCAGATCGAGCGATACGCCGTCGGTTGCCAGGAGCGCTCCGAAGCTCTTGGTCAGATTGTAGATTCGGAGGATCGGTTCAGCCATTGCGGCGATCCAGAACGGTGCCGATCAAGCCTCCGCGCGCAAATAGTACGACGCAAAGCAGCAGCAGTCCGAGAAAGACCTGCCAGTAGTCGCTCACCTCTCCAAGCGATTGCTCGAGGAAGATATAGAGCGCGGCGCCGGCAACGGGCCCGAACAGCCTCCCCACTCCTCCAAGAATGACGAACACCATGATCTCCCCGGACATGTGCCAGCTCAGCATCTGCGGACTCACAAATCGGTTGAGATCCGCGTAAAGCGCGCCCGCCAAGCCCGTAATCGCGCCCGATACCACGAAAGCCGTCAAGCGCAGCCGAAACACCTCGATTCCCAGGCTTTCAAGGCGACCGGCGTTTTGCCTGGAGGCTCGAAGCGCCAGTCCGAAGTTCGAGTTCCGCAATACCGAAAAAATAGCTAACGAGACCATCAAGGCCGCGAAGGAGATCAGAAAGAATTGGACCGGGTCGAACGTATTCAGACCCGGGAAGCTATTGCGCACGTAGACCGGCAATCCGTCTTCGCCGCCGTACGCCGGCCAGCTAACCGCGAAGTAGTAGAGCATCTGCGCGAAGGCAAGCGTGATCATAATGAAGTAGACGCCCGTCGTTCGGAGGCTGAGCATTCCGATTAGAAACGCGGTCAGGGCCGCGACCAGAACCGCGACCAGCCAAATCGCCGGCATGAAAGTCGTCCCGCCAATCTCCATGGGCCAGGCGAGTATCGCCTGCCCATTCAGCGCATGGTTTGCTAGGATTCCGGCGGCATAGCCTCCAAGGCCAAAATAGGCGGCGTGTCCGAACGACACTAGGCCGCCCAGCCCGAGCGCGAAATTCAAGCCGACCGCGGCAATCGAAAGAATGGCAATTCGCGTTGCCAATGTCAGATAGTAGGGTTCGCCGAAATACGCGGCCGCCAGCGGTACGACCAGAAGGAGCGAGGCAAGCCCGATATTCAAGCCGCGCTCACGCGCCGACATGGCCGAACAATCCCTGAGGCCTGAATACGAGAACCGCGGCCATAAGCAAGTAGATGAGCATGGATGCAAGCGCCGAGCCAACAGACATGGCCGAAGACGGATCCATAAACGTTCCGAAGAAGACCGGAAACAGAAATCGCCCGAGCGTATCGGCCATCCCGACCAGAATGGAGCCGACGAATGCGCCGGCTACCGAACCTATTCCTCCAATCACGATGACGACGAAAGCGAGAATCAATACCGGCTCGCCCATGCCGACCTGAACGGACTGGATGGATCCGACCATTGCTCCGGCAAGGCCGGCAAGGCCGGCGCCAAGCGCAAATACCAATGTGTACAGGATGCCGATGTTGACGCCCAAGGCCGCTATCATTTCCCGGTCGCACTCCCCTGCCCTGATGCGAACGCCGAGCAGCGTTTTGCCGATAAGCAGAAATAGACCGCCGGCCACCGCCAGTCCCGCGACGATAATTGCCAGCCGAAATCGCGAATAAATTATTCCGCCGGGCAATGTTACCGTTCCTTCCAGCACTTCCGGAGGCGTCAAATAGAGCGGGAAGGAACCGAAAACCCAGCGCGTGCCTTCCGAAAAGACCAGTATCAGCGCGAAAGTGGCGAGCACCTGATCGAGGTGGTCCCGGTTGTAGAGCCGCCGAATTACGGCCAACTCCACGATTGCTCCTGCCGCAGCGGCGGCCGAGAGGCCCGCCAGGAGTCCCAGCCAAAACGAACCTGTCGCCGACGCGATGCCGGCGCACGCAAAGGCCCCGATCATATATAGAGAGCCGTGCGCCAAGTTTATCAGGCCCATGACGCCGAATATTAGCGTCAATCCGGCAGCCATGAGAAACAGCATGACGCCCAGCTGAAGCCCGTTCAGGATTTGCTCCGCGATCAGGACGATCGACATGGGAGTTCTACCATTGCATTCGCCCGCCCGGAGACGTCGGGCAAACCGACGATCGGGCAGGAACGGCGGTGGCCTCGCCGGACTCCGTCAGCGGGACAGGTTCGGGCAAGCCCGCCGATCGCTCGACAATTCTCAATGCCCGAAGTCGGCCTATGGAGTTTGCAGGGGCCGGCCGCGCCGGCCCGCGACAAGGCGTTTACATCGAGCAGTCGTTGACAAAGGCGTTCGACCGGTCCTCCATCGCAAGCGCGACGATTCGGTTGGTCAGGATATCGCCTTCCTTTACGACTTCTCGTACATAGATGTCCTGCACCGGATGATGGTTCGCGGCGAACGAAAAATCCCCGCGAACGGAATCGAATTCCGCAGCCTTCAGCGCCGCTCTAAATGCGTCGGCATCCGAGACTTCCGCATTCGCCAATGCGGAAATCAGCAGGTTCGCGGTGTCGTAGCCCTGGCTGGCGTATAGCGACGGCAGCCTGCCGTACTCCGCCTGAAACGCCGCAACGAAACCAATGTTCGCTTCATTGTCCAGATCCTTGGACCACTGGGAAGTATTTTTCACGCCAATGGCCGCCTCGCCGACGGCTTGAAGTATGCCCTGGTCGAAGGAAAACGCCGGACCCAGAAGCGGCAAGTCGATTCCCGACTGCGCGAATTGCTTCAGGAAAGCGATTCCCATGCCGCCGGGCAAAAAGAAGAATATGCTGTCTGCATCCGTCGCCCGGATTAGAGCTAGCTCCGCCGCATAGTCGTCCTGGCCGAGCCTGGTATAGTGCGACTGGACGACTTCGCCTTCGAAAAATCGCTTGAACCCGTTGAGCGCATCCTTGCCGGCGGGATAATTGGGCGCGACAAGATACGGCCTGGCTAGTCCTGCCGTGTTCGCATAGGCGCCGGCGGCTTCGTGCAAATTATCGTTCTGCCATGCGACATTGAAATAGTTTTCGTGGCAGAGATTGCCGGCAAGCGCAGACGGACCCGCATTCGGCGAAAGATAGAATTTTCCCTGATTCACGACGCTCGGCACGACGGCCAGGGCAAGATTCGACCAGATTATTCCGGTAAGAACATCCGCCTTGTCGGACTGGATCAACTTGTCGGCGAGCTGAACCGCCACATCCGGCTTCCTCTGATCGTCCTCTACGACCACTTCAATGTTCGGATTGTTCGATTGCTTAACGGCAAGCAGGAATCCGTCGCGCACATCGACGCCCAGCGACGCCCCGCCTCCGGAAAGGGTCGTAATCATCCCAACTTTCAATGAATTCGCGTGGGCGATTGCCGGGAGGGCCATCGCAGCTACCGTTGTCAAAGCAACAGCAATTTTTTTCATCTTTCTAATCCAATCCATTGTTTCATCCAGTCGCGCCGCGCACGACTGCCGCGGGAGAATATAGCGGCATAGCGGAGTGCCGGAAAGCCGGAAAACCGAATCGGCCAGCCGCCGCGCGTCGAGCGAGCCGGGCCAGGAACTCGAAAGCGCGGCGTTGACCGAAGTAAAATGCGCCGGGCTTTCGCAATGCCGCGAGGACACGGCATGCAGCCCGCAAAAGGGATCGCGAATTGCCCCGGAATGATCCGCTTCAAAGCCTTTTGTGGCTTCCGTCGCAGACTGGAGCGGCGCCCGACTGCTTGCACCCGCAAAAGAATACGCGTCTATCGTGCTCGGCAGAAAATTTAACCGGCAGGATATCGGTAGTTTTGTGGCTTCCGTCGCAGAACGGCTGATTGGCGCTCCTGCCGCAGGCGCACCAGAAATAGGTTTCTCCTGCTCGGACATCCGCAGCGTAGGGCTCTTTTTGGGCAACGATGGCATCGGTCATTTCGGTCTCCGCGCTTATTTATGATTCGTATGGCTATAGGCGCTCGCCGAACCAAATCCGGCGAACAAGATTATCTCTAAGAATGAATTGGTGGTAGAGAGCCGCGGCGACATGGAGCGCAATTAGCATCGCGAGCAGCAGCGCGATGAATCCGTGGGCGGCGCGCTGCGGCAAGGATGAAAGCTCGGGCGGCAGCGATTCCGCGGCGCCTCCGTAGACTATCGGAAAAAGGCCTGCGCCGACCGCCGTCGCGACGCCGGTCAGTACCATTCCCGCGATTAGCGCATAAAATCCCCAGTGCGTCATTACGCCGACCCGATCGAGAAACGCGCTGCCAGTTCTGGCGCGCGGCGGATGCCTGCTGGCAAGGCGCGTTAGCAAGCGCAAAATCAGCAGCGCGCCGATCGCCATGCCGAAAGCCATGTGACCTCCGAGGCCCTGGATTTTCATGGGGTTGTCGTTCGGCATTTCCGCGAGAAAAAACCCTCCCGCCACCAGCGAGATCAGGATCATAATCGCCATTAGCCAGTGCAAAGCGACCAATAGAGGGTGATATTTTTGCATTAATTACTCGTCGGCGGCGATGACGGCGAGTCTTTCACGGCTTGCAAGTGAGCGCAAGTTCGAACAGGCCGAAAAACCCGCTCTCGCCCCGAGAGGCTTGCGCCGCAAATGGTCTTGCCGACCTGCGCACCTGGTCAGTAGCCAATCGCGCAACCGTCCTTCCTTGGATCGGACGCGCCGAGAAGCACGCCCGCTTTCCGGTCTATCCGGATCGCCTGCCCGCCGCCCAACGGCGATTCCGGCACGGACGGCACATGGCCGATTTCCGCTAGCCGCGCGCGAACCTTGTCTCCGTATCCGCGTTCAAGCTGAAGCCTGCCCGTCTCGGGAAAACTTCTAGGCCCGTCTATGGCTTCCTGGGGGTTCATGCCGAAATCCGCCATGTTCACCATAACCCGCAGATGCCCCGCCGGCTGGTACTGGCCTCCCATAACGCCGAACGGCATCGCAACTTCGCCGTCGACCCGCAGCATGGCGGGAATAATCGTGTGAAGGGGCCTTTTGCCACCGCCGGCTTCATTCGGGTGGCCCTCCCTCAGCGTGAAACCAGCGCCGCGATTCTGAAAATTTATCCCGAATTTTTCGGAAGCGATCCCCGAGCCGAAGCTGTGGAACACCGAATAGATCATGGACACGGCCATCAGGTCCTTGTCGACCACGCAAAGATAGACAGTATCCTTGTGCACGGCATTGGCGGCGGCGGCGGGATCGGGAATTGCTTCGCCGGGCCTGATGAGCCCGGCCAGCTGTCGCGCGGTGTCCAGCGACAGCATGTGATCCAGCCGTTCGACGTAATCGGGGTCCGCTACGAATCGATCTCTAGCATCCATCGCGAGCTTTACCGCTTCGGCTTCCAAATGAACGCGCTCGGCGCCGAACGGATCCATAGCCGCCAAATCGAATTGAGCGACGATATTGGCTGCCAGCAAAGCGGCCGCCCCTTGTCCATTCGGCGGATGCTCCAAGATCTCGAAACCCCTGTAGTGTCCGGAAATTGGCGTGCCGTAGTCGCAGCGCGTAGCCGCGAAATCTTCCAGGGAGTGGACCCCTCCGACGGCCCGAAGGCTGTCGACCATGTCTTCGGCGACCTCGCCTTCGTAAAACGCCGATCTCCCGTCTCGCGAAATGCGCCTGAGGACCTCCGCCTGGCCGGGTGCGCGGAAAATTGCGCCGGGGGCGGGCGATTTGCCGTCAAGCAGATAATATCTCCGGGCAGCCCCTTTGAGGGAATCCGCCGCCCTGCTCCAATCGAATGAAACTCTTGGCGCAACAGGCACGCCGTCTTCGGCATATCGAATCGACGGCTCCAGGCTGGATTCCAGCCCGTTGCGTCCCCAATCGGCCGACAGGCGGCAGAACGCATCGACGGCTCCCGGAACCGTTACCGAGGCGACCGAATCGTCGCTTACGGCTTCAAGTCCCTTTTGGCGCAACGATGCCGAGCATAGAGCTTTCGGAGCTCGCCCCGAACCGTTCAGGGCGATTACTCGATCTTCGCCGGGCGGGCAGAATAGAACGAAGCAATCGCCCCCGATGCCCGTGGACTGGGGTTCGCAAATGCCAAGCAGAACCGCCGCCCCTATTGCCGCGTCGACGGCGTTTCCCCCGTCCTTTAGGATGTCGATTGCCGCAGCCGCGGCGAGAGGATGCGAAGTCGCGCACATGCCGTTAGACGAATAAACCGCGGAACGACCCGGCAATTGAAAGTCTCTCATCTCCTGATCCCTTCGATCGGCCGCCCCGGCTGGCCAATGCATTCGGGCGCGCGGCTTGAATTAGCGCCTTGCCCGCAATTTTAAAACGCCCGAACGGCAGCGATTCGGCATTGCTGCGCAATTCGCCGCAAAAAACCGGCGTCCGTCCAGCCGCGCGGTCCGCAGGCGCGCGAAATTGAAAATAAATCTCCAATCAATCCAAGCATGTCTTGCAAGCAGTCCGAATCCTATCCTATAATCGGGGCATGAGCCGTTTCCGCCGAGACGCGTTTGCGAAATTCAAGCAAACCGGGAATCAATGCGCAGAAGGCTTTTTTCCAAATAAATTGCAGTTTTCGGAGCGCGGACCGTTTGCGGCCCGGAGCTTGAATCGCCGTTGCGATATCGAGAAAAAAATGAAAACCGGAGCTTCATGAACCGAAACAATTCCATTGCCTATTTAAGGCGACCATCACGTGAATATCGCGATCCCCTGCCACGATTGATCAGCTTTGATCGCATGGAACTCTTTCAAATTCTTAACATTTACGGCCGCATGGTGGCGGCGGGGCACTGGCGAGACTACGACATCTCCCATCTTGAGGAATTCGCGGTTTTTTCAATATTTCGCAGAACCGCGGAGTACCCGATATATCGGATCGTAAAGCGTCCGAGCCTGGATGCGAGATTGGGCATGTACTCCATCGTGGGCATGGACGGGCGCATCCTGAGACAAGGGCGCGACCTTAAGCAAATCCTGAAAATCTTCGAACGGAATCTGCTTCGCGCCGTGCATTAGATTCGGCGAATGCCGAGAAATGGATTGCCTTCGAGCGATTCGATCCGATTCCTGGCTTGTTCAAAGGGCTCAACGACGACGGCCATGCCCCGAGCCGTGGCGTGAAGAAGGTTTTCGGCATCGGCCAGGATACCGACATGGCCTTTCCAGAACGCAAGATCCCCTCTTTCGCGAGGCGCGCCCCTTCCGACGCTCGTCGAGAATTCCATTGCCTGAAGGTCGCTGTCCCGCGGGCACCGCATTCCTGTCTGGTGCAGGGACAGCTGCAGCAGACCGGAGCAATCTATCCCGAAGCAAGTCTTTCCGCCCCACAGGTACGGCGCGCCTTCGAATTTCTCGGCGACGGCTACGAAGTCCGTCGGCCGGTCGCTCAGCTCCCTCGCATGGGCGGCGGGAATAAAGCCTTCATCCTCGACCTCGAGAAACCCGTTCGCCTCCGCGGAAGCGCAGATTTCGCCGCCCAAAGTCGGCCCTTGCCGGGCGGGAGATCTTATATCCGGAGCCGCGTAGAAATGCGACGAAATCGCGGCGATGCGATGCGTGCTGTCCCTGGGCGCGACTAGGCGCTCCCGGGAAACGTAGCCGGCATAGCCGTCCCTGGCCAACTGCCCGTACGCTTCGTCGCCTTTGGCTTCCAGAACCCGGAATCGCTCGCCGAAGAGCGCCTGCGTCGCCAATTCGCCTCCGGGGCGGCTCCTCAGCGAAGCAAATGGCGCCGCGAACTGGACAAGTTCGCCGTCGACAAATCCCGCGGCGCCGGCATTGCCCCGAAGCTCGCCGACGGCAGCCCTGCCGCGGCTCGCGGTCATCGGGGATCCGTCACTTCGAAAGCAACTCGGGAAGAGCGGAAAAAACGGCTCTGGCGGCTTGTCCGACGCCGCCTTTCGGGCGACCCGGCGCGCTGCTCGGCTGCCAGCCGAAAATGTCGAAATGCAGAAATCGTTTCGCGCGGGTCGAGAATCTAGCGAGAAACAGCGCGGCGGTTACGGATCCGGCGAAACCGGTCTCGGCGGCGTTGGCGAGGTCCGCCACCTCCGGCTCGATCATTTTTTCATAGGGAGCCCACAGAGGCATTCGCCAAACGGGATCGCTTGCCGATACCGAGGCTTTTTCAAGGCATGCCGCCAGGCTGTCGCTACGGGTATAATAGGGCGCGATGTCAGGTCCGAGCGCGACGCGGGCGGCCCCGGTCAGCGTGGCCATGGAGATGATCAAATCGGGTTCGCTTTCATCCGCGAGGGCGATGGCATCGGCCAGAACCAGCCGGCCTTCGGCATCGGTATTCGCGATTTCGACCGTCACTCCCTTGCGCGAATTCAATATGTCGCCCGGCCGGAACGCTCCTGCGGATACGGAATTTTCCACGGCCGGCACGAGAAGGCGCAAATTCACCGGCAAGCCGTTGGCCATTATCATTTGCGCCAGTCCCATGGCCGCCGCCGCGCCGCCCATGTCTTTCTTCATCAGGCGCATCGACCCGCCCGTTTTGACATTCAGGCCGCCGGTGTCGAAGCAAACGCCTTTTCCCACCAGCGCGACCGACGGGTCGTTTTTTCGGCCCCAGGCCAGGTCCAGCAGCCGAGGCTTCCGATCGGAGGCTCGACCGACCGCGTGTATCAAAGGAAAGTCTTCGCGAAGCGGGCCGCTGTCCCTGACAACCTCGACTCGAGCGCCGAATTCGCCGGCCAGATCTATAAATTTCGCTTCCAGCTCGCCGGGGCCCATGTCGGATGCAGGCGTATTGATCAAGTCGCGCGTCAAAAACTCGGCCGCCGCGATGCTTTCGATTCGCGCCGCATCGATGCCGCTCGGCGCGACGAGCCCTGCACGCTCCGAGGAAGCGCGTTTCTTGTACCGGTCGAACCGGTACTGGCCAAGCAATGCCGCAAGCGCTATTTCATCGCGTTCGCCCGGCGGGATTTCACCGGCGATCTTGTAAACGCCTTTCGGCAATTTCCCCAGAATATCGGCAAAGTGGAACCGCCCGGCCGCTCGGGACTCGCGGCTCCCCCAGCCTGCGAGAACGCCGCTGATTGCGCCGTTCGAATCGGGAAGAATCAGTATTTGGCCCAGCTCGCCGCCGAAATCATTGCCCCGCGTCCAGGCAGCCGAAAACTCCGGGCTGCTCGTCCATTCCTCGATTCCGGCGCTTTCGACGAGATGTATCGCCGTAGCATCGTCGGTATCCGGCGCAAATCCAGGTCTCATCGGCTATCCGGTCGCTTTCGGCAGCCGAACGCCGAGCGAATAGCCGCCTTCGATATTTATTGCAGTTTCGGCTTCCATTCGCGCGCCGAGAGCAATGCCGGCAAGCCGCCGCCGAAGCATCGCGCGCCTAAAACAGGAAACGCCTCTAGCGGCGAGCCGGACAGGCGGCGAATTTTTTAGTTCGGGCGGCACGACTCGAATCGCGTCCGCTTGCCCCGCCGGCCAGGCGGGGCAAGCTTCCAGTCTTTTTGCAGCGGCGGTTTCGCTCGCTTGCATTCAAGCTCTACTTTCTCGCAATTCGTCCGTCCGTATACGGTACGTACGGGCTATTCGCCGCCAGGTAGCCAGCCACGACTTCTTCAAGATTGGGCCCGTAGTCGTATGCGTTTTCGGCATCGGCGAACATCTTGTAGCCGTCCCCGCCTTGCCGGACATAATTGTTCGTAACAACCGAGTAAACCGCCTCGGGGTCGATACCAACCCACTCTCCGCCGCTCATAACGAGCACGTCCTGGATTCGGCCTTCGTTCGGCGCGACGGAAAGGTCCCAAGTGTACTGCAGGCCGGACACTTGCGGAAACCTGCCCTTTACCTCTTCGACCTGGCTAACGCCGTTCTCGAGCGCATCGATAATCGTTTGGCCCGTGGCCTCGAACGTGGCCAACGTATTCTGGAATGGCAGGACGCCCAAAACGTCTCCCATCGTAATTTCGCCCCCGTTAAACGATGCGCGCAAGCCGCCGCCGTTCTGAATCGCGATGACGGCACCCTGGTCGCTTACGCTTTCCAGCATCGCATCGGCCACGAGATTGCCCATGGCGCACTCTTCGACCCGGCAGACGGACCTGTCGCCCTGTACCATTGACTCCGCGGATGCGACGACGCGGGATTTCAGCTCTTCGATGGGACCGGCCAATTCCGCGACTCTGGCGACGATGTCGGGGCTGGGTTCAACCGAAGCGTCCAATACCAGCGTATCTCCTTCAGCGCCGAGCAACGCGCCGTCGGCATCGAATTCAAGAACTAGATGACCGACATACTTCGAGTACGCGAACGCTTGTACGATTGGAACGGAATTGCCGCCGGGGCCGTCGACCCAAGTCGGATACTGCCCGGCGGCGTCGGGATCCGTCGCCGAAAGATAAGTGTGCGAATGCCCGCCCACGACCGCGTCCAACCCGGCGACCGAGGCCGCGATTCTCATGTCCGCGGGCAGACCCACGTGAGTAAGGGCGATAATCTTGTTGACGCCGGCCGCTTCGAGCGCCGCGACATCCTCGGTCAAGCTAGTGATTTCGTCATGGAACACGACATTGGGGCCGGGCGAAGAAGTCTCGTTGGTGTCGGTTGCCACGGCCGAGACAATGCCGATTTTTTCGCCGCCAACTTCTAGAACGACATGGTCCATTATTCGCTCTCGCAGCAATTCGGATCCGCTTAGATCCAGATTGCCGGAAACTACGGGAAAACTGACTTTGTCGATGAATTCCGCCAGAGCCGGCGGACCGTCGTCGAATTCGTGGTTGCCCACGGCCATCGCGTCGAAACCGATTTTTTCCATGAATTCGGCTTCCGCGGCGCCCTTGTAGGTCGTATACATCAGCGATCCCTGAAACTGGTCGCCGGCATCCAGAACGATATAGTTTTCTCCGGCCGCCGACAGGGAGTCTCTAAGCTCCGCGATCTTGGTCGCTACGCGCGCAACGCCTCCGAAGCACTTGCCCTCGGCTTCGGATTCGCTGTCGCAGGTGCCGTTGAAGCGCGAAATCGACTCTATCCTGCTGTGCAGATCATTGATGTGGATAACGTTTAGCTTGAACTCGGCCGCCGCCGACTGGGCCGATAGCGCCAGCGCGGCCGTCGCAACAGTAATTTGAGCAATATATCGCATGTTGGTCCTCCTGCGATTGGATTGCCGAGCGCCTACGGGCCGGCAAACGGTTTTTTGATTCGGCTCGGTTCCGATCCCGACTTCCAGCCGGTCAGCCTTGCCTAAGAATGCGGCGACCGAACAGTTCAGCTATCTGAACAGCGTTCAGCGCGGCGCCTTTCCTCAAATTGTCGGACACGCACCATAGGTTCAATCCATTGGCGATCGTATCGTCCGCGCGTATCCGGCTGATGAACGTCGCGTATTCGCCTACGCAGTCCCGCGGGGTCACGTAACCACCGTCCTTTCGCTCGTCGACGACCATTATCCCGGGCGCCTCGCGCAATATGTCTCGTGCCTCCTCGGCGCCCAGCGGCTCTTCGAATTCAATGTTTAGCGCCTCCGAATGGCCGAAGAACACCGGCACCCTTACGCAAGTCGCTGAAACTTCGATCGACGGATCCAGGATTTTCTTGGTTTCAGCCGCCATTTTCCATTCTTCGCGCGTCGAGCCGTCTTCCAGAAAGGAATCTATGTGAGGGATAACATTGAATGCTATCAATTTGGGGTAAACTTTCGGCTCGACCGTCTGGTCCTGCGCAAAAATCGCTTTGGTTTGCTCGAACAGTTCGTCCATCGCCGCCTTGCCCGAACCTGAAACCGACTGGTACGTCGACACCACGACCCTTTTGATGCGGGCTCTGTCGTGAAGCGGCTTCAATGCGACGACCATCTGCGCCGTGGAGCAATTCGGGTTCGCGATTATGTTCCGGTTTCTAAAATGCTCTATGCTGTCCGGGTTGACTTCCGGAACGATTAGCGGAACGTCCGGCTCGTATCGAAACAGGGATGAATTGTCGATGACGGTGCACCCCGCCTCGGCCGCCCTCGGCGCATGCGTCCGAGTAGCTGCGGAGCCGACGGCAAATAAAGCGAAGTCCCAGCCATCGAAGTCGAAGCCGTCCAAGTCTTCGGTGTAAAAAGTGCGGCTCCCGAACTCGACATCCGTTCCGATCGACCTACTCGATGCCAGCGCTGCAATCTCGTCGACGGGGAATCGACGCTCATGCAGTATATTGAGCATTTCGCGGCCAACATTACCCGTCGCGCCTGCGACCGCAATTCTGTATCCCATGACTTCCTCAAAATCGCGCGGCGATTCGCGCTTTTCGATTTTCTATCGCCTATCTAATCGAATCTTCAAAATTTTCAGCGCGCATAGTACTAAAGAATCGTGTCACAGATGCGACACTTTCGGATTCGGCGGGAAAATTTGGTCGGAGTGAGAGGATTTGAACCTCCGGCCCCTGCCTCCCGAAGACAGTGCTCTACCAGGCTGAGCTACACTCCGAAATTTTCGTAACCTGCAATATCCATGCAAAATCAAAAATGCAAGCGTTCAAGGGCATCGGCATCAGGGCGTCGCGCACCGCTTTAACTCTTGAGCAGTTCAACTCGAAGCGCCGTTTCGCGATGCTTTCGAGGTCGCTTTCCGCGATCCCGATCGACCCGCGGCCGAGGCTGCCTACGCGGCGTTCCAAGCTCACGAGCCCGTTTTCGGCAGCTTGAAGCCATCGTCCCGGCTGCTGCAAGAAAAGCGGCAGCCGCTGGTCGGTCGCGGGCGCGGACGGCTTTTCGATGCTGCAAGCTGAACAACCGAATCCCGGCCTTTTTCCAGTGGCGAGCGGCGGCTTTGTCGTGAATCTTGATCCGCCGCGGTCATTGACCTGCCGAGATCGAATTGCGACCCACTGAAATAGTCCCGGCGGATAGGCGCCGCAGTCCGCGCAAGCCGGGAATAGCGCGCCGAGCGCGCCTGAACGGCCGCCGTCCTATGCGCCTAGCGATTCGTCGAGCGCGTCGATAATCGCGCCGCCTACTTCCGTCGTGGATGCCGGCTCGGAATTTTCGACCTGCAGCAGGTCGGCGGTTCGAATGCCCTTCGCCAGAACGCTTTCAACGGCGTTCTCGATTCGGGTCGCTTCGTCCCCCTCGTCGAAGGAATACCTGAGCGCCATGGCCAGGGACAGCACGCACGCGCAGGGATTCGCCTTCCCCTGCCCAGCTATGTCGGGCGCGGAGCCGTGAACAGGTTCGTACATCGCCTTCGGCCTTCCATTTTCGCCGGCTTCGCCGAGCGAAGCCGATGGAAGCATTCCCAGCGACCCCGTTAGCATCGCCGCCGTGTCGGACAATATATCGCCGAAAAGATTGTCGGTTACGATCACGTCGAATTGCTTGGGCCACCTTACAAGCTGCATGGAGCCCGCATCCGCATACATGTGCGACAGTTCTATGTCCGGGTATTCTCTTTCGCCGACCCACTGAACCTCTTCGCGCCACAGAATACCCGACTCCATTACGTTCGCCTTTTCCATCGAGCACAGTTTTCCGCCGCGCCGTTTCGCCAATTCGAATGCCGAACGCGCGACTCGGCGGATCTCGCCTGTCGTATATCTCTGGGTGTTTACGCCTATGCGCCCGCCCTCGTTGTCGTCGATAATTCCCCGAGGCTCGCCGAAGTAGACTCCGGATGTCAGTTCCCGCACGATGAGAATGTCCAGTCCGGCAACGACCTCCCTTTTCAGGGAGGAAAAATCCGCAAGCGCATCGAAGCAGATCGCGGGGCGCAGATTCGAGTAGAGGTCCATCTCTTTGCGAAGGCGCAGCAAACCGCGCTCCGGCTTGACCGCGAAATCCAAATCGTCGTACTCCGGGCCTCCGACCGCGCCGAGCAGAACCGCATCGGCCGCAAGCGCTTTGGACATCGTATCGTCGTGCAGCGGGACTCCGTGGGCGTCGTAGGCGGCCCCGCCGACCAAATCCTCGGTTATTTCGAACGCCATTCCGCGTTTCGATTCGAACCACCGGATCACTTTCGCAACTTCGGCCATGACTTCGGGGCCGATGCCGTCGCCGGGAAGAACCAGCAATTTATATGCGCCCATCCGACCGCCTCCGGAATTTGCCAATCTGTAATCCCGCCCGCCTAGTCGCTTGCCGAATTGGGGTCAAGCTTCCCATGCGAATTTTACCTCCATGCCATTCTCCAGCCAGGCAATGTCCCTGATTACTTCCAGTCGCGCAGCCGCGCGAAGCTCAAGATCCTGCGGTTTTCGGCTGCTGCGCGCAGGGATGCCATTTCGCGTTCGAATCCGCTACAATGCCGGCGGAAGGGCGATAAAGGGAACGCGGCGCGATGTTCGAAATCAAATCCGGCGATCTATTCGGCGACAAATCGGATGCCCTGGTGAATGCGGTAAACTGCCAGGGCAGCATGGACGGAGGAATTGCCAGGCAGTTCAGGATCAGGTTTCCGGAATACTTCCGCGACTACGCCGACTCGTGCGGGCGCGGCGAAATTCGGCTGGGCGAAGTCGATTTATACGAAATCGGCAATTCCATGCCGCCGTTTTACATCATCAGTTTTCCGACAATGTTTTTTCCGGCGGCGATGGCCAGGATCGAGGATATCGACAGCGGCCTGTCCGACCTGCGCCGAAAAATCGAGAATCGCCGCATTCGGTCGATCGCCATGCCCGCTCTGGGCTGCGGCGTTGGAGGCCTGGAATGGGCCGCCGTGCGCAAAAGCATAGAAGCGGCGCTTTCAGGCATGCGCGGTCTGCATGTCTCGCTCTACGAGCCGCGCTGAACGCGGCGGAGATCTAGGCCGCGATTTAGAATCGGATGCTTCCGGACGGTCGAGGCGCCGGGTCGTCAAGTCGCTGCGGAAACCGGCGCGGAACCAGCGCCGACTGAAACCACGCAATGAAGCCGTAGACCGAAAACACCGGCAGACCGGTCTGCTTTCGGATGTCCGCGGCGTAGGGAACCATATTGGTGCATTCGAGAACGATCGCGCCGAGATTCGGGTTTGACCCGACCAAGTCGCCAGCCGCTTCCAGCAAATCGATTCTGCATTGCGCAAAGTCGATTTCCGGCAGGTCCCGCACGATTTTTTGCGTAAACTCCCGACCGCCTTCCGTGCCGGCGATCGGCGTCGATTCCGGAACGCCCGCCGCTTTCAGATGGTCCGCCGATAAATCCGTCTTGGAAATCGTCAGTATGCCCGCCGTCTTGCCTGCAGGCAGCATCGCATTCACAAAGGGAACCTGCATCAGCGGCGAGGCCGCGACCGGCACGCCCGTCGCATCCTTTATCCGGTCCTGGAACAAGGACAGGTAGCCGCAATTCGTCGTCAGGCCGTCGGCGCCGTGCGCGACCAGATCCCTGGCAGCTTCGACGAATGCGTCCTCGAGGCCCTCCGCCCTTCGGCGAATCACCCGTTCCGGCGACGCTCCGCGGACGATTCTGTACTGAACGGGGAACGGCCACGTATTCGCGTTCGCCATGTCGCCGTAGATTCTCGGAAACCTGGTCTCCAGCATCAGTATTCCGACGCTCGCTCCGTAAACCGATTTCCCGCCAAATTCCCGTGTCATGCCTTCCTCGGCTCACTTCAGCCAGGCTCGTTCGGCGCGCATAGCCCGAATGCCGAACCGGAGCCTCACTCGGAGGCAGTCCTTGCCCGATTTTGCGAATTTGTCCATAAGAACGGCGCGCCGGAAGTCGGGTTCCGCCGCCTTGTTGCCGATTGCGGGCGTTGCGGGAGCCGTTAGGCCCGGGAATCGGGGAGCCTCGATCATGACTGAATTGACGAACAACACATTGAACGGGGCCGAATCCCTTGTGCGCATGCTCGAAGCCTACGACGTGAAGCACATATTCGGACTTTGCGGCGATACTTCGCTGCCCTTCTACGACGCGCTCTATCGACTTGATCACGGCATATCCCACGTTTTGACGCGCGACGAGAGAACGGCGGCGTACATGGCCGACGGTTATTCCCGCGTCGCCGGAAAGCCCGGCGTCTGCGAGGGGCCGTCCGGCGGGGGCGCGACCTATATTCTGCCCGGCTTGATCGAAGCCAGCGAATCCTCCTCCGCGGTCCTCGGAATTACGACGGACATTTCCGTCGCATCCTACGGAAAGTTCCCGCTGACCGAAGTCGATCAAGCCGCTCTCATGCGACCGCTGACGAAATGGAATACCGTCATCGCTCGCGCGGATCATATACCTCGCATGGTGCGAAAGGCCTTCCGGGCGATGACGACCGGGCGACCGGGCGCGGTCCACCTCGGATTGCCATACGATATCCAGTACGATGCCGTAGATCCCTCGGAAATCTGGGCTGAACCGCGCCACGCGACCTATCCGGCCTGGAGAGCCGCGCCCGAGCCGGGCGCTGTCGAAGCCGCCGTCGATTCAATTCTGTCGGCCTCCAGCCCCTTGATCGTATGCGGCGGCGGCGGCGTCGTATCGGGCGCAACGGCCGAACTCGACCGATTCGCGTCGGCATTGGACATACCGGTTGCGACATCGATCTCGGGACAGGGAAGCCTGGCCGACGCGCATCCGAACTGCCTAGGCGTCGTCGGCTCGAACGGAGGCACCGATCCCACCTGGGAATTCATGCGGCGATCCGATCTGGTCGTCTTCATGGGCTGCCGAGCGGGCTCGACGACCACCGCGAGATGGGAAGCGCCCGGGCCATCCGCGAGAATCGTCCATTTCGACAGCGATCCCATGGCCGTCGGCGCGAACTATCCCACGGAGGTCGCCGTCGTAGCCGACCTGAGGCTCGCGCTAAGCGCAGCGAACCGCTACATAGATTCGCTGCCGGACGGAGTCGGAAAATTCGGCGGAAGCGCGAAGATCGCCAAGGCCAAGCGAAAAAAGTTCGAAGAGTTCTATCGCTTGGCCGGTTGCGGCGCCAAGCCGATCAGGCCCGAAGCCATCATCGACGCGATGCAGCGTTCGATACCGGGCGACGCGACGATCGTTTCCGATCCGGGAACATCCTGCCCGTATTTGTCCGCCTACTATCGCCAGGCGAATCCCGGGCGCCATTTCATAACGAACAGGGCGCACGGCGCGTTGGGCTACGCGCTCGGCGCCGCTCTGGGCGCCTGGTTCGCCCGCCCCTCCAGGAAGCCGGTCGCGGTTATGGGCGACGGATCCTTCGGATTTACATGCGGCGAGCTTGAGACCGTGGTGCGGTCGAAAGCCCCTCTCGCGATCATCGTTTTTTCCAACAGCAGCTTCGGATGGATAAGGGCCAGCCAGCGCGACGACTGCGGCGGGCGATACCATAACGTGGATTTCGACCGCACCGATCACGCGGCTGTCGCTTCGGACTACGGAATCAAGTCGTGGCGGGTGGAAGATCCCGCGGATCTGCGAGCAACGATAGGCGAGGCCGTGGAGCACGGCGGCCCGGCGCTCGTCGACATCCTTTGCCAGCCGCTCGAGGAAGCGAACGCGCCTGTGCGCAGATGGATGGGTTAGCGGGGGCTTCAATACCTTCCGGCTGTCCGGGCCGACCGCCCCGGCTGCAAGCAATCCGGGCAATTCTATTGCTCCAGGCGCATCGATAGGAACGAAATTCGCGGACGGCGCGTTTCCGGCGTCCCGTCGGCTGGCGGGAATGCCTCGCGCGCGGCGTCCGGCGAACAGGGAATGACATTCGCCGAGACCGCTGCGCGCAGGCGCAGGGCTATTCGATTCCGCCTCGGATCGCCGATCTGCAGCCATTCGCGCGCACGCGCGGATCTTTGCAATAAATCGCGGGAGTCGATTTAATGTTTCGCGGCGATGGGATATACGGGACCGAATTGGTCCAAATGAGGAGAAAAAACTTATGAATCGCCGATTCGTTATTTCGGCTTCGGCGGCGGCGGCAATGCTGGCTGCGTCGCCGTTCTCGCTAGCCGACGAGACCAAATACAACCTATTGCCCGGGAAACCGTTCGAGGGCACGACGCTGGACATTTTGTCGGTCGTCACGCCTCAATTCGACGGGCTGATGCTTCGCGACGACGAATTCACCGAACTTACCGGAATCGAAACTGAATGGACGTTCATTCCCTTCGTTTCGCTTCAAGAAAAAGTCGCCGCCGAAGGCATTGCGGCGACGGGAACCTACGATGTCGTCAACTACCTCGATAGCTGGGGGCCGGCCAACAGCCACTGGCTCGTGAAAATCGATGAGCTGATGTCGCGAGACGGGATCTCCATGGACCGCTATCCTGCCGCGTTCGCTCGCTCGGCCCAGTTCGAGGGCGAAACGCTCGGCTTTCCTCTCAGAGCGCACCCGCAGCTCCTGTTCTACCGCAAGGACCTGATTCCGAACCCGCCCGGCAGCTGGGAGGAAATCATTGAAGTCGGGAAGGCCCTAAAGGAATCCAATCCGGACATCGCTCCGCTCGCGCTATACTATTTTAATGACGGAAACCGCCAAAACCTCTTCATCTGGCTGAATTTCCTTTGGGCGGCGGGCGCGGATATCTTCAACGACGACTGGACCCCCGCCTGGACCACCGAGGAAGCCCTGAAGGCCACCGAGGACTATATAGCGCTGCACACCGTCCACGGCGCCACGAATCCGAACAGCGTCTCCTTCGTCGAGCAGGATGCCCGCCAATCCTTCATGCAAGGCAATTCGGCGATGATTCCGGTATGGTGGTGGGCCTATTCCGGGTTTTACAATCCGGACGCTTCCACCCTGACGAAGGACCAGGTCGGCTTCACCGGCATGCCCACATACCAGGGCAATACCAAATCCTATGCGATCTCAATGCCGTTCTCCATCTCGGAATACTCGGACGACCAGGGCGCCGCGTGGGAATTCCTCAAGTGGCTGTCGAACCCGGATATGGACAAGGCCAACGCCATCGTGCGAGAGGTCAAGGGCAAGAAAATCGTCAACAACGTCGTAACGCACATTTCAAGCCTGACCGACGCCGATGTCAACGAGGCGAACGACGGCATTCAGGCGGCCGCATGGGAATCGCTCCGCAATTCCGACATCATGCCGCAGATCACCGAATGGCCGGAGGTCGGCGACGTAATTTCCGCCGCGATCGCCCGCGCCGCCGCGGGAGGCGACATTCGAGAATTGATGATCGAAGCCGCTGCGCAGTCCGAGCGGATCCTCCGCAGATCGGGCCGGATCGAATAGCGGGGGGCAAGACTCCCGGCGCCGGGCGCGAAGTAATGGCGCCCGGCCGAATCGGCTGAACTCCGGGCGGACATGCGCGACCGCACGCTGAAATACCTTCTGGTGCTTCCGTCGATAGCGGTTGTTCTCGCCACCGCGATATGGCCGCTGGTTCAATCATTCGTTCTTTCGCTTTACCAAGGTCTACTTACGAGGCCGAAGTTTCCCCAGAAATTTATCGGCGGGGAGAACTATGCCTGGGCCATTCTGGAGGAGCCGGCATTTTGGAATGCCGTCGCGGTTACCGGATTCTACACGCTTGCAACCGTAGTGCTGACCGTTGCGGCGGCGCTCGGCCTCGCGCTGCTTCTCGTTCCGGGAGGCCGGCTTCGCGCTTCCGTCCAAACTCTTCTGATCCTGCCGTTCGCGATGTCGCCCGCGCTGGTAGGCGTATCGTTCCGCTTCATGTTCAATCCGGAATTCGGTCTCTTCGACGCATTTTTCGGCCTGGTCTTTCCGCCGCTCGCGCACATCAGCTGGCTTGCGGATCCGTTTCTCGCCTTCTGGGTGTGCGTCATGGCCGATGTCTGGGGCTGGATTCCCTTCCTGACGCTCGTGCTGATCGGAGGACTGGCGGCGGTTCCGCGAGATACGATCGAGGCGGCGCAGGTCGACGGGGCCTCGGGCTGGCGCGTTCTCAAGGACGTTACGCTTCCGCAGCTAGCGCCCGTGCTCGCCGTCGTAATCATACTGAAATCGATTTTTTCCCTCAAGACGTTCGACCAGGTCTACATGCTGACGAACGGCGGGCCCGGCACGGCGACGCAAACGCTGAGCCACTACATCTACTTTAACGGGCTAAAGTACGGGCAAATCGGATATTCCGCCTCCGTCGCCTGGCTGATGGTCATCCCGATGATAGTCCTGACCTATGCGTACGCGAAGCTCGTTTTTAGAAAGGCGTAGCCATGGCGGTCCGCACTTCTAGAAAATTCTGGAGCGCAGTTCAGACCCTCGCGGTCCTCGCGGCGGCGGCGGTCATGCTGGTTCCGATCGCCTGGATATTCCTCGCGGCCTTCAAAACCCATGTGGACGTCTATCAGCTGAAGGTCTTCTTCGTTCCCACGCTCGAAAACTTCGCAACCGTTTTTTCCGATCCCTACCGCTTGGGCGACAAGCTGCTGAATTCCACGATCGTCGCCGCGGCCACCGTCGCGCTCGCGATCCCGGCCGCGACTTGCTCGGCCTATTCTTTTTCGCGTTTCAGGCTTACGGGCGAAACCGCGATGCTGGTCATGATCCTTGCGACTCAGTTCGTACCCGCCGTCGTGATCGTCTTGCCGTTCTTCGTAATGTTTCGGGATATCGGCCTTCTCGACACGCGCATTGGATTGATTCTGGTTAATCTCGCCGTCGTGATGCCGTTCGCGGTCTGGATGATCAAGGGCTTCATAGACGGCATTCCTCTCGACACCGAGGAGGCGGCGATGGTAGACGGCTCCTCCCGGCTGCAGGTCATCCGCAACATTGTGCTGCCCATGGCCGCGCCCGGCTTGATTACTTCGGGAATTTTCTGCTTCATCATTGCGTGGAATGAATTCCTTTTCGCGTTGATCTTAACGAACAAGGATGCGGTCACCCTTCCGGTCGGCCTCGCGCTATTCAAGGCCGAGGAAGGCGACCTGTGGAATCTTCTGTCCGCCGCAGGCATCATCATCATGGTTCCGATGTTCATTCTCGCGCTGATTATTCGCAAGCATTTCGTTCAGGGCATGACAATGGGAGCAGTGCGCTAATGGTTGGAATCCGTCTTGAAGGCATTACAAAGAGGTGGGGTTCCTTTGTCGGCGTCGACAACCAGAGCCTGGAAGTCGCGGACAAGGAGTTCCTGGTTCTTCTGGGACCGTCCGGCTGCGGCAAGACGACGACCATGAGGATGATCGCGGGTCTGGAAGAGCCGACGGACGGCGAAATCTGGATCGGCGAGCGGATGGTGAACGACGACTTGCCGAAGGACCGGAATGTCGCGATGGTGTTCCAGAATTACGGCCTTTATCCCCACATGTCGGTTTTCGACAACATCGCATATCCCTTGAAAGTCAGAAACATCGAGAAATCGTCCGTGCGCGGCCTGGTCGAGAAAGCGGCGCGACGCGTCGAGCTTACGGAATTCTTGCACCGGCGCCCGAAGGAGCTTTCCGGCGGCCAGCGGCAGCGCGTGGCCCTGGCCCGCGCCATCGTCAGGACGCCGAACGTATTTCTGATGGACGAGCCGCTTTCCAATCTCGATGCCAAGCTCCGGGTCAGCATGCGCGCGGAGCTCAAGCATCTTAGCCATGAACTCAAGATCACGACAGTTTACGTTACCCACGATCAGGTCGAGGCGATGACGCTCGCCGACCGGGTCGCGGTCATGAACCACGGCCGCATTAGGCAGCTCGGAACGCCCGACGAAATCTACAACAATCCCTCGAACATTTTCGTAGCCGGCTTCATCGGCTCGCCGGCGATGAATCTGATCGACGGCGGAATCGAGAATGGCCGGTTCGCGACAACCAACGGCCAGGTACTGGCCCCGGCCGACTACCGCGACTACCCGCGCGCGGTGCTAGGAATCCGCCCGGAGGACATCGAAGTCGCCGGCGCCGGCACGACCGGCGTCGACGCCGAAGTCTACGCTTGGGAGAACACCGGCGAAAGCGTACTCGTTACGCTGACGCTCGGCTCGCAGAAGATTACGGCGAAGGGCGACCGGTATCTCAAAGTGGACATGAACTCCACGGTCGGGCTGAAAATCAATCCCGAGCATGTCTACTATTTCGACCCGAACACGGAGGAAAGAATCGGGCTGGATTGAAGCACGGCATCAACGGCTTTTCCCGGCTCGCTGCGCGAATCGGCATTTGAGATGCGACGCCAGGACCCGCCGAGCAATTGAATAATTCCTTGGTTGCCGCCATCCGGAAAGCATGGCTGGGCGAGCGCAAGCATGCGAAAGCCTTTTATCGAAGATTGAATTCCGGCTGCCGACCCGTTCGATAGATTCGCGGTTGAGTTCGCTAAGCTTGCCGATTCGCATGCCATGAACGCGCCCGCCGCAAAACCGCGCGGCGCCGCGATTCGACGGACCGGCCAAAGTGGAGCCGACAAGCCGACGGCATGACGAACAAGAGGCGGCGTGGGCAATATTTTACATTAGGAAATCCATTCGATCATCCGGCCTTTTTCTCGTGGGCGCATCGAGCCGACATTCGGAACGAACGGATTCTAGAACCATTTGCGGGCGCCAATAGCCTAGTCGACCATCTCGAGCGCATGTCTCTCGGCCGGTCGTATGCATCGTTCGATATCGAGCCGTTCGAACGTCGCGTGAGATTTCGCGACACATTGGAATCATTTCCTGAAGGATATTCCGTGTGCGTTACGAATCCGCCCTGGCTTGCCAAGAACAGCGCGGCGGCTCGGGGCATGCGCTTTCCGTCCTGCGGCCATGACGATCTCTTTAGGCATGCCCTGAGCAAATGCCTTGCCCACTGCCGCCATATCGCCGCCCTGGTTTCCGAATCCTTCATTTGCGCAGGCCTGTCTACAGACAGGCTGGCGGATTTCATTTCGCTGACGAGCAGGCTGTTTCCGGATACGGGCCATCCTGTCGGGCTCGCTCTTTTCGAACCGGAGCCGACGAACGACATCCGGGTCTGGAGCGGGCGCGAATGCATCGGGAATTTGTCTCTCCTGAACCGGCTGCGTCCCGAGCCTAGGCGCGGCGGGCCGCCCGGTCGCCTCCAACAATTAAACCGGAAAAGCCGGCCATTTCCTCTCCGCACACCCCCCGGGCCCGCGGCGCGGCGCCCCGCCGGTTCGCTTCAACGATTCAAACGGAAACGTCGGGCTATTCGCTCTCGACAACGCGGCGGGCCCATCGATCCGGTTTTGCGAAGTCGGCGAGCTGGACGGCTATGCTGTCAAGCCCTCGGGACGGCATGTCACAAATATTCGTGTCGATGAAAAAGTCGATATTGAAGCGTGGAATAATCGGCTTGGAAAATTCCGCGAAGAAACGCAGGATGTCTTGCCGACCTGCTACAAGGGCGTTCGCGGGGACGGCAAATATCGCAGGCGGCTGGATTGGTCGATTGCGCGCGGAATTATTCATCGCGGCTAGCCCAAGTCGGCGCTTTTCGGACCGGCGCCGTCGCCCGGTATATATCAATTTGCAGGCGGCGCATGCGGGAATCCTCGCCGAAGGACTCAGTTTCACGCCCGGTTGTCGGCGATACTCCGATTGAACGGAATGGCATTGCGGAACGGAGTCGATTCCCGCGCTCGGGATGAACCGGCGCGAGCTCCGCCTGCTAGCGGAAGTGAAGATGCTCGGCGCAAATAGCCTGCCGGCAGGGTCTCGTCTCTCGAGGCGCGTTCTAGGTGCCAATTTCCGCCGCCCCGAACCAGCGGAATATTCGAAAAAGCAGGAACGGGGCGGAGTCCGCCCTGAAGCAATGCGCGAATTTCAACCGGTCGCGGGATCAAAATTCAGAAGCCGGAAACTTGGGGCGGGGCATTCAGCCCTTGCTGCAGGTCCCGTTCAAACCGATTCTTTTTTTCAGAGCGCGATAGGCGCTCATTCGCGATATCTTGAGGTCGCGTCCGGCTCGCGGGTCATTCTTCTCTTCCGCGAACCGCTAGATCCTGCCTTCGCCGACTTGCATCCGGCGGTTGAAGCTAGAAAAAGAAGCGTGAGCCGAGGAATGCGACGCGACTGCCGAGCGTGCTATGGCGAGACGAGTGCGCCGCAGAGACAATTTCAATCTTGCCGACCAAAGATCAAGGATGCGGCAAAGGCCATGCTCCCATCCGCAAGCTCTCGCGACGATGAAATATTTCCTATTTCCCTAGATGGCCTTACCGGGAAGCATCGAGTTCAATTCAAGGGCGATAGCCCGATTTCAAGCCTGGGAATAGTCTCGACCGCGTTCAAAGAAGCGATAGCTCAAAGCCAAGGCCGACTGGATTTGTAGTTTTTTTCGAATTCGTCGATCGCGCCGGCTTTTTCCATTGTAAGCCCGATGTCGTCCAATCCCTCAAGCAAGCATTTTTTCTTGAATGGATCGATTTCGAATTCAAAGATCTCGCCCTGCGGCCCGGTAATCGTCTGAGACTCCAAGTCGACCGTTATCCGGGCATTCTCGCCGTTTTGCGCGGAGTCCAGCAGGGATGCCACTTCGCGTTCTTTCAACGTCACCGGCAAAATGCCGTTTTTAAAGCAGTTGTTATAGAAAATGTCGGCGAATCCCGTCGAAACAACGCAGCGAATTCCGAAATCCTTCAGTGCCCAAGGCGCGTGCTCGCGCGACGAGCCGCAGCCGAAATTATCGCCAGCGACGATGATTTCCGCACTTCGCCAAGCTTTCTGATTCAGTACGAAGTCCGGATTCTCGTTGCCGTCCATATCGTAGCGCATTTCAAAGAATAGATTCACGCCCAGGCCCGTTCGCTTGATCGTTTTCAGAAATTGCTTGGGTATGATCATGTCCGTATCGATATTGACCAACGGCATCGGCGCGGCGATTCCGGTAAAGGCCTCGTATTTTTCCATCTCGTCGCTCCTATGCCAGTTCCCTTACATCCGTCAGCCTGCCCGTGATCGCCGCGGCCGCCGCCATCGCCGGACTCACTAGGTGAGTGCGTCCTCCGCGCCCCTGACGGCCTTCGAAATTTCGATTGGATGTTGAAGCGCAGCGTTCGCCCGGCTTTAGCTGATCAGGATTCATTCCAAGGCACATGGAGCAGCCGGCCATTCGCCATTCGAATCCTGCATTGATCAGACTCGCCGCGATTCCCTCTTCCTCGGCCTGCCTTCGCACCAGGCCCGAACCGGGAACGATCATGGCGCGGATTCCTTGCTTGACCTTCCGCCCCTCCATAACTTTGGCGACTTCGCGCAAGTCTTCGATCCGTCCGTTCGTGCACGATCCAATGAACACGGTTTCGATTTCTATGTCGGACAGCCTGGTGCCTGGATTCAGCCCCATATACTCGAGGCTTCGCTTCGCGGCCTCCGCCTTCGCCTCTCCGAATTCGCTCGGGTCGGGAACTTTGCCGGTAATCGGCAGCACGTCTTCCGGGCTCGTGCCCCAGGTGACGACCGGCACGATTTCCGCTGCATCTAGCGTAACCACCTTATCGAAATGCGCGCCTTCATCCGTAAACAGCGTCATCCACCATTCCATCGCGGCTTCCCAGTCGCCTCCTTTCGGAGCGTGAGGGCGACCCTTCACATATTCGAACGTCTTGTCGTCGGGAGCGACCAATCCGGCCCTGGCGCCACCTTCTATCGCCATATTGCAGACCGTCATCCGGCCTTCCATCGTCAGTTTCATAATCGCATCGCCGCAGTATTCTATGACGTGCCCCGTCGCGCCGGCAGTACCGGTCGCGCCGATTATCGAAAGCGTAATGTCCTTGGCGGTAACCCATTCGCCGAGTTCACCCGAGATTTCGACTTTCATGTTCTTCGACTTCTTTTGGATCAGCGTTTGCGTCGCTAGCACGTGTTCGACTTCGCTAGTGCCGATTCCATGCGCGAGCGCCCCGAAAGCGCCGTGCGTCGCCGTATGGCTGTCTCCGCAAACAATCGTCATTCCGGGCTGAGTCCAGCCTTGCTCGGGCCCAATAATATGGACGATTCCTTGCCTAACGTCGTTGACCCCGTAGTACTCGATGCCAAATTCGCGGGCATTGGTTTCAAGCGCCTCGACCTGGATTCGGCTTTCCTCATTTCGAATTCCCTTGGCGCGATTGACATCGGTCGGCACATTGTGATCCGGCACGGCGATCGTCTTCTCCGGCGCTCGTACTTTTCGATCGGACATGCGCAAGCCCTCGAAAGCCTGCGGGCTCGTGACCTCGTGCACGAGATGCCGATCAATGTAGAGCAAGCAAGTTCCGTCCTCGGATTCGTGTACGACATGCGAGTCCCAAATCTTATCGTAGAGCGTTTTCGGCGCAGACACGGCAACCTCCCGTTTTCAAGACCATGGCTCGCGCGGCGATCATGGTATGCTGAACGGAAGTATTTGGACGAATCTCTCGATTATTGCAACTTGCAAATGCCCGGCCCGCCGCCGCTACAGCAAAAGCCCGCCGTATTGTTCCGCATTACCGCTTTCGCCCTTCGCGCCGGAATGCCCGTCGGCCGTCGCGTGAACGTATTTCACCGCCGGGCCGCGAGCCCGCCGAAGCCAAGGTTCGCATGTCATTCGCGCGTTTCAGCGGCATATTCGGTTGCGGTTCGTTTGCTGAGCGAATCGCAGCCGCTACGGAAGCGCGCCCGAATTCGAAGCTGCGTAAATGGGAAAGGCGCTAGCGCTAGTCGCCAAATGTTCGGGCCAGGCCGCTTAAGGGCGCCGCGCGCCAATGTGGAGCGTACCGTCCCATTATTTGGATTCACTGTCCATGATTCTCGTTTTTGGCGTAAGAGCCGTCACTTGACATGGGAAATTGTCCTGCTTGAAAATCGAATTCGCGGGCTCTTCGACCCGGCGATTCGCGGAGTTCGCATCGCACTCCGATTCGCCCGCCGCCGGCCTCGCCATCGGCTGTTCGAATCCTCAATCGCCGCATCGAGTGAAAGGAGCGCAGATGATCGGTTTCGAATTCACCATTTTGCGATCGCATGCCGTTCCGATCCGGCGCGGCAGCGCAGCTCGCCGTATTGACAAATTTTGCGGAGTACGCAATTGATGCGCCTTGACGAACATGGTTATGGCCGCATGGAATTTGGTAGCGACCTCGACGCAGTCGGCTTTAATCGGTCGCGACACTCCGTGCGACCGCACGGCCATCGCCGTAACAATATTGTGGAATTCGCGCATGCGAAATTGAAGAGAATTCATGCAAAATGCGACAAGCTAAATCGACTCTAGATGATGCAATTTTCGGATCCCGTATGAAAAATTGGAAAATTTTGATTGCGTGCCTTGCGATGGCGGCAGCGGCAAGCGTTGCGCCCGCCTACGCGCAGGAGAAAGTTCGGAGCGTCGGCATCGAAAGGGACTGGAGCATTTTCGAATCCGACCAGCAGTGCTGGATTTTTTCCGCGCCTAAAAGTACCGAAAACACTCGCAACGGAAAGCGTGTAAGCGTAAAGCGCGGCGACATCGGCCTATTCGTTGCATTCAAAAAGGGCAAAACCGGCAATTCATCGGTATCTTTCAGCGGAGGCTATCCCTTCCGCAAGGATTCGGTTCGACTCAGTTTGGGGTCGAACGAATATCGCTTTTTGACGGGCGAAGAAGGATCGGCCGTCGAATGGGCCTGGCCTATGCCGGTCGAAGAAGACCGACTGGTTGACGGAATGAAGAAAGGCAACAGGGCCGTTGTAAGAGCGGTCTCGCAGCGGAGCACGAATACCAAGGACACTTTTTCGCTACTTGGATTTACCGCGGCGCTGGAAAAAGCGAAGAACCGCTGCAATTAGGGACCAGGCGCGCGGCCTCCGCTCGTTGTTCCGGTTCGGCTGAACGCTGTTCGGGAAGATAGCGCGGCGACAGCCTCTTGATTCCATTTTAATGGAAACGGAACAGATGATGCAGGGCGAAATAGCCGCGCCAGCTCCCTCGAGGCCTAATGCCAAGGGCAATCCCAATGCTTCGCCGAGAAGCCTGAAAGTCAACCTGGTGGGGATGACCAGGACGGAACTGCGCCGCGAATTGACGTCCAGGGGAACTCCTGAAGACAAGGCGAATATGCGCGTTGCGCAGATTTGGCAATGGATCTATCAAAAGGGCGTTCGCGAATTTCAGGCGATGACGAATCTTGCGAAAGACTACCGCAAGTTTCTTCACGAGCATTTCTCAATAGAAGCGCCCTCGGTTTCCCGTCGACTGGTTAGTTCGGACGGAACGAGGAAATACTTGCTCCGGATCGGCAGCGGCCATGAGATTGAAACCGTGTACATTCCCGATGCCGATCGGGGAACTCTATGCGTGTCCTCGCAAGTCGGCTGCACGCTCAACTGCTCGTTCTGCTACACCGGAACCCAGCCGCTCGTGCGAAATTTGACCGCGGCCGAAATCGTCGGCCAGATCCTCGTCGCGCGCGACGACCTAGACGAATGGCCGAAACCGGGCCGGCATCCGAAGAACGAAACCAGGCTGATTTCCAATATCGTGCTGATGGGCATGGGCGAGCCGCTGTACAATTTCGAGAATGTTCGCGATGCGATGAAAATCGCGATGGACAACGAAGGCATCAGCCTTTCCAAGCGTCGGATAACGCTCTCGACTTCCGGCGTCGCTCCCATGCTCGCCAGGACCGGCGACGAGATCGGGTGCCGGCTAGCGATTTCCTTCCACGCGACAACGGACGAGGTCCGCGACCGGCTGGTACCCATTAACCGAAAGTGGAACATCAAGACCTTGCTCGACGCTATCAGGAATTATCCCGATCTCTCGAACTCCGATCGCGTAACTTTCGAATACGTAATGATCAAGGACGTGAACGATTCTCTCGAGGACGCATACAGGCTGGTGAATTTGATTCGCGGAATTCCGAGCAAGGTCAATTTGATCCCCTTCAATGAATGGCCCGGGGCTCCTTACGAACGATCCGACCCGGAGCAGATACGAAAATTCGCGCATGTAGTCTATAAGGCGGGCTACGCCTCTCCCGTCAGAACTCCGCGCGGCGAAGACATCATGGCTGCTTGCGGCCAGCTGAAATCGGATACCGCTAAACAGCGCCGGTCGCCGCTGCAATTCGCCGAAAGCCGCAAGCTCGCTCAAGCCGGTCACCCGAAATTCTCCGCTTCAAATCGTTCCGCTGCCGGTAAAGCGGCCTCGCGTTGACCGCGTCCGCTCCGCTCCCGATATCTCCCGCATCGGCCTTCGTGAATCCTGCAAGGATTTCAAGCCCCGATCAGCGCATGCCGCCCCGGGTCGCGCGAATTGCCGAGTCCGCAATTCGGCGCAAGCCGGACGATGCCGGCCTTTAACCGGGCGCGGCCCGATGCGGCCAGTACGGGAACCGCAAAATGAGCAATTGGAAGTCCATTCTGCCCGATGTCTTCATGTTCGAGGACAGCTGCAACGTCTATGCGATAAATGGGCCGGAAGGCTGCGCGATCATCGATTCCGGTACCGGGCTATGGCTGGAGCATCTGCACCAGCTGCCTCAGAGGCCGAGAGCATTGCTGTGCACGCATTTCTTCCGAGATCACTCCGCGGGCGCGGCGGAAGCGGCTCGTCGCGGCATCCCGGTATTCGTTCCGGAAGGCGAGCGGATGTTCTTCGAAGAGCCGCAGGAACATTTCAGAAGACGGGAAACCTACCTGATTTACGACAATTTGTGGGATTTGCATGCGCCGGTCGAAGGAATTTCGGCAAGCGGCGCGCTTAGAGACTACGACATAGTCTCGCTATGCGGAATCGAGTTCGAGGTCATGCCCTTGCCGGGCGCGAGCGTCGGCCAGATCGGCCTGGCATGCCGTATCGGCCCGGGCCGGGAGAAAGTGGTTTTTTGCGGCGAAACGATCCACTCGGCCGGAAAGGTTCCGCGCGTCGCGCCCTACCAGTACAATTATCTCGACCTGAACGGGGGATATTCGGCGTACTTCAGCCTCAATGAAATATTGCGCGGCGACTTCAGCGCGGTACTGCCGAGCCTTGGATATCCGATTGCCGATCGCGTCGAATCCGCAGTTCGCGATACCAAGAAGAACCTTGGAAACATGCTTGCCACCCACCCTTTGGAACCGGAAAGTTTCTATTGGGAAAGCGTGTCCGACCGACTGAGCAATATCGAGAATCCCAGACCGTTGATACGCGTTTCGGACAGCGTCTGGCTGGATCAGGATTCGTCCTGCAGAACCTGGTTCATTCGGAGCAAGAGCGGCAAGGTCCTGTCGATCGACTACGGATACCACTTCGTGGCGCTGGGCCGGGTTGACTATAGCGCGCCTCAAAACCGGCGGGCGCTCTTGCACCACCGAAACGCTATGAGGACCCGGTTCGGCATCGATGCCATCGATGCCGTGCTAGTGAGCCATTATCATGACGATCACGTCGCCGCGATTCCGCTGCTAAGGCGCCTTTACGGAACGAAATGCATAGCATCCGAAGCATTCGCCGACTTACTCGAATACCCGTCGGCCCATCGTTTTCCTTGCAATTGGCCGCGCACCTGCAAAGTCGACCGACGAGTGGCGCTGGATGAAGTGTTTGAATGGGAAGAGTTCAAATTCCATTTCGCCCCGATGAGCGGCCACACTAGGTTTTCCGCGTTGATCGGTTTCGAAGCGGACGGACTGAAATTCGCTCATACCGGCGATCAATACGGGTTCGCGGAAGAATCCTTTTCAATGCCGCCCGACCGGTCATTGATCTCCAAGTACGTCTACAGGAACGGAGCACATCTCGACGGTCTGCATCAGAGCGCTGAATGGCTGCTAAATTTCCGTCCCGATGTAGTTCTTTCCGGGCATTGTTCGCCGCAATTCACAAGCGACGCGTTTTTTCAGGAAATCCAGTCATGCGCGCACGACTATCGGCGACTTCATGAATCTCTAATGCCGCTAAGCGGCGAAGACTCCCACTTTGGATTGGACAGCATGGCTGGCTGGATTTGGCCCTATCGAACGCATTTGAAGCATCCCGGCACGGCGCACTTGACGGCTCGCGTTAGAAATCCCCTGAACAGACGCGCAATTCTCGAACTTCGGCTTATGGACGCAAATGGCTGGAAGGGCGAACCAGCCGCGGTGACCGCAGAAGCTCGGCAGGAAGTTGAGTGCGGCATGGATATCGAAATAAATGGCAAATGCCGAAGACGTACGATCGCGGTTGATTTATCTGCCGACGGCATCGCATTCGGCCAGGTCGCCGAAGCGATGATAACCGTCGGCGGCACGCATTTTTAACCGGAACCGGAGTCTCCGGGATCGATAGGTCGCTGGCGATGCGAAGCAAGGGAAATCAAACCGCCTGCGACTTGAACATCCACTTGATTTTCTGACTACGCCTACCGGACGCCCGCAACCATTAGATGCCAGCCGCCCCGAATTGTCCGGCTTCTGGAGCAGACAGCGCGCCCTTTTGCGACATTTAAATTTAGCTGCAGTCCCGGGTCACTGCGACAATGTTTGAAACTCGGAATCACGGCTCTCTAAAAGCTTTGGAAAGCGAAAAAAGTCTTGCATCGACCGTTGACGGAAAGGAACGCCATCTTTCCCGAGAAGTCGAATCAATTGAAACTTTTTGCTTCGCGTTCGACAGAAGCTTCCGCCCGTTCCGGGCAACCCCTCCGAATCTAGGAGGGCGAGATAAATTGCGGACGGATTCCTATCTCGAATAGCGGCTCCGAGCGAACCGAGCTAGCATTCTCATGCGGCCGCGATAAAAAAATCGTAGCGTCCGTACCAGATTTCGCCAACGCGGCTCAACGCCATGTTCAAGCTCTCGCGGAATATGCCGTCCGATCTGTTGATGCTCGCTTGATCGGGAAAGTAAAGCTGCGATGTCAGCAATCGGGTTTCCTTGCCCTTGACTTTAACATGGATATGGGGAGTTCGCCTAAAATAGCGCTTCGGGCGGATTGTAATGAAGCGGTAAGCTCCGGAAGAATCGGTGAATTGGTGGCCGCGATAGCGATATCCCTCGTTATCGTAGTACCCGTTTTCATCGCAGTGCCAGATGTCGATCACGGCGCCTGCAACCGGAACGCAGCCGGATGTTAGAATTAGTCCTTCAAGAACCAGAGTTTCGCCGCCTGTTCCATCTTCAATCAGATTTTCCCTGCGCGGCGTGCGAGGGGTATAGTAGGGGCCTTCAGTTTGGCTCAAAGTGCCGGGAGTGCAATTTGACGGGGGCATGAGCTCAAGTTCTCTGTCCGAGGCCGGACCGCTAAATTTGTAGTCCAGTGACGTGGACCGAGCCTCCGTAATAAACGGGACTGCTGCGGCGCCGGCGGCTGCTGCCGCTATGCCCGAAATCGCAATTCTTCGGCTGATCTTGTTATTCGGCATGATTCATAGTCGCTTGTATTCCGGGCCATTGCAAGTCGCCCTTCAAAGCATCAAAGCATAGCAATTCGATAATCGCAAAGCCCGGAATTCGGGAATATTCCGGAAGAATCGAACCGCCGCTGCCGGCGAAGGAATAAGAATCGGGAATTCCGCCAAGCGCGCGCCGGAATTCCCGCCAGTCTGGATTCGCAAGCCCGAAAAAGGACGCTCCCGCTCCGGGAATTTTGCGATGTCTTGAAGCGGCCCGTAACATTCGAAGCCTTGGAACTATTTACCCGTTACAAGCGTCCACCAGTTCTTGCCGCTCGCTTCCTGATACCAGCCTATTCCGACATGCCTCGCCTCGGGGTCGAGCAGGACATCTCGCGTACTGTCCTCGCTTAGCCACGCGACAATAGTCTGGAAATCATTCTCGTAGGACTCCGAGATGTTTTCGCCAAGAAGCCTTCCGGGATAAAAACTTCTACGCGCCCGGTCCAATGGCGAAGACCCGTCCGAGCCGAAATGCCAGGGCCTGTTTTGCATCGACATGTCGAAAGAGTGGGTTTGCGCCGCCGCGTTCAATGTCGACGACAATTCCACATGGGGAAGCTCAAGCCGCGTCCGAGTCAAATTGACTAGGTCAAGCATCCTGTACATGATTCTCGCTTTTTCTGCTCGCTCGTCGCCAATCTCAACCGCCAATTCGGCTTGGGCAGCCTCAACCGCTGCTGCGACTTCGGCATTGTTTTGCGCTACAGGCGGCGAAGTTGTGCTATTCAAGGCCGGGGAATTGCACCCGGCTAGCGCAACAGCAAGGAAAATCGGGAAAAGAATATTCAGCTTCATTCTAGGATTGGGTTCTGCCAACCCTAGGTTCGATAGCCTGTTTTCAAACGAAAATCAATCGCTCCGCACCTTACGAAAAATTTATTGGCGCCCGCAACGGCGCATGTTGTAAATAAGTAGCCTAGGACATGCAAAGGCTTCGGCCTCGCGTCAGCAGCAGGACTTTTATACATGGCAAATTCCAAATTTAGTCGAAGAGATTTCGCGTGCTCGCTAGCGGCGGGCGTCGGTTCGCTTGCAGCGGTCGCCGCGACCGCTCAAACATCCGGAACGATGGAGAATTCCACGGAATTCGAAGAGCAGATTTCAAATCGCGTGATTCGCAACTCGTCAAGTTTCCGCTCCAAGGAGTGGAGGCCGTATTTCTCCGATCTTGGCCATGGCGCAATACTGGTGGATATCACGTCGCGCGCGTTGCATTTCTGGTCGGAAGACGAATCGGTCGTCCTTCTTTATCCGACCAGCGTTCCGGTCTCACCTGAATTGACAAGGCTTGGCCGCACCGAGGTCGTCAAAAAAGTGGAAGGCCCGTCCTGGAGACCAACGCCCTCGATGCTGGAGAAAAATCCCGATTGGCCGAGCTACATCCCGCCAGGTCCCGACAATCCGCTAGGTACTCACGCTTTACATCTTGCCTGGGTGTTTTACCGGATTCACGGCACCCACGACACGCGAAAAATCGGTCGACGATCCTCGAACGGCTGCATCGGCTTGTACAACGAGCATATCGCGGAGCTATTTAGCCACGCTAAGCTCGGCACGCAGGTCTTGATAATTTGATTTTTCGCAGGATTGCTCGATCCATTTAACTGCTTTGCGCTGAAACGTAATCTCGGCGAATCTTCAATGGCAACCGGCAGCAAGACGTTTCAATCGCCGACCGGTCAAGATCCCGGCAGAATGGCCGATGCCGCGCCGGTAAAAGGATCCATAATTCGCATGCGCGAATAAGCCTGATCGGCGAAACAGGCGTGCGCTCGAATCCGGCAGCGGCGCGGCAAGCCGAGTCCAGCGCTACGCAAAGAATGCTCGCGAGACAGCCCGCTGCATCGCCGGCATGTTCGCGGTCGGCCCGGCGAGCGCGTGGCCGCCTCGCAGTCAACTAGAATCCTTCGCGCGCTTGTCCCGTGCAGCCTATTTAATTTCATCGGCGGCGAATCTTCGTCCGCGATGATGCGGCGAGAAAAATGTTCGCGGCAAGCATTAGATTTGACTAGGCCGGAACCAATCGGCAGTTTACATACAATTCTCGCACAAAAAATAGCCGGTATAAGTTTTAACTGCATATTTTTTGGTCAAAACAGCCAATTATGTCAATAATTACGACCATTTTTTCGTGCTTGTCCTCTCGCCTCCTTACTTGGGACTTCGACGTATGCGGGCCTATCGGCTTCTCCTGATCGGCGCGCAGAACTGCAGCTTTGCCGAAGGCGCCGAGATCAATGAAGCCAATCGAATTCGACATCGAGACACTCAAGCCCAAGTTTGTTCAGCCAGCGCATTCCTGGCTCGGCGAATTCGGATTGAAGATAGCAGATAGCAAGGGAACCGGACATTTGTCCTTGCATGAAAAAATACTGCGTTGCGAACCGCCAGTTCCCTTTCGTTTGCCATCCATAACGCGGAACCGACCTTGCGGTCGGATCTTGAGCCTATGACCGGCCAATTCGGCGACAGCAATTTTACGTGCCGTTGGCAGCGCGAACCATGCGAATTCGAACCGGCGGAATCGGCAGAAAAGCGTAGCAGAGCGCTGCTTTCATAATAGAGAGGAAAAATCGATGAAAAAATTAACGCAATCAACGAGCCTAGCGCTTGTTCCGCTGCTGCTTCTGCCGGCGGCGGCGGCGGCGCAGGAAGTCGGCAGTGGCGGCGAGCCCGCAGAGCATACCGCGTTTATTCTAAACTCGTTCCTGTTTCTCGTGTGCGGTTTTCTTGTTTTCTGGATGGCGGCCGGATTCGCCATGCTGGAGGCGGGGCTGGTCAGAACAAAGAATACAACAACGCAGCTAACGAAAAACGTCGGGCTGTTTTCGATCGCGAGCATCATGTACTGGCTGGTCGGATACAACCTCATGTATCCGCTCGGAAACTGGTCGATCGGCACCGACGACGGCGGCGGTTTCCTCGGCGCATTCGGCACTGCGGTACTTGAAAGCGTCGGCATCGGCGCAGACGAGGCGGACGATATTGCCTACGCCTCGACCGGGTCCGACTTCTTTTTCCAATTGATGTTCTGCGCCACCGCCGCGTCGATTGTCTCCGGAACTCTGGCGGAGCGAATAAAGCTCTGGCCGTTCTTAATTTTCACCGCCGTCTTGACCGCTTTGATATACCCCATCCAGGCATCCTGGAAATGGGGCGGCGGATTTCTGGATTCGCAATTCGGGTTCCTGGACTTTGCAGGATCCACGGTGGTCCACTCGGTAGGCGGCTGGGCCGCGCTTGCCGGCGCGATACTTCTCGGAGCGCGTACCGGAAAATACCGAAACGGCCAAGTTTTCCCCATTATGGGTTCCAACCTGCCTCTCGCTACGCTCGGCACCTTCATTCTCTGGCTGGGCTGGTTCGGATTTAACGGCGGCTCGCAGCTTGCGCTCGGAAGCGTCGGCGATACCGCCGACGTGAGTCGGATATTCGCCAATACGAATATGGCGGCCGCGGCCGGCGCGGCGACAGCCATGATCCTAACTCAAATCATGTTCAAAAAGGTCGATTTGACACTGGTTCTGAACGGAGCGCTGGCCGGTCTCGTGGCTATCACTGCGGAACCGCTAACCCCTTCGCTGTTCATGGCTCTCGTAATCGGCGGCATCGGCGGCATAATAGTCGTGTTCGGAATTCGTTTCCTCGACAGTTTGAAAATCGACGATGTCGTAGGCGCGATTCCGGTTCATCTCTTCGCCGGCATCTGGGGAACAATCGCGGTCCTTCTCACGAATCCCGATGCAACTCTCATGGGTCAAATCGTTCCAATCTTTATTGTCGGCGCATTTGTCTTCGTCGTGTCCTATGCCGTCTGGTTCGCATTGAAATCGACGATCGGCATTCGCGTAAGCGAAGAAGACGAGGTTGTCGGCCTTGACGCGAGTGAATTGGGAATGGACGCCTATCCCGAATTCACCAACTGAGTAAATCCTTCAACGCATCTGCGAAGCCCGGGCGAAATACCGCCCGGGCTTCGCTATTCCGAGAACCTGCCTGTCGATGGCGGAATAACAGTGCGGGATTCTGGCGATTCGCCGCACTTTTGCAAAATTGTTCTTTTTCCCCATTGCTTGATTCCTATTGGCGCCTTCGCCCGCCTCCGCACTTCCCGTCTTCCCGCCGCGTCCGTTCGCCGAGCCTTGGCCGCGCCCCCGAACGGATGCTAGACCGGCTCTGAAAAAAAGAGCGATGCGGCGCCAAATCAAAGAGCAAATGTTCGCCGGCGATCCGATGGCATCGGACCTCGAATTCGGAGTCGAATGCCGTTCCTCCGATCTGCCGGGCCAGTCGCATATTGAATCCAGAAAACACGCTATGCCGCAATTTAGCCGCTTACGAACATTGCCTGTTCGCAACCGGGGATCACTATACTTGCCTGGATTTCGGAGAATCAACGAAGAGTCTCGGAGATGCATAAAGAGCGTCTACGAGTGAGATCCGGATAGTGCTGCAGACAGGCCCCTGTCGTGATTTTGCCAAGCAAGCCATACGCGCCGCATAGGACCCATACATTCTGGAGATGCGGCTTGAGTTGAACCTTGTTCATTGATGAATCCGGGCAAGACATGCGAGAGTCGCTCCGCGAAATACTAGCAGGCATCGCCGTCGAAAACCGGGTTCTCCGGCCATTGATCCGCCGATTGTCAGATTTGCAGAAAAAGATAATCGGAATGCGTCTTTTCTAGGCCTGCTAGAACGGGGCCGCAAGGAATTCAGGCACGAAGCCCAAATGAACCCGATTGTACTGTCGGCGACTCAACTTGCACGGGAAATTCCGCGCGACGGAACAAATGTGTCCCGAGAACGATTGACCGCTCTTGCCCAAGCCAAGATCGCTTATTGCGAAGCTACATAAAAGCTCTTCAATTATTCGGATGTTTCTGCGTTTGCGTCCATCATCCCGAGATCTGCGCTCCGACCTCGGTCAATAATGCTGCGCAAAGACTACGCGTATCTGTTTGAGCGGTTTTTCTATTTTCTCAACAGCCACGACGATGACCCCATGGGCTACATCGTCTTCGATGAACTGGATAAGAGCGCAAGCCGCGTTCTGCTAAAGCAGGTTGGCAAATATTTTCTCAGCACCGAGAAAGGCAAGATACGATCCCGACTGATTATTCCAGAGCCTTTTTTCGTCCATAGTGACCTGACAACCATGGTGCAAGTGGCGGATCTGGTTGCCTATATCATCAGCTGGGGAGTACGATTGCGCTATATGGATGAGCCGAAACGACACGAATTATCCCGCCTAGCCTGCTCTGTCATTAAACTCCGCTTCACGCAACGTTTGCCATCTGGAGGCGTCAATTATGGCTTCAAGTTGATCCCCGATCTAGGGCGGCCATTGGGCGAGCAATAAAAAAGGCAATGCAGTCGCCTGCAAAGCCTCCACTTGGAGATGTATAGCAGAATTCCCGGCTTGTCAAGTGTCCGTCATTAAATGGGTGTATCTCAAACTTGTTGCAAAGCGATGCGAGAAAGTATTCCGATAGCAGCGCGCCTCTTTATGGGCTGGAAGGTCGGAAACTCACATTCGGCCCAACCAACCATTTTGGGCTACACCCTCATTAAATCTGGCGAAGATTTTGTCGCCGGCATTGTCATTCTCTCACGCAAACACGTTCCTTGCGGACAATTCCGCGTACAAGCTTTGCGACGGAGTTTAAATGGTGGGGCGAATGTAACCGAGTGTATCCGGGAATGCAATCTTCCAAGCGCAGTGCGCAGCGACCTGCAACCGTAATCGGCCCGGCCTGCAATTGTCGTGAATTTCGCTCGAATAATTTGCGTCTATCGGCGGGTCCAAACCCGAATAATGCGCGAATGAGCCTGCGGCACTGTTCGAAACCCTTCAGCTAGTATGGATGCCGAGAATCTCGTCGCTAGGTAGCCGACGGCCGAGCCACCTGCGCGGAGGGAAATGGGAACAGGAAATTTTTGCATTTTTCCCGAACCTATCCCCTTAACGAACTTCCTGAAATCGCCGAATGGGCGACCATTAGCGCTATGATGGCGGTTCGTGGAGGGTTTTCAATGAAATGGTTTCGAACACGTCGACAGATCAAGCATGCAGGACAAATCGTTGAGGCCGATATTCGAGAACCGGGCATCGTGGACTTGGCAATGCAGTTAGTTGCGAGGTGAGAACGCTGATCAACCGAAACACCTTAACTCACGGAGAGCCCTTCAGCTCCGGTGGCGTTTTGAGCGCTTCATGCTTGCCCGGCTTGCCGAATTTCACCAATGTACCACCCGAATTTTGTCCAAAGTAGCCGGTCGTTTTCACCCAAGCTAGTCGCCCAGAGCGACGCTGCGCCGCTCACGACGCCGATGCCAGCCTAATCCTCAACGAGTTCTCCGGGCTCTGGCAGGAGATCGCGCACCCGCTCGCCGCGCGTCTTTCAGATGCTTGATTCCAACGGCGACGGGATCGCCTGTTCGAGTCGGCGCCCGGCTTGCCGAACGCCGAATTCCATTCCGGATTTCAGATCAGACGGCCATGCAGAGATATTTCATTTCAAGGTATTCGTCGATTCCGTGACGCGAGCCTTCGCGGCCTATGCCGGATTGCTTAACTCCGCCGAACGGCGCCGCCTCCGTGGACAGTATCCCGGTATTGATCGCAACCATTCCGTATTCCAAAGCTTCCGCTACGCGCCACACCCGGGATAGGTCCCTCGCATAGAAGTAGGATGCCAGCCCGTGAATGGTATCGTTCGCTTGCTCGATGACTTCA
>MPMP01000157.1 GCA_002238565.1 Albidovulum sp. bin36
AATCGCCGACAGTGAGTGACCGGCGACGCCTTCCAGACTGACGCCACCGTGGCTGCCTCTCGAAAAAAACGGGTGCCGGCGGCCAGGGGAAAGTGTGCCCAAAGCCCGAATAGAGTTTCAGAGAAAACATATTGCGCTGCAACGCAAATTCATGAATTTTACGCCATAGCGCAACTCACAGACTGCACTCACGCCTGCAGCCCCGCCGCACGCACCTGTTCGGGCATCACCCGCTTTGACGTAATTAAGTCCTCGATCTGCCGGTTGGTGATGTGGCGGCACAGGGGATGGCGCTCGTGGCTCCACTCGGCGAGGTTGGCGCGGCCTTTGGCTTCGGCCTTTCGCGCCTTCTCGCGGTCAGCCGGTATCTGAGCGACCTCTTTCTCCTAAAGCCGCATCTTGAACCAGTTGTCCAAGAAGCAAACCTTGCTGCGCGTGTAGTCCTCGGTCTCTTTCGCGTAAGCTTTGAATGCCTGGAGCAAATCATCCGGCTTCACCCCGGCCTTCACTGCCGCTTCGATCGTACGCAGACCGGTCCGCCGGTCTCGGATCCTGTCTTCGGGATAGGCCGCCAGGTCGAGACCATGTTCCCGATGCAGCGGAACTTCCTGGTCGCGGGCCTGGTGCACATCCTCGCCGGAGTATCCCGGAGCATGCGGCGTGAGCGGCCTGGCCGCTCGCGCCCGCGCAAATCCATGAAGCCAAGATCGAAATGGACGAATAGATCACGTGCCTGAACCGGCGCCCCCAAAACTAGCCCCGGGCTCCGGCCCTCAACCCGGAACAGGGGCTTTTCTTATCCGAATAGCTTGATTCCTTAACCGAAGGCCATTGGATCGCCATGGCACACCTGTTCTCCAACCATGGCGACGGTATTCTGGACGAGGTGGACGAAAGCGACCGGCCGCGAATGAAGGTGAACTTTACGAACGCGCTGGACATGCTGGCCCTCATCCTCGAGGAGATGATCCTCAACCACGCGGCCTCGCTTGCCGACACGGTCGGCCGCGCGGCGGCGTCGATCCTCGCCGTCCGGACGCGGCTTCGACCGGGACGGTCGTTCCCGCGCGGTTCGAGAAAGCCCGTCGGAAAGTGGAGTCGGAGACGGTAGCGAACAACATGACACAGAACTAAACAAGATCCTACACAGATCAAAACGGGTTGAAGAGGCCAATGTGCAAGTGCGCGGCCTTAAGGAAATGACGGGTAGTCGTTAAGGAAATGCAATTACTGGGACCTCGCCCTGCTCGCCCGCGAAAGGCCGGACGACCCGGCGCGGCTCCACTTTGCGCAGGACGACATCTACACGGTCTGCTTCCCCGCCGAGGATCGCGGCTTCAAGGTCCCGCGCGGGCCGCCGGACATGGATATCGGGATCTTCGTTGTCCTCGCGGCCGGGCTGGCGGGGTTCCACGCCTCGAAGCGCCTGCCGCTTCCGGGCACCCGGAAGCTCTGGCAGGGACTGAAAATCCTCTGGTACGGCGTCAATACAGTGCAAGCCCAATGAATATGGAAAAGGAAAATTAATATGAGCGAGTGAAGTACGTTGCATTGATAGTTCGGCAAACCGGTCACCGGCGACCCGTACGGCGTCGCCTCTGCATTTTCGTTTCTCGGAAAATCGTTTTCGCCGCACTGCCGTCAGCGGTTGTCGGAACAAAGGCGTCCTGCAGCTTTGTAAGGCGATCCACGAGTTTCCTGACCTGGCGGTCGACTTCCATGATGTCCTTTCTGGTCAGGTGGTATCCGTCGTCGGTCAAGGTGCCGAACCGGAAAACCAGATCGAAGTCGTTTTCCCTGAATCCCCTTTGACCGCAGCGGACAAGGGCATGGTTTGTGATTGAGATTTTCATTTTTAGATCTCCACCTTGTCCGCGGTATCGTTGCTTGCAGCGAATGCATTAAACCAGGCGTCTATATCCTCTAACTCTTTGCGCTCGGCTTGCGTCACTTTGCTCCCAAGCCAGGCGATGCGTTTCTCCGACGCGTCGTCGCCCAGCATACGTTCAGGAATGTCGGCGATTCTAGCATGATGTCGCTGCAAGGCCTTGGCCGCCCATATATCGCCGCCGGCCAGGCGATCCAGCTCCGCCGCATCGATGCTGTAGCTGATTGACGAGCGGGAAAACTGGCTAATTGTCATCCATTGGTCGAGCTTGTCGAAATCTTCTTCTTCCGTTGATTCAGGAAGAATCCTGATGAATTCTGCGCCGGATTGCTCGGCGAGGTGCATCAGATATTTCGTGAACGGGTCGATTGGATCGGGTTCGCGCCATTGCTGTTCGACCACATAGTCCATGACTCGTTCCCCGAATAGATCCCGCTCCTTTATGGATTCCAGCTCGACGTCCATTCCTTCTTCCGCGCGGGCCGCGCCAATCACGAACAGGAGGTGGCCGTAGTCCGCATCCCTAAGCGTGTCGGCGCCTTTTTCCGCCTCTTCGAGTTTTCTCCGCCGCCAGGCCAGGCATCCCTCGGCCAGAAGAGCGGCAAAGAGCGGTGCCATCGCAATCTGGTTCCGCGTTGAGATCCCGTAGCGTTTCTCGACCACCTGAAAAGCTAGTCCGGCGGTCTCCTGAATGGGGGCCTTGATAGTGCGAAATCCCAAGAGCCGATTTTCTCTATCGCCGGAGCCGTGTTGAGCGGACAAGTCTTCCGGTCGCACGCCGAGCGCGCTTGCAAGCCTGGCGATGGAGTTGGTGTTCGCGGACGACTTGCCGGCCTCGATGCGCGCGATCGTCCTTTTGCTGACTTTAGACACGTCGGCCAGTCCCTGCTGAGAAAGGCTTGCGCGCTCGCGATGCTGCTTCAGTATTTCGGGATTGATGCTTGCTATTGTCATTGGTTTCTCCTCGATAAAGATAATGGCAATATAATATAGTGCAATATTAAATACAATTGACATTTTAGTGTCATATTTTAATGTTAAAAATCGCTAATATTCTATAATTGCAATTATTGATGCCATTAAGGAGCCGCGAGCGGGAAAGCGAGGTTGCATGGCGGGGTCGTCAAGCGGTTCGGAGACAGTTTTCTGTCCGAGGCTAGGTTCCGAAAATCTCTTGCCGTCGGCTGCCGCGATTCGAAAGAGCGACGGGAACGGCTGAAAATTCCGGCATGGTCCCGCGTATCGCGAAGAATCCGTCCGCCGGGGAAAAACGCCGTGTCAGAATCCCCTGCGTGGCGCACCGCTTGGCATTCTCCCTCCTCGAATTCAGGGACAGCTCGCTGCTCGGCAGGGCTTGCGAACCGGGAGGAAACGGGATGACGGACCGACGACGGACGAAACGAGGTGCAGGATATGGGACACGTCGGCAACCTAGCTAGTTCTTGGCCGAAAACCTCTACTTTTTTTCCGCCGAAGCTTGCAATTTTAATCTTGACTAATTCAGTCAAGTCTCCTTCGGACGGCTTTTTCGGCGATTTTGGGGCGGGTTTCGCCGCTTGGCGGCCTAGCGGGACAGAAATCCGAAGTCCGGGCGATAGGCCGCCGCCCCGTCGCTGTTCCGGGGTCGGCGCTGCCATGTCAGGGGGGCTTCGGGGTCAGGCGGCGAGCCGGAACCCGCGCTTGCGGAGGCGATTGAGGCGCTTGCGCTCCCGCCTCTGCGCGATCAGTCCAATCCGGTGCAGGTTTGCCGCTAGGATGGACAAGCCGACCGTCCGCTCGAAGCCGGCTATGAGCAACCACATTAAATGAAGCAATTGGCGGTTCCCGCGTTCACGGTATTTGGGGCACCCCGGCACGATTGCGCAGACTGCGCGGCGCGCGCTACGCGCTCCGGATAACCGTTCAAGGCAACGTCTAGGGAGTCGGCGGCAGTCGGACAACACGGATCGTCATCGCTGGACCGAACGCTTACCTAGATACATTGACTGCACCAAATGCAACCGTTCAAAATTAATGGGTCCTTGGCGGTGCTGAAGGGCACGCATCTGGATATATCTCTACTTCTAGAGGCAGCGAAGGAAGGACAAAGGTCGCGTGAGTCAATCGCCCGCCTTTGGATATCCGAAGGGATTCCTTTCGCGTTCAGAAAATGCCCGGCTCTATAAGAAGAAATTCGCTGTTGGTTGGGATGGAAGCTTCGTGTTGCTCCCTAACATATCAGCATGACCGGGAGCGCCCGGATTGGTAAATCGTTCGCACTGAGGAAGCTTGGGAGGGAATTCAATTCCAGTTCCGACCTTGACTTGTTTGTGGCTTGTGAAGATCTCTTTGGGAAGGTAACCGAAGATTTTTGGACTTGGGAGCGCGACGGCAAAGGCAGAAGTGTCCTTCCAAAAAACGACAATGAGAAAGGATATTGGGACAACAACCTAGTGGTCTGCTCCAAAAACGTCAGCAAGGTTTATTGACACAATTAAGGTACCTTCCCTTGAGAAATATACAGTTGTGAGCAACGTTAACCACCATATGTGGCTGTTGACGGCGAAACTAATGGAGACGGACCAAGCGCCAACGCCAAGTAAGGCATCGATTCGATGCTATAAGGACTGGAATAGTGCGATTGATCAAATCTCCCTGAACTTGCCCCATAATGCCCGTAACGCAGACCGGCAGGGCCCGGATTCCCCCGGAAATCTGCCTTTTCGGCCGGAACAGGGCGATCCGGTGAAAACCCGCCTTCGCAGCGCAGCGAGGATGCAGGAAGCGGGACCGGATCAAGGCAAGTAATATTGCCTGACCGCTTCCATCGCTCTCCGGGTAGGAAACGTGTCTAAGGCGGTGTGTTCGAACGGCTGGGCAGACCTAATGAAGGCCGGAAATGCGGGGAGTGTTCTAACGACTAGAGTTTCAGAACGTCAAAAAATGCGTCCGGGGCGATGTAGATCTGTTAGCCGCGTCTACGTCGTTATTCTGCTCCATTCCTCGCGGAGGCGATGTAGAAAATCTCTCGGGGTGATGCCTTCCGTTCCCTGCTCGCTTGATCGCTCTTTCAACTCGTAATACATCTTCTGTAATTCCTCGTCGTTAAATATTGTACGGCTACCCTGCTCTTTATCGAGATTTCCCTTACTTACACGCGCACTTACTCTGGCCCGGTCAATATAAAAATCACACAACCTCTTAGCTTGCTCAAACTCTTCTATAGGATTTAACTTCAAGATGTCCTGATGTCGTCCAGCAAGCGCTGGCATCATCGCAAAATAGCGCAGCCTCGCTTGCGGTGTCATAGCCAAAACCAAGAATAAATTTCGCGGCAATGCATCGATTAGAGCACGGATAGCCGAGAGAAACCGTAGTACCGGTGTCTTGCATAGAGAATAGTCTTGTTTCTCCAACTCATCCAATAATAGCAAAATCCCTTTAAGCAATCCCAATCGCTCGCTAACGTAAACCATATCCCTAAGCGCCTGCATACGGGATCCCACCGTGTCAAGCCGATAGCTAACTCCTAAACTTTCGCGATGTTGCTTCAGTATTCGCAACCCCCAAAACCACTCCAGCACCAATCGTGCGCGCTCAGAAAGCTCCTCTGGCTTAGCACCGGCTCCTTCAAGACTATTCAATACAATTCGAACGTCGTGGTTTCGCGCAATTTCCTTGGCATCATATCGCACTTCTTCCGGCGCATTCGATAAAGCTTGTCCAATGCGCTCAAAATGCGCATGATCCAGCCCCTGGAAAATCCATCTTACAACCGAATCAAAGCTCGGCTCGGGATCGGGAAAGTACCGGATGATGTAGAACGCTTCATCCCCTTCATAAAACTCCCGGAATTGCTGTTCATAATAGTTTAGAAGGTTCGTTTTTCCTGCTCCTTGTGTTCCCTCCACCAGTACAATTTGTGAAGGCCGCTCGACTGACTCGAATTTCCTCACCCGTTTCTCGAACTCGTCGTCGAATTTGTCTTCCATGCGAGGATGCCCAGAAGGTTGCCCCGCAGCCGGAAAGGGATTTCCTTCCACTCCATAGGTTTCGAAATGGCTTGCAATTTCGCTTCCCCGCGGGAGTTGACCCATCCGCTCACGAAGGCCCACTATTTTTCTCCTTTCGAAAGCTTAATGCCTTCGGATGCGCGACCGGGCATCAAAAAGCCTCCATGATAAAGATTGGCCGTTCGGACTATTGGTTGCCCTTGGTCAACCTCCGGCACCCGCATTGTTCGGATTTCAAAACGAGTGTCTGGCATCGACCCTTCAAAAAACCGATGAACATAACCACCTTGATGACCCTCCGACAAACGCTATCGCGCCCGAACGGGATGAATGCCATACTGTATAGCCAACTTCTCCAACCACGCACCGGTCAAAGCGAAGCCTTCCCCGGCCCTTACGGCCTCGTATGCTTCCAACGCCGACCCGACGAACTCCGCTAGCCGAGGGTTGTTGGGAGTGCTAAATATTCCTTGGTCCACGAACCGTACACACAAACCACAGATTTCCGCAAGATTTCCATAGCTTCTAAAGGAGTCCTTTTCCAGCTCAGACTCTCTTTGTCCCAATGCTGTTCCTACTGACAGCTTATGCAAGAACGACTGGCAAGATGCGACTTGGCACAGCAATTCTGAAATCCTCGGATGGTCTCCGTTCTGCAACGCTATGAACAACTCATGCAGTCTTTACGCTCGGCACTCGAAGCTGGGGAGAATTGGCATGAGAAACATCAGGGGAACTTTCAGTGCATCCAAAATTATTCGAGTACCTAGAAATTTTCCGGTATTGGTAAACTTATCGGCATGGCGAACTCGGTCCCGCCGCGGCCTGCCCATTAGTCATTTTCCAACTGGGCACGGAGGGTGTGGATGGCGCTGGCCTCGCCGATCCGGACCGCGCGCTCCAGGGCCTGCGCTCCCAACGTCATGCGGGCGTACCCCTCCCACACCACTTGATGGCCCGGCGGGCCGTCGTTCTTCCGGTTCAGGTAGCCTCCCAGGCGGGCCACCAGCAGCACGGCCTCCCCCAGCGAGACGTCGTCCAGCCCGGGAGTCTCCCCGGCCTCCGCCTGGCAGGGCAGGGCGAAGCCCATTTGGCGGGCGTAGTCCAGCAGCATGGCGATCTCCGAGCCGGCGAACAGATTCTCCGCCGGCAGTTCCGGCGTCGCCCGCCCGAG
>MPMP01000158.1 GCA_002238565.1 Albidovulum sp. bin36
CGCGCGTCCTCCGGCGGGTCCAGCCGCTCCTCCGTCTCGTCGAGCCTCGGCCGGGGCGTGCGGCCATGGCCGGGCGCCCCGGGCTGCTGGCCCCGCTTGCGCTTCGAGGCCTCCCCGCGACGCTTCTGCGCAAAGTCGTACATTTGCGCGTAGGACCCGCCAATTAGCATCTCGAAGCACGAGAGTCGGCCAAGGTATAGACATGCTCGGCGATCTTGGTTAACACGGCGGCCCAATTCTTTTCCGGTCGCAAGCTGGGGACCCTCAATCACGATGCAAGCGACGAACTCGAAATCGTCCCGTCCACGATTTTCTTGGGCAATCCATAACTCGCAGCAGGTTTCAGCTGCGGAAATGCCTTAAGGCACTGTTCCAATTGCCGAAGCACTCCGAAAGCCGGTCCATGAGGTCTCCATGACGCGCGGAATTTGCCTGATCCATCCCAAGCAATTTTGGTTGGGCAAACCGTTCCGTCCGGGTGCCTAGCTGTCTCAAATATCGCCATCGCTGCCTTTTCGGCCGCTGTTGAGGCAATGAATGGTATTCTGCGAATTGGCAAGAGATGCTCAGGTGTCGCCTCATCCCCGCCCTAAATTAATTCTTCTTCGAGATTGCGCATACGCTTTTTGCCTTCAAACGAAAACCGGAATCTCGTTTTCAAGATTGCTTGAATGCGTGAGTAAATTCAAATTTTTTCAGACTCTATCGTTAGCCAAAAAAAATTTATTTTGCCGAATTGGAAGAAATTATTCCCGGAAAGCGGAAAATTGTAGCTGATTCAATCTTGCAATCCGTATCGCATTGATGTCTTTTCTTTGTACGAATTTTAATTCGCACGAATGGCGATTTCGGATAGGAGCGCAGCTGTTATATGCCCGCATTGAAATTACGCGGCGTTTCCAAAAATTTTGGCGCAATCGTTGCGCTGAGCAACGTGGACATTGAAATCGAGATGGGCGAAGTTGTCGGCCTTATGGGCGACAACGGAGCCGGAAAATCTACGCTAATGAAAATCGTCGCCGGCAATTTTCCGCCGACGAGTGGTTCAATCGTGTTGGACGGCGAAGAAGTTCACTTTACCAAACCGATTGAGGCGAGGCGTAAAGGCATAGAAATCGTTTATCAAGATCTTGCTCTTTGCGATAATTTAACGGCCGCGGCGAATGTGTTTCTCGGAAGGGAAAAAAGAAAGAGAATTGGGCCGTTTCGCTACCTTGATCATTCGGCTATGTTTAGGCATGCGGCCGAACTATTTCGAGAATTGAAATCCGAAACCCGTCCTCGAGACCTCGTCCGCCAAATGTCAGGCGGACAGCGCCAAGCCGTCGCAATCGCGCGAACTCGGCTAAGCGACCCGAAAATTGTATTGATGGACGAGCCTACGGCCGCGATCTCGGTTCGACAAGTCGCGGAAGTTCTCGAACTGATTCGGCGGCTGAAGGAATCCAATCACGGCGTCGTCTTGGTTTCTCACCGCATGCCCGACGTTTTTGCCGTTTGCGACAGGGTAGCCGTGCTTCGCCGCGGCAGCAAAGTTGCGGATAAGGAGATCGCGAAAACCAGCCCCGAGGAAGTGACAGGGTTAATCACAGGAGCAATTGGCAGCGCATGACCAGCGAAACCAACATTTCACACGCGGAAATCGACGAATCTATTTCATCGCGTCGGGAATTGACCGGCATTCAATCGATGATTCGAACGCAACCGTTTTGGGTTTTCATAGCCATTGTTGCAATTGGCGTGGTGATGTCCGTGATCTCCGACGTTTTTTTTACAGAACGTAACCTCTTCAATATTACTCGAAACTTCGCATTTTTTGGAATAATGGCATTGGGCATGTCGGCGGTAATCGTAACGGCCGGTATCGATTTGTCGGTTGGTTCACTGATGGGACTGACTGGCATCGTCACAGGTTTAGTAATGCAGGCTGGCTATCCAGTGGTACTGGGATTTATCGCCTGCATGGGAACCGCCGCTCTTGTTGGCTTGGTTAACGGCGTTTTGATCGCCTATCTGAGGATGGCGCCATTCGTTGTAACGCTCGGGATGCTCGCCATCGCAAGATCAATTGCGATGGTGGTCTCCAACAACAAGATGATTTACCAGTTTGGTCCTGATCAGGACCTTTTCGAATGGATTGGCGGCGAAAGCGTTTTCGGCGTACCCAATCCAGTTTGGGTCATGGTGATTTTAACAGGTGTGTTCTGGATTGCATACCGCTATTCCACATGGGGAAGATGGGTATTTGCCGTTGGCGGCAACAAAGACGCAGCTAAACTTTCTGGAATTCCAGTCGAAAAAGTCATCGTTTCCGTTTACGTAATTTGCTCTTCGTGTGCAGGGCTTGCCGCGTTTCTCATGGTTGGCTGGTTTGGATCGGTTACCAATGCGCTTGGACTGACGTACGAACTGAATGTAATTGCCGCAACCGTTATCGGAGGCGCAAATTTAATGGGCGGTGTCGCGTATGCTCTAGGCGCTCCAATCGGAGCAGCACTCATGGAACTCATTCGAAACTCGTTATTGCTTGCAGGAATCGATGCGTTGTGGCAACAGTTCTTTGTGGGTCTGTTTTTGATACTTGCGGTTTTACTCGAACAGATTCGCAATCGCGGAGGGTCATAAAATCAGTTTTATGTCGCTCTTTAGTGGTATCATCGCAATAAAGGAGAATCCGTGATGAAATTTATCGTTGCAGCGGCAATTTCGGCCGCAATTGCAATCCCGAGCGCAATCTCGGCACAAGACAAGTTACAACTGGCTCTTGTTCCCAAGGCCATGAACAATCCGTTTTTCGATCTGGCGCGCGACGGTTGCTTTAAAGCGCAGGAAGAAGATGACGGCATTGAATGCGTATACATTGGTCCAGGCGAACATACCGAATTGGAACAGATCCAAATCGTTCAGGACTTGATCAGCCAGGGCGTTGACGGAATTGCGGTTGCTCCGTCAAATGCTCCTGCCATGGGCAAGGCGCTTCGGGCGGCGGTCGAAGCCGGCATAGCCGTAATCACTTGGGACTCTGACGTACTTCCCGAAGATGCAGATGTTCGTTCAACCTATGTCGGAACCAAGAACTACGACATCGGCGTTAACTTGGCCAAAATCGCTCGATCGCTTCATCCGGACGGTGGATCGGTTTGCCTCCAGACTGGCGGCGCAGCGGCTGCCAACCACAATGAACGGCTCCAGGGCATTCGCGACACGCTCGGCGGACGCATGGACACAACTCCTCCAGGCGACATGCTGGACGGTGAAAACGGTTGGACGGAAGTTAGCGGTTGTCCCCTCATTACCGACGACGACGGAAATAAGGCCGTTCAGGGCATGACGGACATTCTTGCGAAAGAAACGAACCTGACGGCCTTCATCTCCACGGGCGCTTTTACGCAATGGTTTGACAATGCGTATCGCCAAGCCGTCGAACCCTACAAGGCCAAGCTGGATTCGGGCGAAATGTCCATCATCGTTGCCGACACGCTTCCGATGCAAATGGAGCAACTTGCGGACGGTCTTTCGAAAGGTCAGGTTGGCCAGCGCCCGTTTGAAATGGGTTATATGGCCATGTTCATTATGAAGGACCTCGTAGCGGGCAACAGTGTCGAAGATCCGATCTATACCGGACTTGACGTATGCACTTCCGAAAATGCCGATAGCTGCCTAGCCAACTAGCGAAGAAATTTTCGATAAATTTGCGCGAAGCCGGGCGAAATTTCGCCCGGCATTTTTTTCCGCTCACATTCCGAACTAGGCGGGAAATACCGCCGCATTGTAGGATATCCAAATTCCGAGCGGCGAGCTTTTGCAAATTCCCGAACCGAAGTCGTCCTTAAAACCTAGTTTTGAGCGCGGGTTCATCGATTAAGGCAATTATAGCCATCGTTTACTTTGACTGGTGCTGGTGGATACGAAATGGCGCGGTTTTGGCATTCTGACGCGCTTTTAAGCTGAACTTCACGACCACATATTGTGGATAAGGCCCTGTAAGGGGTTGAATATCTTGAACAATATCACGCTTTTGCCCTCCGGACACTTGTATATTTGTTCCCAATGCATTGCGAAACACTTCTCTTGGCCTGATTGGGTCAGCCGGAAAAACATCAACCTGCTATCTCCCTGTAATACAGGCCTGTATTATCATCAGGAAGCTCAATATCATGCAGCATATCCCGCTTGACATGGAACACAATACTGTGGTATATGATCCCAGTGCATAACCTCAATGAGAACTGCAAAAGGTCTCAATCGTGTCAATCCGTGTCGAACGAATACCAAACAAAAGAGGGCGAGCCTCGTTCCTTCTCCGCAAATCATGGCGGGAGGGAAAACGCATCAGAAAGAAAACACTGGCCAATCTCACCGATCTGCCACCCGATATCATCGCAGGCTTCGATGCCGTCCTCAGGGGCGGGGTCTCATTCCAGTCCCTGGGTGAAACCGTTTCCATCAAACGCTCACTGCCCCACGGTCATGCAGCTGCCACCCTCGGCCTGGCCCGCAAGATCGGCCTTGAACGCATCCTGCATCGAAAGCCCGGCAGAATGCGGGATCTTGCCCTGGCGGCCATCATCGCCAGGGTCATCGCGCCGGGATCCAAGCTTGCCACGGCGAGGCGGCTCTCCTCCGGGACCGCCACTTCATCCCTGGGACCCCTCTTCGGCCTTGGCCAGGTCTCGGAGAACGAGATGCTGGCCATGCTTGACTGGTTGCGCGAGCGACAGCCATGGATCGAGAAGAGCCTGGCCTCACGCCATCTCAGGCAAGCGACATTGATCCTTTACGATGTCACGAGTTCTTTCCTGGAGGGGCGATGCTGTCCCCTGGCGGCATTTGGTCACAACCGGGACGGCAAGAAGGGCAAGAAGCAGATTGTCTTTGGTCTCTTGTGTACGCCTGAGGGCTGTCCGATCGCCGTGGAAGTGTTTTCCGGCAACACGGCCGATCCTTCGACTGTCGGCCATCAGGTCAAGACGATAAAGGAACGCTTTGGCATAGAGCGCATTGCCCTGGTGGGTGACCGGGGCATGATCACCGCGGCACGGATCCGCGAGGACATCAGACCGGCCGGTCTCGACTGGATCTCGGCCCTGAAGACCGTCGATCTTCGCAAGCTGGTGGCGGCAACATCGCGGAAGGAGGCGGTTCTGAGACCCGAGGATCTGGTTGATGATGCGGTGGCGGAGATCACCAGTCCAGACTATCCCGGCGAGCGCTTGATGGTCTGCCTCAATCCCCGTCTTCGCCAGGAACGCGCCCGCAAGCGCGAGGCTTTGCTCCGGGCTACCGAGGAGACCCTGGAGAAGATTTCCGCTTCGGTCCATAGGGGTCGGCTGAAGGGGGAGGCGGAGATTGGTCGCCGGGTTGGTCGGGAGGCCAACCGGCGGAAGGTGGAGAAACACTTCACGATCACGATCACCGATGACGAGATGAGCTGGCGGCGACGGACAGAGAAGATTGCACGCGAGGCCCGTCTCGATGGCGTTAATGTCATCCGGACCAGCCTGGGTTCTGGATCCATCGGGCCACAGGCAGCCGTTGCTGCCTACAAGAGCCTCTCCAGGGTCGAACGAGCATTCAGAACGGCAAAATCGCATCTGCGGGTCAGGCCGATCCATGTCTATTCGGCCGACTATGTCCGGGCCCATGTCTTCCTGTGCATGCTGGCCGGACATGTCGAGTGGCACATGCGCCAGGCACTAGCTCCACTCCTGTTCGAGGATGATGATCGCCCGGGGGTCCGGGTCTCGCCGGTGGCTCCTGCCCGGGTCTCCAGTCGGGCAAAACGGAAGGCGGAAACGAAAACCACTTCAGAGGGGCTCCCGGCCCACAGTTTTGAAACGCTAATGGATGATCTCGCCACCCTGACGCTGAATTCGGTGTCATTGCCGGGTCATCCCGGAGCGGTCGTACCGATGTTGTCGGAACCGACAGATATTCAGGAGAGGGCCATGGCGCTTCTTGGGATCAGACCGGAGCGGACTGTTCCCAGTGCAGTGGCAGGCTGATCGGGGTAGTTTCGGCTGAAAAATGCTTGTTGTTCAGTATGTTAGGGGTAATAGTCTGTAAATATGGTGTATGAAGTTCAGTTTAGGGAACCCCGGCACGATTGCGCAGTCCGCGCTGCGCGCGCTCCGACAAACGTTCTCGGCAGCGTCCAGAGCGTCGGCGGCAGTCGGACAACACGGATCGTCACCGCTCGACCGAACACTTACCTAATTCGTCCTATTGGCGTGCCGAACCGAAAATGGCCAAGTGCATATTCAGGTGGAATTTATGATCCTGAATTTGCTAGGCGGAAGCCGCCGCAACGGTTGCATGGCTCAACGAGGTAGAAATTTTCTACCTTTATTAATGCTCGGCAACTCTATCATCCCTTGCTCGACCATGTCGGATATTCGGGTTTGCTCTCGGGCGCAGATAGCGGGCCGCGCATTTTCGAAGCCGGAACAAACTGCACAACTTTTCTGATCGGAGCAATTATCACTTGATTTTTAGTTCGCGCAGAAACACTCGACCAATCTAAAGTGCTGGATAAGTGAAAAGCAGGTGCCGCCGTCCCCTTAAAATCGACGAATCTCGACCCGGTTGCCTTGGATAAGTTCATCTGCTCTCCCTCCATCCTTCGAATTCCCTCTGGTCACGGAACGTTATCCGCTTCAAGGTACCGCCCGCTGGATTCGGAACATTCACTTCAATTGGCTCCATTTGGCCGCAGGAAACAAAGTGATGCACTCCGAAGCCATTGCTTTCGATGACCGCTCGCGTACAGCAATTCTAATTATTCCCCTTAGAGATTTTATGTCGTTGATATAAAAGCTTTTTTTTCGCCAAGGGAAATTTTTTCGATTTTTTCCCGGACAGGCCGAATCAGGTCGGCCATTCCGATTCGCCGGTCTGAATGGCGAGTAGGCCGCCGACAACCAGAGAATTCCTCTAAAATCGGCGGTAT
>MPMP01000020.1 GCA_002238565.1 Albidovulum sp. bin36
GCCGGAATCATAGGTTCAATCAGCGACCATTCCTCATCAGTCAGATTGTTTTGACGGCAATCGTCCGTCCGTTTATACTTTGCCTGATTGGCCTCGGTCCAAGCCATGATAGCCTCCATCTGGTGTTACTTTCCTGATGGAATACCATGGTTCGGGGCCAATTGCCACTTTAGGAACAAACTCTAGATATCCTCGCCTCGAATTCGAGCGATATCCTTAAGGAATTCGGACAGCGCCTGCAAAATCATGAGCAGAATTCCGGCGCACATTATGATCTTGATCGGCCACATATAGGGGCGCCAGGCTGAATAGCTTCGTTCCGAATATTCTATCGCGTAGTTCGTGCTCGATATTCCCCCGTACAGCAGCACGCCGAGGTAGAATATCAAGAATGCAACCGTAAACGCGTCGAACCAGGCTTTGCGCCTGTCCGGCCATCCGCCGTAGAACAAGTCCATTCGCACATTTGAACCGAGTTGGATCGAATACGGGCCGCCCAGCATATAGTATGCGACCATGGCGAATTGCGCCATTTCGAGAGTCCAGAGCGAGGGAAGAAAGAAGGTTTTCGAGATCGAAGACCAAAGCAGAATGGCGATCAAAACGAAAATTCCGTACATTACCAGTCGCCCAAGACGGCGATTTGCGGCATCGACCCCGCGAACGAAGCTCCTGGACAGCGTATTCATTAGTAACCGAGCTTTTGCATGCATTCTTCCGATTCAAGGCAATTGTGTACTCAGCCTTTTCGCCCGAGGCCATCCAGTCAATTAGCCGACTTTTCCAAGAAATTTATGGCGATTTCAAGAACGACTTTTTTTCCGCCTCCTGGACGAGCCGAAATGAACTCCGCATTTGCCCTGAGACGGAAGGCATAAGTTTCGAATGATGCGCAAGTATTGACAACTTCGCCCGAGATCGCAGGCGGCCGGCGGATTTACGACCGGCCGAACAAGCGAAGCCTAGGTTGCGAATCCTTCCAACGCGCGGGGCCGTTTGGAAAATTCCAAAACGATGATCAGTTCATGGAATTAAATGCAGCATGCGAGCCGCCGGCAATAATCGGGCAATTCGAGGATTAGGGACAAAAGTGCAAATCATGATTGCCGACTGAACGAAAGTTTGGAACCTCAAGAACTTCGGCGACGGCGAGACCGGTCCGAATTCGCGATTTTGCTTGCCGGCCGACCGAAACGGCAATGGAAAACCTGGATTCTTGTTGCCTTGGCGCGCAAGGCCGCCGGCTTCGGCACTCGCAAAAAGCGGAAGAAGCCTTTCGTCGAGGTGAATTCGGCTTGTTCCGATTCGGCGATAGGATTCAATTTGTTCAGCGCAAGCTGAGATAGAAGGTCAAAGTGGCGAATGGCGACGTCAGGTCGGGAAGCGATCGCCGAATCAGCCGAAAGCGACAATGGGATTCCGAAAATAGAATAGAAAGCAATTTCGAGAATGCGCGGCGAATCGCCGGGATCACGTGCTTGAAATAACCGTCGGCGCTGCTACGGCATTGGTCGTTCATTGCTGCCTCTTCACTGGATTTCCCAGAAAGAGCGTAGGTCCGGCGAGACGCAGTGAAGCGCTATATGCTTGATTGGAGAAACGAATCAGGCTTGGCGTTCCGCGAAATTTTTCCGCCGGAAAGCAATGGCGCTCGCCGACACCGGTTGCGCGCGGCGGCAAATCCACGGTACGACAATACATGCCATCCCGCGATGCGGGGTGAATGCCGACGATTTATGGTACTAAGGCGATCGGAACGAGATGGGGCAGTCGATTTATGGACGACAGCAGGAATTCGTAAACTTTGGCGCGGGTCGGCGAACGATGATCGACCCGGTAGGGGATATCGCAATCAAGACGGCCGCCTATAATTTCCGCCTCGCTTTAGGAAATTGGCGGGAATCGCTGCAAGTTTAGCAACTTTCAGGCAAAGCCAGAATTCCAGGCTTCGAGTAGTCTATCGCTGCCGGGCGGAACCGAAAATGTCCGCCTGATTCAACTAGCGCTGCGCCGGATTGAGCTTCGAGGGCGAATTCAGCTCGAATGCACTGCCACGGGACGGCTGAAAGCGGATAACGGGATGCCGGCGCGCCGTAAACGGCTCTATCTGGCGATCAAAGCCTTATCCTCTAATGCCGGCAGGTCCTAAAGACGTTTGTCCCGCCCGTCCGAATCCGAGTTCCGCTCTCCGTGAAACCCGCGTTTTCATTGCGTTTCGAAGCGGCGCAGTGAATCCGAAGCAAAGTTTCCTTTGACGCGCGGCAGCAGGCAATTAGAATTAGGCGAATGGCAATTGCTCGTCCCAAAAAATCTGCTCCCGATTGCGATTCTTCTATCCCGTTGCCGAGCGGCTCTAGGGAGATTAGGCTCGGCCTCAAACAGCAATTCCTTCCCTGAGCGAAATGTGGTAACTAATGTGGTGGGCGTTGCCCGCTACTTGCCATGCCAAGAGGTCGTTAGGAAAAATGATATTTTTTCGGATCAAGCGATTTATTTTCGTTTCGGCGGTTTCGGCGGTTTTTCTTGCCGCATGCGGTTCCGACGAAGTCGATCTGGAGACGCTTCCGCCGCAGGGAATTTATCGAACCGCCGACCAGCTGATCGAGGACGGCGATTGGCTGGATGCAGCGGAGGCCTACGAAACCATCGAACGCCTTTATCCCTATTCGGACTGGGCCAAGCGCGGTACTATCATGGCGGCGTTCGCATACCATACAGCAGGCGAATACGAACTAAGCCGAGCGGCTGCGCAGAGATTTGTAGCCTTTTATCCGGCGGACAAGGATGCCGCCTACGCTCAATATATCGCCGCTTTGAGCTATTACGATCAAGTCGATGCGCGGGGGCGCGATCTGGAAGTTTCCATGATGTCGCTGCAGTCGCTGCGAGCCGTTGCGGAAAACTATCCCGACAGCAGGTTCGCAAAATCTTCATTGCTGAAATACGACCTTGTTGTTGATCATATCGCCGCTAAGGAAATGGAAATCGGCCGCTACTATTTAAAGCGAGGCCATTTCATGGCGGCGATCGGCAGATTTAGGACAGTGGTCGGCAAGTATGGAACGACTAGGCACGTGCAGGAAGCGCTTTACCGCTTGGTCGAATCCTATCTGGCTTTGGGATTGACGGAGGATGCTGTTCGTTCGGCGGCTCTGCTCGGTCACAATTACGTGAATTCGGTATGGTATCGGGATGCCTATGATCTCCTGAAACGCCCGAAATCTCTTCGAAAGCCGTCTATTGTTTCTGGAAGCATTCCGGAAAGATTCGTCAGGGAAACATTGTTGGGCGACCCGATCTAATTTCCAGGCTTCGTGTCCGAAGCGTTCCATTGGACGATAGGCAAAGATTCCTTGGATCTAAAAATTGCGAAATCGAACGCTTCCGCTGCCGGATTCCTTCGAAATTTGATCCGGAAATCGGCGAATTCGAGTGTTTCGGATCTTTCGCTCAATTGACGCGAAGCCAGTGTTCGGCGAACCAGATGCAACTTAGCAGATTAGGAATCTATGGGTAGGCATGCTCCGGGGACTGTCGATAGCGAACGTATTGTTGATTCGGGAGCTGGATCTCGAGTTCGAATCCGGCCTCAACGTGCTTACCGGCGAAACGGGGGCGGGAAAGTCGATTTTACTTGATGCGCTGGGGTTCGTCCTGGGGCTTCATGGACGGGCCGAGATAGCTTCATTCGATGCCCGAGACGGAGAAATTTCCGCGAGCTTCGAATTGCCGGGCAATCACCCGGTTAGAGAATTGTTGACCGAGCGCGGATTCGCCGGCGGGGATGAGCTCGTGCTAAGGCGCAAGGCGACGGCAACCGGGCGACGAAGCGCATTTGTCAACGAACGTCGATGCTCTAGCGCCGCTCTACGGGAGATCGGCGCGTCTCTCGTCGAATTCCACGGCCAGAACGATGATCGGGGATTGCTCAACCCATCGAATCACAAAAAGTTCCTTGACGACTTTGCCGGCGCTTCGGACATTCTCGCGATTTGCGCAGGAGCCTGGAATGACAGGAAAGCGGCGAGAGCGGAACTTGATAAGGCTAAATCCATGCTGGAGGACTCAAGGTCGGAGGTCGAGTACTTGGAACATGCCGTGGCTTCCCTGAAGCAGCTGAACCCTAGGCACGGCGAGGAAGAGGAGCTGGATTCGCGTCGCCGGATAATGAAGAACTCCGCCAAAATCATGGAATACGTCGCCAAGGCTGAAAATTCGATCGGCGAGTCGGGAGCCGAAGCCATGATCGACCAGGCTCGGAGCTGGCTCGAGGACGCATCGACGCATTCGAACGGCAAGCTCAATGAAATCGTCTCGGCGCTCGAGCGCGCTTTTTCAGAGCTCGGCGAAGCTCAGCAAGGGCTGCAGGAATTCAGAGCGTCGCTCGAATTCGATCAGTACGAACTGGAAGCCGTCGAAGAGCGGCTATTCGACATCCGGGCGGCGGCGAGAAAGCACAGGGTCGCGACCGTGGATTTGCCGGACCTGGTTCAGCGACTGGAAAGCGATCTTGATCGCTTGAAAGCCGGCGAGACCAAAATCGATGAGCTGACGCGAAAATTTTCCGCGGCCGATGAGAATTACGAGGCTGCCGCTGCCCGCCTCTCGAAAACCCGGCGGCGCGCGGCGGCCAAGCTGGACAAGGCCATGTCCAAAGAGCTGGCGCCGGTAAAACTCGACAAGGCGAAGTTTTCAACCGAAATCGGCGAAGGGAGTCGCGGAGTCGATGGCCGCGACAGGATTCAATTCCATGCAACGACCAATCCGGGAACGCCTCCGGGGCCGATAAACCGCATCGCCTCTGGAGGCGAGCTGTCGCGATTCATTCTGTCGCTGAAAGTCTGCCTAGCGTCGGGCGGCGGCGAAGGATGCATGATTTTCGATGAAATCGACCGCGGGGTAGGCGGCGCCACGGCCGATGCGATCGGGCGACGCCTGAAGTCTCTCGCCGAGAATTCCCAGGTTCTAGTGGTAACTCATTCGCCGCAGGTGGCGGCATTCGGCGACTTTCATTGGCGCGTTGAAAAAAGCTCCGGGAAATCCGAATCGACGACTCGAGTTGTCGGCCTCGGAAAGGAAGAGCGAGTTCGCGAGATTGCGAGAATGCTCGCGGGCGACGAGATAACCGCCGAAGCGGTCGCCGCGGCGAAGTCCTTGCTAACTCGAGCCTGACAAGGCCAGGAAGCTTCGGCCAAGCCGTTGATTGACTAAATTGGTCGGCAGGCGGAGTGAAGCCAAGCTCTGGCGCTGGACGTGCATCGCGGCCCGATCTGTCGCAGGACAGACGCATGGTATTCGTTTAGCCAAGTCCGTTCGCATTCCGTTAGCATGGCTCTTTCGGCGATGGACAAGTCTATCGGCACGAGAGTGAGCGTGCGAAAGCACAGCATTTTCGGGCCGACCTTGCGTTCCGCAACGGAATATTTTTTCGCGATGGCCAGGTTTTCAATCCGAATGCCGAATTCGAAATCTTGGTAGCAGCCCGGTTCGATCGACAATATCATGCCGGAGCGAATCGGCGCGCGCGATCTGCCGCCAAGTTGTTGCGGTCCTTCGTGGACCCCGAGAAAGTGGCCGACCCCGTGGCCCGTGGAATGCCCGAAATCGAGACCGGCCATCCACAGATGGTAGCGTGCGAACGCATCGAGTTCGGTTCCTGTACGTCCTTCGGGCCAGCGGCAGCGCGAAACCCAAATCAGCCCCTTGAGCACGCGGGTATAGATTTCGCGCAGTTCAGGCTTGATTTCGCCTAGTCCGACCGTTCGCGTAACATCGGTGGTACCATCGAGATACTGGCCTCCGGAATCCAGAAGCAGCAATTCTCCCCTGCGGAGCATCCGATTGCTGTGCTTCGTAACTTTATAGTGGACGATTGCGCCGTTCGGCCCCGAGGCGGCGATCGTTTCGAAACTGATGTCCTGAAGCGCCCCCGTATCGACTCTGCATCGCTCGAGCTTTCGAACGGCGTCGATTTCCGTGATGCCGTCGGATGCGGCTGAATGGAGCCAGGCGAGAAATTCTACCATGGCCGTGCCGTCTCGAAGGTGCGCTTCGGCGACTCCGGCCGTTTCGACTGCGTTTCTAATCGCCTTCGGCTCTTCGCACGGGTCGGGGCCGAAAACTAGCTTGATCCCCGCCGATTCGAGACAATTGGAGACCCAGTCCGGCAATGTCGATTCGGTCGCGAGTACAGGCCCCGGAATCGAAGTCAAAAAATCGCCGAGAAAATCGAAATTTCGAATTCTAACGTCGGGCCCGAGATGCTCTAGAGCTGATTCGCCGAACATTTCCGGACGCGCGAACAACTCTGCGGAACCGTCCCTGTTCAGTATCGCGTACGCATGCGCGACAGGCGTTCTTTGAATGTCGGTTCCGCGTATATTGAGTAGCCAGGCGATGGATTCGGGAGAAGCTATGAAAGCGGCGCTTAGTTCGCTTCCGAGCGCCGACCTCGCGATTCGGCTCCGCTTCGACTCATGGGGTTCGCCCGAGAATTCGAGCGGATACGGCGCTACGGTTCTCGCCGGACGCGGCGGCCTGTCATCCCAAATTCGATCAACCAGGTTGTCAATCGCCCTGAGCTCGATATCCTCGCTCTCGATTTCCGAACGAAGTGCGCTGATTTCCTTTCGCGTATGAAGCCATGCATCGTAGCCCACGACGGAGCCCGCCGTCAGATTGGCCGCGAGCCATTGCGAAACGCCGCTGCTTTTCTTTCCGGCCTCACGAGTTTCGAATTCGGTTCTGTCGACTTGGAGCCTGGCTTGGATGCGGTAGCGCGAATCGACAAAAATCGCAGCCCGCCGCGACAATGCAATGCATAATCCGGCAGAGCCGGTAAATCCTGTAAGCCATTCGAGTCTGCGGTCGCACGGCGCCACCCACTCGCCCTGGAAGGCGTCGGACCTGGGAACGAGGAATCCCGCCACGCCGGAATCGGACATTGCCTTGCGCAGCCTTGCCAGCCTTGGCGGGCCTTGGCGCGGCGTCGCGTCGCTGTCGAATTCCTGCAGCAAGCTAGACGGCGCGCCCACGCCTGGGCGAACCGGGAAGAACCGTATTCGCGTCGAAAAGGTCAACAAGCTGTTCCGTCATCGCGCTTGCCAATTGCTCGACATCCGAAATGGTTACCGCGCGCCCGTAGTAAGTCGTCACGTCGTGGCCTATTCCGATCGCGATCAATTCCGCGACCCTTTGCCTCGCGATCATGGCAATTACATTTCTAAGATGCACTTCGAGGTAGTTGGCGGAATTGACGCTCAGCGTGGAATCGTCTACCGGCGCTCCGTCCGAAATCACCATGAGAATCTTGCGCGACTCCGCTCTCGCCGCAAGGCGCCGGTGCGCCCACTCGAGAGCTTCGCCGTCGATGTTTTCCTTTAGCAGCCCTTCCTTCATCATGAGTCCCAAGTTGAGGCGCGCTCTCCGCCACGGCGCATCCGCGCTCTTGTAGACGATATGGCGAATGTCGTTCAGCCTGCCTGGAGAATTCGGCCGTCCTTTTTCCATCCATGCTTCCCGGCTTCGTCCGCCCTTCCACGCGCGGGTCGTGAATCCGAGAATTTCAACCTTGACCTGGCAGCGCTCGAGAGTCCGAGCAAGCAAATCGGCGCAAACCGCCGCGATCGTGATCGGACGCCCTCTCATCGAGCCGGAATTGTCGAGCAGAAGCGTAACAACCGTATCGCGGAACTCCATATCCTTCTCGACTTTGAACGAGAGGGGCGTCGCGGGGTTGGCGACGATGCGGGCTAATCGACCGGCGTCGAGAATGCCTTCCTCTCTGTCGAACTCCCAGTATCGGTTCTGCTGAGCCAGCAGTCGGCGCTGAAGCTTGTTCGCAAGCCTGCCGACAGTTCCTTTCAAGGGCTCGAGCTGCCTATCGAGATTCTCTCGGAGCCTCGCGAGCTCGGCCGGCTCGGCCAAATTCTCGGCGCGAATCTCCTCGTCGAAGACGGTGGTATAAATTGCGTATCTCGGATCGGCTTGCGAAGGGCTTCTGGGAAGGTCGTCAGTTGGAGGATCGCCGAGATCCGCTTCAATATCGGCCGCTTGCTCCAGCTCCTCGATTTCGCCGTCCGCAATCTGCAGATCCGAAACGTCGAAATCTTCGGGGCTGGATTCGCTTTCCGTCTGCTCCTGGCTTGATTCCTCGCCCTCCCGGTTTTGTTCCCGAGGCTGATTGTCGCCGGAGTCCTCTGCGGATTCCTCGTCGTCCTGCTCATCGTCATCCCGGTCGGGGTCGTCTCCAAGCTCGTCGGCAAATCCCAGTTCGCCGATGAATCTGCGTGCGTATTTCGCGAATTTCGCCTGATCTTCCAGCGCCGACTCCATGACGCTCATGGAGTCCGACGAATCCTGCTCTATGACATCGCGCCACAGTTCCAAAACCTTCGAAGCGGAATGCGGCAGTTCACGGCCTGTTGCGAATTGCCTGAACATGTAGCCGACGGCATCGGCAAGCGGGACGTCGGACTTTTGCGTAACCCGGTCGTAGCCGCTCTTTTTGGCCTGGCTAGCAATTCTGGCATGGATGTTCGTCGCAGTACCCGGCATTTCCCGCGCGCCGATGGACTCGCATCGAACCGATTCCAGCGTTTCGTAGATTTGCTTCGCCGTATCGCCTGCGGGCAAATAGCGGCTGAACGTGGCCGCGTCGTGAAATTTGCGCCTAAGCGCCAGCCCGTCGGCCGTGCCTCGCACGGCCATCGCGTCTTCGCGGGTCAATTGCTTGGCAAGCAGCGGCAGGCGAATGGATTCGCCCGACATGCCGGAAGGGTCGGCGGAGAAGCTGACTTTCAAGTCCGCGTCGTCGGCGATCGACCTGGTCGTCTCCGCCAGCGCTTTCTTGAATTCCTCGACGCTGTCGCGATACTGCTCGGTCACTCTTGGCAAATCCGGTTTCGAGCTATGACGGGCGGCTAGGCGGCGCTAGCCCGCGCTAGGGCCAACCGCGCTTTCCGGCAGTTCCTCGTCGAAGCAGCGCTGGTAGAATTCCGCTACGGTCGGCCTCTCGAGCTCGTCGCACTTGTTCAGGAAGCTGACCCTGAAAGCATAGCCGCAGTTTCTGAAAATCTCGGTGTTCTCGGCCCAGGCGATAACCGTTCGCGGGCTCATCACGGTCGACAGGTCCCCGTTCATAAACGCCGACCTCGTCAAGTCGGCGACGGTAACCATGCGGCTTATCGTCTGCCGACCCTTCTCGTTATTGAAATTCGGCGTTTTGGAAAGAACAATCTGCGTTTCGGCGTCGTGGGAAAGGTAGTTCAAGGTCGCTACCAGGGACCACCGGTCCATTTGACCCTGGTTGATCTGCTGCGTTCCGTGGTAGAGGCCGGTCGTATCGCCGAGGCCGACCGTATTCGTCGTCGAGAATATCCTGAAATGAGGATGCGGAACTATGACCTCGTTCTGGTCGAGGAGGGTCAGCCTGCCTTCCGATTCCAGAACCCGCTGGATGACGAACATCACGTCGGCGCGGCCAGCGTCGTATTCATCGAAAACCAGCGCGACTCGGTTGCGCAGCGCCCATGGCAGTATGCCTTCGTGGAATTCGGTTATCTGCTTCCCGTTCCTGAGCTTGATCGCATCCTTGCCGATAAGGTCGATGCGCGAAATATGGCTGTCCAAATTAACCCGGACGCACGGCCAGTTCAGCCTCGCGGCGACCTGCTCGATATGCGTCGATTTCCCGGTGCCGTGGTATCCTTGAATCATGACCCGTCGATTGTGCGAGAATCCCGCAATAATTGCCAATGTAGTGTCCGGGTCGAACTTGTATGTCGGGTCGAAATCCGGAACCATTTCGTCGGGTTCGTCGAAGCCGAGGACCTCGGCGTCAGTATCGATTCCAAAAGATTCGCGGACGGATATGCGCCTGTTCGGATGGATTAGTTTGTCATTGCTGACGTGGGCCATTTGGATTCCAAGAAAAGTTGATTCTGCGATCTTCTACTGAATTAAAATGCCCAAAGGCGCAAGTGGAAGCTAATCAAGCGTCAGCCTGATTCATCGAAGAATTTATCCTCGATGAATTTGCCAAGTTCGATACCTGCGACCAGCAAATGTTCGACGCGATTCGATGATTGCCTATGCATTCGCGCGCACGCGGGCCGGCAAAGGATTCCGGGTTCGATGAACAAAGCGGCAGAATGCGCGCGTTATGGGGGCAATGCGATCGCCTTAATCCTTGAGAGACTTGCAATCCTTTAGCTTTGACCAAGCCCAGACAACCTCCTGCAATTTGGCCTCGTCGGTTCTGTCGCCTCCGTTCAAGTCCGGGTGGAGGTCCTTCACAAGCGCCGTGAAAGCTCGCCGGACGGCTGCCAAATCAACGTCTCCCGAAATTTCCAGTATGCTGAGGGCGCGACGCTCGGTTTTTGAAAACCGTCGAGATCGAGTGCTCTCAGTCGCTCTAGGACGCGTTCCGTTGTCGCCCAGGATTTCAAATGGATCGTCGATTCCCAGCCGCGCCCATGCGGTTTTCTCGTTCGACGACATTCGCTTCCCGCTGCGTTCGGCTCCGGTTTCCTCGCCGAGGCTGCCGTCGTCCTCAAGTTTGAAGTAGTTCCATTTCAAATTGTATTCGCGAATGTGCTTTTGGCAAAACCAGATAACATCGGAAAGATTGCCGGGCGACTTGGGAGCTCGGTAGAGCCCGCGCCGATTGCAGCCATTATGCGAGCACGGCCGCGACGATGTTTCCACCGCTCCGGTAGATTTCGAACGCCCGCGACTTCGCCGCTTCTTGTCGGCGGCGGCGGAAATGTCGAATTCAAACGGTGTTCGCTGCGCCATGAATCAAGCAACCTGCTTTAGAAAGTGCAAAACAATAATCGAATTCGACCGCGAAAAAAATGTTTTTTCGCCCGCGGAGGTTCAATGCGCCGCAGTCGTTGCATTCAACGCAACCCTTCGGCAACCGGAAACGAGGCTAAAATTCGGATCGGCCGCTCGGTCGAGTAACCGATTTGAAAAACGAGTTGCAAATTCCGCTGATCGGCGCAAAATGGAGGGAGGCGCATTCGATACCGGGCGCCGGGCATTCGACTTCGGCCGAAGAGGTGGAGAATGGGCGTTGCCGACGAGATTCAAGAGAAGCTTGCGCGCGCATTCAGCCCGGAAAGCCTCGAAGTTATTGACGAAAGCGAATCCCACCGAGGGCATTCGGGCTGGAGAGACGGCGGAGAGACTCATTTCCGAATCATTATCGAGGCCGAGGAATTGATGAAACTCGGCAGAATCGAAAGGCATCGGGCGATTCACAAGGCGTTGTCGCCGGAACCGATGGCGAGAATTCACGCGCTGGCAATTACCGTGAAGCAGGGCTGAATCTCGCTTCCGCCGGAATGACGTCATTCGGCCCGCGAAATTACAGGCCGAGAAGTTCCTTGACGAGTTCGCTGACGCGCGAGGGATTGGCTTTGCCGCCGGTTGATTTCATGACTTGCCCGACGAACCATCCCGCGACCTTGGGATTGGCCCTGGCTTTTTCGACTTGCCCGGGATTAGCCTCCAAAACCTTCTCGACCGCGGATTTGATAGCGTCCTCGTCGGTCACTTGCTTCAGTCCTCGTTCCTTGACGATCGCGGCCGGGTCGCCTCCTTCATTCCATGCGATGTCGAAGACATCCTTGGCGATTTTGCCGGATATTTCCTTTGAAGCCAGAAGATCGAGTAAGGAGCCGAGCCGGGCGGCCGACACCGGACTTTCCGAAACGGTCTTGCCGTCCTTGTTTAACCGGCCGAACAATTCGTTGATTATCCAGTTCGCGGCGATCTTGCCGTCGCGGCCGGCGGCGGCTTCTTCGAAAAAGGCGGCGCTTTCGGCTTCCGCCGCCAGAACGTCCGCATCGTAGGGCGTAACGCCGTATTCGCGGACGAATCTCGATTTCTTTTCGTCGGGCAATTCCGGAATTCCAGCCGCGATCTCGTCGACCCAATCCCGCGAAATTTCCAGCGGAAGCAGGTCCGGGCAAGGGAAGTAGCGGTAGTCGTGGGCTTCTTCCTTCGAGCGCATGGATCGCGTAGTTCCGCTTCCGGCGTCGTAAAGCCGAGTTTCCTGGACGACTTCGCCTCCGTCTTCCAGAATGGCGACCTGGCGCCTGGCTTCGAACTCGATCGCCTGCTGGATGAACTTTGTCGAATTCATATTCTTGATTTCGCAGCGGGTCCCTAGCTGGTCGGACCCCTTCGGCCGTACCGATACGTTCACATCGGCGCGAAGATTGCCGTTCTGCATGTTTCCGTCGCAGGTTCCTAGGTAGCGGAGTATCTGGCGCAGCTTAAGTATGTAGGCGGCGGCTTCCTCGGGGCTTCGGATATCCGGGTAGGATACGATTTCCATCAAGGCGACGCCCGTCCGGTTCAGGTCGACGAAAGAGCAGTTCGGGTCGAGGTCGTGCAGGGACTTGCCGGCGTCCTGCTCGAGATGAAGGTGCTCGATTCGAATGCGACGCGCGAATCCCTGCTTCGTTTCCACGATGACTTCGCCTTCGCCGACGATCGGGTGATATAGCTGGCTGATCTGGTATCCTTGCGGAAGGTCGGGATAGAAATAGTTCTTGCGGTCGAATTCAGAGCGCAAATTAATTTTCGCCTTGAGGCCGATCCCCGTCCTTACCGCCTGTTCGACGCAGAATTCATTGATAACGGGAAGCATGCCGGGCATGGCCGCGTCAACGAAATCGACGTTGGAATTGGGCTCCGCGCCGAATTCGGTCGACGAGCCTGAAAAAAGCTTGGCGTTTGACGAAACCTGCGCATGCACTTCCAGGCCGATCACCATCTCCCAGTCGCCCTTCGCGCCGGCGATCGTCTTCGGTTCGGGTTCCATAGAATTTATCGCATCCATTTTTGCTGCCTCAAGCCCGCGTTGCGAATTTCTCGTTGCATTTCGTACATATTGAATTTGGCTTCGCCCCGCCTCTAAGCGCTGCCGCTGCCGGTATTCGGGAATTCCGCCAGGAATCTCCTAGTCATTTCCCTTGTGTTTTTCGAAAGGCCGGGATGGCTGTCGATTCTTTTAATTTCACTCTGCATAGCTTGCCTGCGATCCTCGGTTTGACGGGCCAAGGTCGAGAAGGCCGAGCAGGATCTGGATGCGACTTGCGGGTTCGATCCATCCAGCTTTATTATCCAGTCGGCGACAAGTCTATATCCGCTTCCGTCGGAATTGTGGAATCCGGCGTAGTTCCTTGCCCAGAAGACATCAATCAAGCTACTGTAGCGGTTGGGGTTTCGCCACTTGAACTCCGGGTGCCGGGCAAGCTCTTCAATGACTTGAGAGGCCTTTTCGGGCGCGGCGTTTGCCGATTGCGCGGCAAACCACTTGTCGGTCACGATCCGGTCGAACGACCATTGGTTGAAAAATTCTTCCAGCTGCCTTGCCCCTTTTCCGATTTCAAGCAGGCAATGCAGAGACTTTATCTGGTCGGTCATATTTCGCGCGGAGGCGTATATGGATTCCGCCCGCCGCCCGCCGTCGATTCTCGACAGCAAACTTAGCGCGGCTAGCCGCAGGCTCCTCCATGCCGCAGCCGACCGTTCGGTCGCAGGAATGTCCCGGCCCGCCAAATCCTCAAGATCGGTGGCTAGGCTTGCGGCAACTGCGGATTTCAGCCGGTTCGTCGCTTCGTGGACACTCCGGGGGCACACCGGACCTTGGGATTGGAAAATCAATCCTGCGAATTCTTCATCTGTCGGCAAGGAGAGCAGCAGGCTTCTAAGCGCCGGGTCTAGTTCGTCATCGGAAACGGCCGCAGCAAGCGCGTTCAGGTACTTGCGGCTAGGTTCCCTCTCCTCGCCGATTAATCCCTCAACCGCTCGGGTCGCAAGAGTTCGGGCAGCCTCGTTCTTGTTGAATGAATCGGTGTCGTTTGCAAGCAGAAACACCAGCTCCGCATCGCTCGCGTCGCTCTCGAGAATGACTGGGGCCGATAAACCGCGCAGTATCGATGGCACCGGCTTTCGCTCCAGGCCGTCGAATGAAAACTGCTGAGCCGGAGCAGATAGCTCCAGCAGGGTCGTCGGCAGAACTTCGGAGCCATGTTCGTCAAGCAGCCCGACGGCGACCGGAATGTGAAGGGGTTCATTCTGGCTCCGGCCGGGCGAGGGCGGTATCTCCTGCTCAAGGCGAAGGGTATAGACGCCGTTCTCAAATTTGTCGGAATACCGGAGCCGCGGCGTACCGGCCTGGCTATACCAGCGCTTGAACTGCGATAAGTCGCTTTGACAGGCGTCTTCGAAAACCTTTAACCAGTCCTCGATCGTGCAAGCCATTCCGTCATGCCTTTCGAAGTAGAGATCGAGCGCACGCCTATAGCCGTCCTCCCCGTGCAGCAGGTGCAGCATTCGTATCAATTCGGAACCTTTCAGGTAGACTGTCGCAGTGTAGAAATTGTTGATTTCCGAATATTCCTCCGGTCGAACCGGATGCGCCAGCGGGCTGCTGTCCTCCTTGAACTGGGCCTTTCTCAAGTAGTCGACATCCTTGATTCGCTTGACATCCCTTGAATTCAAGTCGCCGTAGAATTGCGCGTCGCGATAGACCGTGAGGCCTTCCTTTAGGCTAAGCTGGAACCAATCGCGGCATGTGATTCGATTTCCGGTCCAATTGTGAAAGTACTCGTGCGCGATGACCGATTGAACATTCGCGATATCCTCGTCCGTAGAAGTTTCCGGGCTGGCGAGGACGAACTTTGAATTGAATACGTTTAAGCTCTTGTTTTCCATCGCCCCCATGTTGAAATCGTCCACGGCGACGACTTGGAATATGTCGAGATCGTATTCGCGCCCGTAATTGTCCTCATCCCACGCCATCGATTTTTTCAAGGCGTCGATCGCGATGGCGCAGCGGTCCTGATCGCCGTCGCGCACCCAGAATCGCAGATCTACATCGCGACCGCTACGAGTTAAGAATCGGTCGTCGACCGACTTCAGATCTCCCGCTACGAGCGCAAACAAGTACGAGGGTTTCGGCCAAGGATCCGACCATTCCGCCCAGCCCTGGCCGGAGTCGATAAAATTGCCGTTGGAAAGAAGCACCGGTAGCTCGCTTTCGATACGTACATCGAAAGACGCCATGACGTCCGGACGGTCGGGGTAGTACGTGATTCTGCGAAATCCCTCGGGTTCGCACTGGGTGCAGTACATTCCGTTCGATATGTAGAGTCCTTCGAGCTCGCTGTTGTCGGCAGGCGAAATCTCGACTTCGGTTTCGAGAGAAAAGCAGTCGCCCGGGATGAAGTCGCTTGAAACCGTCATGCCTTCCGGTCCAAGAGCCAGAAACCGGGAAGGGATTTCGGCGCCGTTGATCGAAGCCTTCCTCAACGCAAGCTTCCGCCCGTTTAGAAATAGGTCGCCGCCGCCTCCGACTAGCGGGTTTCGCTTGAATGCGATGCGCGAAAAAACCCGAGTCGACTTTGGATCAAGACGGAAGTCCAGCCGGATATTTTCAACCAGCCAAGGCGGACGAGCGTAGTCCTTCAGACGGACGCGGTCGGAAGGGCCGGAATCAGCCTCGTTTTTCTTAGTCATGGGGTTCAATGCCTAAATTGAATATTTCGAAAGTCGAATACATTTACCTGAAAGCTCCGATCGATAGAAGAACGCCAGGCTCGCAAAGGCACGAAAATTCGGATTTAGACCAAAATGGTTGCTTGGGCCGAATGTGAGTTTTCGACCTTCCAGCCCATAAAGAGGCGTGCTGCTATAGGAATACTTTCTTGCATCGCTTTGCAACAAATTCGAGATACGCCCGCGCCGGAAAATTGCGCATGCACCGGATGCCCGGATCGGGCATTGACCGCGGATAAAGATTCGTTAGCGTTCCTCGGAATGAGCCGGCAGCGGATACCGAATGCCGCCGGGCTTCCGGGCTGCCTCCGAAACGCGGGGCCGCGCTGCGAGAGGATTCCCGGCAATGCGGCTACCGCACGCGAAGCACGACGCGCTCTTCAGGCTTCTGATTTCGGATCCGCGGCACGCCGCCGATCTTCTGCAGGACTACCTTCCGCCGGAGGTTGCGAGCAGGCTGGATCCCGCTCGCCCGCCCGAGCTGGTCGAGGGTGCGTCCGTGGACGGCGACGGCGCGGCGACACGAATGGACGCGCTTTTCCGCGTCTGGATCCGCGGCGACGGCGCGGTCTACGTGCTGCTTGAGCACAAGTCCTACTGCGATCAGAAGACGCCGGTCCAGATCATGAACTACACGCTGACGCTCTATAAGGCGAGCGAGGGAAGGGACGAGGTTACGCGCGGCAAGCTTCCGCTCGTAATTCCGCTGGTCTTCTACCACGGGAGGGGTCCCTGGAACATTCCACTTTCGATCGAGGACATGATCCACGTCCCGCCGGGCTGGAGGGCCTCGCCGACAGCTTCGGCAACTACAAGATTGTCGACCTCGGGCGGATCGACCCCCGGAATCTATTGCGTTCCGTGGTCGTGCGGGCCGTGCTGCTGGCGCTCGCCCGGTCTCGCGCCGATACGATCCCCGACGACGAGGTCGAATTTTTGGTCGCTGGCATTGACGACACCGAGGCTCGGACGCCACTTTTTGACCTATGTGATGCGCCAGCTCTAATTGACCCGGGAGCGGCTAATGGCGGCGATCGAAAGGCTAGGGCTTGAAGCGAGGGACAAGAAAGCAATGGTAGGAACTATCGCGGAGCAAATTCTTGAAGAAGGCCGAATGGAAGGTCTTATGGAGGGCAAGGCGAATTGCAAGGCGAAATCCTTCCCGCGCGTTGCGAGGCTGAAGTTCGGCGAAATCCCTCCGGGTCGGGTCGAGCAGGTTCGCGGCGCCGCGAGCGGAGAGCTCGACATCTGGCTTGACGCTCTGTTTTCCGCAGAGGACCTCGACGCCGTTTCCGCAGCCCGGAGCTTTCATCTCTGAAATCCGCGTGCTCGTCAATGTCGACCGGACGGGGCTCCGCCTGACGCAGCACTCGGCGAATGTGCTCGGTCGCGTGCCGGAAATTGAAGAATCTCCGTAACTGCTCAGGCCCCGCTGTCGCGGATTATTCGTTAATTTCGCAGCGCTTCACGCTTTCCCGGGCGCGGTCCGTGCCTGATGCAGCGCGATCATTGCGGCGGAATCTCCGGCGAGCGCGATCTGGATGGCGACGAGTGGATTGTAGCCGATGCCAATCACCAAGATTACCGGCCCTTTGTCACGCCGGACATGCCCATCGAAATTTCTCGCAACATCAAAGCCCCCCTTTTTGCAGCAGGATGGAAGAATAGTGCGCTGAAATGCGGGTCGTGGCATTCCCAGTTTCTCCCGCAAAATGCATGGACCCCAAGCTGGACAAGCTGGGGGCAAGATCCCTTGCAACACTATGATTGCAAAACCCGGGAAATCTCGGGGCCCAGACCACTGAAGACAACCGACCGGAACCCTTCCTGCCGCAATCTCCCGATCGCCACAGATTTCTGGTGGCCAAACGTTTCATTGATCCTGCACGTGGACACCACGAAGAACTCCCACTGCGACAGGTCCAGAGGATTGTATGTCGCCGGATCGTCCATGTTCTCGAGGCAGAAGACATAGCAATCGGCCCAGCGTTTCGGCTCTTCCGATCGCTTCCAGTCCGACAATTTGCTGCTCCACGCCAATGTCTTTTCCTTGATGTCGAATCTCGGGCTTGTCAATCTTAGTTTTCTGCCTCGCACTGGTTGCAAATACGCCGAGGCCTTGACCTCAATTTTCCCGCCATCCTCCAGGACAATGTCCACATACTCCCAGTCTTGTGCCGGTTCATTGTCACGACCGAGTGCGCACCGGACATAATATTCCGCCAACGAGGCGCGTGTCGTGGGGCTCTTCCAGTCTGACAAGACCCAACGCCGGAATTCATCCATAGATCGATTGAGACCCACAAATTCGTCTTGGCTCAAGTTCATCACCCAATTCCACAGACTGTTTCCGCCATTTCTTCGAGGCAGGACATTCCGTCAAATCCACGCCAACATCCTTGCATGGGTTCTGTCATGCAAGCAGCGACTTTGAAAGCAGCGTAGCCAAATTCATCGCCTGGCTTTGCATCCGCACGGGTTTGAATTTAGCATCAAACGCTCGTTTCATATTTTGAGTCCATGGACAACTCCGGCACCAACCGCGACCACAAAGTCCCAGACGCCCTATGGGCCGTTCTCTCGGGCCACCGGTGGCATTCCACCTCCTTGGACGGCCTGCAAGGCATCGTGGAATCTGGTGCCATTGAAATTCGCCCAGGTTACAACGGATTTTGCAAGTCCCTCGGTGCTGTCAGCTTGTTCGACTTCGGCCCGTCCGCCATCGACATAGATTCCTTAGGTCACTGGACACAGTGGTGCGGCTGGAAGCAAGCGTCTTTGGCCAGGAAGAACGGCATTCCTCGAAAGCGGGTCGGCGTATGGCTGCGGCTGCGAGACGACTACAGCGACGACCGGCTGATCGACGCCGCTGCTCTGTACAGAATCCGGGAGAAGAAGGCGCATATGCTCACCGTCATTCCAGGCGTGGAAGGCGGTCACCGTGAGCCGCTCATAGTCGCACAACTTGACCAGATCGTCGTGATTCCCGCATTGCGACTATGCGAGTTCCGGGTCTGCTGGGATGCGATGCCTTCAGCCGCAGCCATCGAAGAAGTGTCGGGCTACATCGAAAACCTGCCGGCAGAGCCGCTGTCCGCGTCCGAACGCAGGTTTTCGGGCGCGGGTTGACGTCAGGCGCTTCTCAAGTGCGCACAAATTCACACACGGCGCGAGGAGGGCCTAGACATCGCAAACGACATCTACTCGGAATTCCTGAGGACCTTCGAGATCATTGACGAGAAATTAGATTTCTCCCCAGACCCGGACACCACCGATGAGTTGCTGGAAGCGCTTGTCCAAGCAGCCACGGCGAAGTGCGTGGAATTCAACATAGCCGCGAATCTCAACCCAACGAGAGACGCGCCTGCGATAATGCTGATGAGCACGCTGCGAGGCATCACGGAGGATCTGATATGGTTGACCTACCTATGTCAACTCAGGGACGGCCTCGGAAAGAAGTTAATTCCGTTGCTAATCCAAGAGAACATGGCCAAAGGAATCGATGTCCAAAGAAAGTTCTTCGAGACAAACAATCCACTGCAACCTGTGTTCGGCAGTGGGTCGACCGCCAGTGATTCAAGGATGCGTACTGAACAAGCGAAGAAAGACGTCAAAGCTTTCTGGGTCGCCGCAGGGCGAAGCGGCGCGCCCTCAGTAAGGGAGATGGCCGCAGCGGTGGGGCTGGATTCGACGTATGAGTTCATTTACTTCGCAACATCAAATTTCGTCCACTTCAACCCCGGTGCCCTCCTTCGAATGGGCTGGGGTGAAACGACCGGACCATTTACGTTTTCGATTGAGAACATCAATGGCTACTATCGCAACTTCGCCAGCTTCTACGGTGCAATACTCTTCGTGGGCTTCAATGCGTCGTTTGGGCAAGAGTACTTTACTGCGGAAGTGGGGAGCGAAGTGAAACGACTGATCGGACTCGTTAGGAAGATCTACCGATGGCCCGAGGTCATCACCTTCGAAGAGATGAATATGCCACCGCCAATGTACGTCATGACACACGCGCTTCGAGAGTTCATGATGAGCGAGCAAGGATCCTCGATAGCCTATGCAGAAATCCTCATGGAAGTTCAAGGTCTGGGCAGAATGTCGTCTGCCTGATGATGCGGGCTTTTGGCGGCTCTGTTGCAAGAATTCGCTGGAGTTGCCGGGTGCGTGGTCTGGTTCCGTCTTTCTTCAAAATCCTTGCTGGATCGCGATTTGTTCAAGCTCCGCTCCATGTAGCGACATCAACTCGCTCAACATATCTGGCCTGACCCCGAAGGCACGTTCGACAAGGCGCACTTCGCCCCTGATGCCGGGCTGAAGCTGGAAGGCCTTGGCCTGCTTCTTCCGAAGGGCGCGCATGACCTCGAAGCCTTTGATCGTGGCGTAGGCGGTCTTCATTGACTTGAAGCCAAGGGTCGGCTTGATCAGGTGCTAGAGCTTGCCGTGATCGGCCTCGACGACGTTGTTGAGCTCGACGGATTTGAATTCAAGCAAACAGCGTATGCGCTGGACCGCGGCTCGAGAAAGGCGGCGCTGGCGCGCTTCCTGACGCAAGCTGCAGGGGAGGCGGTTGAGGAGGACCAGCCGGAGCGGCGTCTGGCTGCCTAACGTGACCGGCTTCCGGTGAATGGAGGTCCTTGGGCTGCAACGCGCCTGCCTCGATGAAAGGGAAGGTGCCTTCCGCTTTCCGGATACCAAGAGCCGCGCGCAAGCAGATCATCGCCACGACGCCCGATGATCAGCTCGATCTGTTTCACACCGCCCCCAATCGCTTCGGCACGCCTATCGGCAATGTCGAGCAGGTCATTTGGATCTGGCGGGTGCCAGTTCGCTACAGCAAGAACAGGGAGATAGGCATTGACGCTTGACGTATAGCGTCTATGCCTATACGATAGGGAACTACATGATCCTGAGCTATCGAGACAAGAAGACGGAGCAGTTCGCGAAGGGCGAGTTCGTCAAAGCCTTTCGGGGTCTTGAAGATCAGGCCGCCCGGCGGCTGTCGATTCTGAACGCGGCGCTTTCGCTCGATACGTTGCGCGCCCTGCCGGGAAACCGGCTGGAAGCGCTCAAAGGAGATCGTACCGGACAGTATTCCATTCGCATCAACCAGCAATGGCGCATCTGCTTCGAGTGGCCGGACGGTCAAACCGGGCCGGGCAATGTTGAAATCGTGGACTATCACTGAGGAAAGGAGATCAGGCCATGTTCATGAGAGCTGTTCATCCCGGCGAAGTCCTGAAGGACGAGCTGGAAGAACTGAATGTGACGCCGACTGAGTTTGCACGCCAGATCGACGTGCCGCCGAACCGCGTCAGCCAGATCATCGCGGGCAAGCGCGCCGTGACCGGTGGCACCGCGTTGCGCTTCGGGCACTGGTTCGGCACCGATCCGCAGTTCTGGCTCAATCTGCAAGGCGCCTATGAAATCCGCATCGCCGAGGAAAAGGCAGGTCGGGAGATCGCACGGCTGCCGGTGCGGGCCAGAACAACGCGGTCCGACGCGTCAGGCATCGCGTAGAGACCGAACCCGTGCGAATCACTCGGCTCCACATTCAGAATTTCCGATCCGTCAAGGACCTCACCGTCGATCTTGGCGAGACAACCGTCTTGATCGGGCAAAACAACGCCGGGAAAACTGCAATCATTGACGCTGTGCGTATTGTGCTCACGAGGCGATGGGGGCAGCGCGGAACGGGGTTTACTGAAAACGACGTTCATCGCCCTGACCCCGATTGCGATCCGCGCATACAGCCTCCCGTCACGATCACGCTGACGATGGAGGAAAACGAGCCTAACGAATGGGATGCCGACATGGTCGCCGCCCTTACCGATATCATCACTATCCATGTTGACGGCGTCCGCAACGCTCTGACGTTGCGCGTCACTTGCGCCTGGGACCCCGACAAGGAGGTATTCGATCCCGCCTGGCAGTTTCTGGATTCCGCTGGCGAGCCTCTGCCAGAGCGACGGCGATCTATTAATCTCACCGACTTCTTCGGCTACATGCCGATCTTCTGGCTTGGAGCCTTGCGCGACGCCGCCGACGAGTTCACCCCGCGCTCCGGCCACTGGGGCCGACTGCTCCGCAGCGTCCGTATTCCACCGGAACTGGAGGCCGAAGCCCTTAAAACCCTCGCTGATCTCGATGCCAAGATCATCGCCGCCGATCCGCGATTGACCGAAATCGCCACCATGATTGGCGAGGCTACACGCGTGGCGGTCGGCGAAGGCTCCGGCTCGGCGCGTCTCAACACCCTGCCGCTCGCTATCGAGGAAATGCTTCAGCGCACCGGCATTGTCATGCGCAATGAGGATCTGAGGCCCTGGCTTCCGCTCGGTCACCACGGTCAAGGACTCCAGAGTCTGGCGGTCATCTTCCTGTTTCAGGCTGCCGTTCTGCAACAGCTTGTGGAAGAGGAACGGCCCGGCATTGAAGCTGTCTTCGCGATCGAGGAACCTGAAGCCCATCTTCACCCGCAGGCGGCGCGGACTCTTTGGAATCGGACGCAGGCGCTGTCCGGGCAAAAGCTCATGACAACGCACTCGCCGTATTTTGTGCAGCATGTTCCGCTTCGCGATCTTCGGCTGGTGCGTCTTCGCGGTGGCCAAACCGAAGTCAGTGCGCTCCCCGGCATGGTGATTTCTGATTTGCCCCGGAACGCATCGCTGGACGGGTTTCTGCAGGGCAGAGGCAGTCGTGTATTTCAACGTGTCCCGACGACCGACCGTCTTGCCGCCCGGTCCTGGTTCGATCAGACAATGGCCGACGCGCTGGCCCATTGCTATCGCAATGATCCCGACCCGGCAGCGCGGCAGGAGGAGATCGTGGTGCTTCGGCACAGTTGCCGCGTTCTTCCAACCGTGGAGGATGAGAATGAGCTGGGATTCCACGGCCGTCGCGTCCGTGGCGAGATATTCTTCGCACGCCGCTGGATTTTGGTGGAGGGCGTGACCGAGTATCTGCTGGTCCATGCACTTGGCAACGCCCTCAACCTTCCGCTCGATATGCACGGGATCGCCGTTATTGACTTTCAGCAGAGCGGCAGCGCGGGAATTTATCCGGCGCTTGCAGAAGCGTTCGGCATCCCCTGGCACATGATTACGGATGGCGATCAGGAAGCCGCCAAGTTTCGCCAGCAGATACTGGATCGAGGCTTCACGGAAGACGACCTCACCGGCAAATTTACAACATTGTCGGAGGATCACGATCTTGAAGATCAATTGCTCGCTGACGGCCACGAAAGGCTTCTGCGCAAGATCATGGGCACGGTCGGAGGACAGACTGCTCTTACCTGCCCGTTCGACGAGTTCAAGAGGCGCCTGAAAAACAAGAAGACCAGATACATGGGCGCCTTGTCGCTGCGCGTCGCGGCAGACAAAGAACTTGCCGTGAAGATGCCTGCGCCGTTCGTTGAGCTCATCAAGTCATTGGGTGGCGCCGCATGACAGAACCGCTTCAGGCAGCCCTCGACAGACTGAGCCCAACGCAGCGCAAGGCCGCGGACTGGCAGGACAGCGCAGCGCTCGTGCTGGCGGGACCGGGAGTTGGAAAGACAACCGTGCTTACAACGCGCATCGCTCGGATATTGAACGACAGCCGGAACAAGAATTTCCGCATGCTCGCCCTGACGTTCACGACGAAGGCAGGCGACGAGATGCGTGAGCGTGTCGAAGCCCTCGTGCCCGGCCTGACCGATCGAACGTTCATCGGCACTTTCCATAGCTTTTGTGCGCAGATTTTACGCCAACACGGATCCCATATCGGAATCAAGCCCGACTTCGGAATTTACGATCAGGATGACGACCGCCGGGAGCTGTTGCGTGAAGCACTCGTGGCTGCCGCCGATGAAGGGGCGGACGTAACACCTGACGGGGTTCGGTGGCTGCTTGCCATCGACCAACTACGCAGCAGTCTTGTCAGCGCTGAAAAGACGGCGCGGCATTTCCGCGATCCGGCGGCCGGCGAGCGCGCCGCGCGTGTTTACGCAATCTATGAGGCCGCGTTGCGCGCCAACAATTCCCTAGATTTCAACGGCATGATTCTAGACGCATGCCGGCTAGCCCATCAGGTTCCGGCTGTGGCCGCCAGGACGCGGCAGTCTTACCCGTACTGGCTTATCGACGAATTCCAAGACACGACGCCCGCCCAATACCGGCTGGTGCGCTTCTTTGCGGGCGACGATTTCAAGAATGTCTTTGCCGTAGCCGACGATGACCAGATCATCTACCAATGGGCAGGGGCTAGCTATCGGCAAATTCAACAGTTCCGCGAACATTTCTCGCCGGACTTGATCCAGTTGGTCGAAAATCGGCGCTGCCCTCCTGCCATCGTGCAGGCCGCCAACAATCTCATCGGCCATAACTCCGACAGGACACCTGGCAAGGAGCCGCTTGTCGCGACACTTCCCGGGGAAGGTCCTGCCATATTGCTGCGGACCTTCGGGACGGACGCAGAGGAAGCCGATGGCATTGCCGATGATATTGCCGGAATCGCCACCGCCGAACGAGGCGAGGTTGCAGTTCTCGGCAGGACAAGAGCCATTCTCCAGCCGGTGCTGGATGCCCTGAGGGCGCGGGGCGTTACCGCCTCGATCGCGGTACGGCGCGACCGATTTATCTCCCCGCAATTTACCTGGCTTCAGAGCTGCCTCGACCTGTCCCTTCGTCCCGGCGACCGACAAGTCTTCACAGTGCTCGCAGCGGCAGCAAACCGCATAGCCGGCTTGCAGCTCGACACGGCACTTTTGCTCGCCGAGGCGGCATCCACCGGGACCAGTTACCTGGAGCACTGGGCTTTGGCTGCCGAAGCGAGCAAAAACGAGATCGCCATGAACTTGTCCGCGATAGCTCTCCGGCTGGTGCAATCCCGGTCAAGCTGGCAGCAAATTGTCACGGAGGCGATCACCTTCCTGATGACGACCGCGGAAGCGCACGAAGGCGTCATCAGCGACGCAGCAGAAGACAAGGCCGCGTGGGAAACAGCGCACAGGGCCATCAGGGCCGAGAAGGGCGCGCCGCCCGATCTTGATGAGCTTCTCCAAGGCATGAAGCTGCGGCCGAAGGAGCCGCCTCCCGACCCAGCTGCCGTCCGGCTTCTCACGATTCACGCGGCAAAGGGTCTGGAATTCGATCGTGTCTGGCTCATCGGCATGGCGGAGTCTGTACTGCCGTCCTGGCAAAGCCTCAAGTATAAGGCAGCGCCGTCGGAGCTTGAAGAAGAACGGCGCAATTGTTTCGTCGGCATCACGCGCACGAAGAAGCAGCTCGTTTTATCACGGGCAGAGCAATACCAAGGCTACCGGAAAGCATCTTCGCGCTTTCTGGAAGAGATGGGGCTCAATGAACAGCAAGAGGGCCCTAACGCAACATAGGTACCGATTCCGCCATAAGAGTCCTATGTTCCGGGTTTCTTGATTCCGTACTTTTTTGTCCAGTATGACAAGTTGCCGGACGTTTTGTTGTAGCGCTTCGCGACGAACTGCTGCGTTTCGCCCCTGGCATGGCGGCATGTGATTCTGCCTGGCGAGCACGATCTCACAAAGGACAAGCTGCAGGACAACTCCCGGCGTCCTGCTTCCTAAATCTGCCCCCCGTATCATCCCCGAAGATCGGGGGCCGCCAGATCGACAATGCGTCAACTATTTCAAGACGAAGTGGAATTCCCTATGGCGGAATCGGTACCTATGTTGGGTTAGGGCCATTGTCGCGCTATACGTGATGGACGGCCCGGCGACGTCACGGCGCGGGACTAGTGGCCGGGACATCGTCTGCAGCCCGTGTTTGCCTGTCGAGTGCGGGTAAGTGCGCCCGGGCGGGCCGCTGCTGGAACCGCCGTGCCCGCTCGAAGTAAGGGCGAACGGCGATCGCGCGGAGCATTCCGGGTTTCGGTCCAGGCTCGGCGTTGCTGCAAGGGAAGCGTCGGGACGGGGCGGGAGCCCGAGGCGTTGGGCGGACATGCGAGCCTGTGCTGTTTCTCGGTTCATGTCAGCAGGCAAAAGACGAACATTCTCGACTTGGTCCGACCGCCTCTCCCGCTTTCTTCCTTTCAAGGCAGACACTCTCAAGCAGCGCATTCTCGTCACATTGTTCCGACGTGATGCAGCCGGATCAATTCGGGAAATCCGTTCTGGCATGAAGTGAGATACAACAGCCTGACGAACGAGGCACCCGGTCGGCGTGCTGCGCAGGGCGGCATCCGGCCGATGCGGAAGCTTGTCGGGTGCCGCGCGGAAGCGGCGCGGCTTGCGAGTGCCTGCGCGCTGCCTGCGGCAAGGGCCGGCCGATCCTCGGCGCGCCGGATTGAGCGCGGGCTGAAGAAGCGTCGGTCTAGCCGGTACGCCAACGAACGGGCTCGCGGACCGCGCCGCCGGAATGAACGCGGAGGCGGTCCGGATTTCGGTCAGCCGGCCGTGTCGGGCCTGCGCACGTCCGCCGTCGCTCTCCTGAGGTCCCGGACGATGCGGCTGATCTTGCGGGCATAGGCGTTGCCGGCCGGGGTGAGCCTCACGCCGTTGGTTCGCCTGAGGAACAGCTCGGTTCCGAGAAAACGTTCGAGCAGGCGCACGTGCCGGCTGACGGCGTCGGGCGAGACCTGCAGTTCGGCCGCCGCATGGAGGAAACTCTCGTGCCTTCCCGCCGCCTCGAATGCCTGGAGCGAGTTCAGAGGTGGAAGCGGCTCGTTGTACATGGGCATTGGGCGTCGGCATAGACTTAAGTAAGTTGATGGACACTAGAATTGTTGCAGGCCATGGTCAATCGCTGCCTGCGTCGACCGGATTCCGGGGCGTCCCGACCGGCGGCAGCCTGGATGCCGCGACCGGAGAGATGGACCCGTGCCTCCCGAGGGGGGACGGCCGTCCCGCCAGCCTCGAGACGACTGGAAGCGAGATCCCGCTTCGCGGCCCGGCGCCGGTTGGCGCATTTCGGTCGCAAGACCTTGGGCGCGACCGGGTGCGGCGCGAGCCCGGCGCAGACGACAAGCTTCGACGCGCTTCAGGCGTTCGGCGACTTGAGTTCCGTGCATTGCTGAAGGAGCCACTCCTTCAGCCGGACGAGGGTCCCGTCGTTCGCCGACGAAGCGTTCATGACCAGGTGATAGGATTTCCCGGGATCGACCGAGAGGTGCGCAATGGGGACGAGCTTTCCCGCCGCCAGCTCGCTGGCGATCATCTCGCCATGGCCGACCGCCATGCCCATGCCGTCGACCGCTGCCCGGATGACGCCGTTGTAGAGCGCGAAGCGCATGTCGGCGGCAAGCTCGCCCGCGGTCGCGCCGACGGCGCGCGCCCAGTCGGGCCAGTCGTCGTCCCAATGGATGTCGTGCAGCAGCGGCTGTCCGATGACTTCCCCAACGTCAGGGCGGGCCGACAGAGTCTTGCGGAACTGCGGGCTGCAGACGGGAAAGACCTCCTCCCCGAACAGCCGCGTGACGCTGCAGCCAGGATGCCGTCCGTTCGAGTACAGGATCCACGCATCCACGTCCTCCCGGTCGACCTCGCGCTCGTTGTTATGCGCCTGGATTCGCAGCTCGGCCCTGCCGAACGTCTTCCTGAACGACGGGATGCGGCGGTAGAGCCAGCGTTCCGCGAAGATCGGGAGCGTGGAGATCACGATCGTGCGGCCGCGCGACGGCTTGCGGACGCGTTCCGTCGCGGCCCCCAGCTCTTTCAGGATGCTCGTGACCTTCCCGGCATATTCCCGTCCGGCCGAAGTAAGCGCGACCCCGTTGCTTCGCCTCACGAAGAGCTCGGTGCCGAGATGGCCCTCGAGCAGGCGCACGTACCGGCTGATGGAGCCCGGCGAGACGCCCTGTTCGGTCGCGGCGTCCGGCTGCCTCGAAGGCCCTGAGCGAGTTCATAGGGGGCAACGGTCTGGTCTTCATCGGTCCCGAACTTCCGTGTAAGGCTCAACAATGCTGACTCAGGCTAGAGGCAACGCGGCTTGCAGTCAATCGTGGTCCGGGACGGCGCCATGCGAAAGTGCGGGTGTGGCACTGCGGCAGACGCCGACCGTGCCGCATGGGCAGGCCGCGGCCCGAGAGGGGCGTCGTCGCTGCGGTCCGGGGTCATGGCTCAACAATGCTGATCCACATCACGAAAATTGATTGTTGCGACGGGCTGCCGATCCAGCGAATCATTTCCTGCCCGACGGATGCGCGGGCAACGACATTCCCGGAGCGCTCCGGCGAGAGGTGATCAGGGACGGCGCCACGTCTCGCCGGATTCATCCCCAGGAAGAGGCAGCCGCTGCCGGGAACCAAAAAACTCTGGGAGGGCTATGTGCTGCTATCAATGTTCGTCCAACATTCCAGAGTTTTGCGAAAGTACGAGCAATATGCGTCAACTGCGTCTGGATGAAAGGCCGCTGACACCCGCTCGACCTCACTCAAAACGAGCCTTCGACGACGAAATTGATTTCCTAGGGTGCAAATTCAATATGACGACATGACTACAGTTCCAGGATTCGCGCGGTCAGTGGCTGGAGTGCCTCGGGCGGGTCGACGTTAGCTGCGACTACTTCTTAAGTACGCTCGAAACGTCCCGATTTGATTACGTCCCGAGTGGCCGTATGCCGCTTTCAAGTGGAAAGGGCATTCGCAATAATTCCCGCTCCGTTGCAAATTTCGGATGCCCCGAGTTTTTCGCCTCCCCGGGGGCTGTAAACGTATCCAAATGGTGCGACTCATTCCGACTCACTGCGAAATCCCCGAAAACCTGCAAAAATTGTCGTCAGCAGAGATTCGCACTCCGCTCGATAGGCTCGAAAAGGATGAGTTGTGGCGAGTATCGTCATTTGATAATCTTAGCAGACAATCGCTGCAGGCGAATGAATGCCTGCGAAAAATAGCCGAAATCGTTCTAGTTTTGGAGGAGACCATGAAAAATTGTAAATCAGAGGGCAATTTAGTCAACGGTTTGACGCGAAGGGAAGCCGCCAAGGCAATTGGCGCAGGTGCGCTCGTCGGAGGAGCCCCTCTGGCGGCGCCAACTCTACTTCCGCTGAAGGCTTTCGCTCAGGAAAACGCGGTCAACGTTTTGGCCTTTGGCGGCTACGAGGAGCCGGGCATGCTCGACGGCTTTGAGAGCGGCACCGGGATCAAGGTCAACCTAAAGATTCACGACGGTTCGGACGAGGAGATGGTTGCTCTCGTCGAATCTTCGCCTGCCGGCACATTCGACATTATCACGCCCACGAGCGCATACGTTCCTCGCGCCGCGCGTTCGGGGCTGCTGCTTGAACTCAATCCCGGCGACTATCCGCTTGACGATTACTTCGACGTCATTGCAAACTGGCCGCCTTGCTTCATCGACGGCAAGATGTATGGCTTGATCAACCGGTTCGGCTATTACGGAATAACCTACAATCACAATAAATATTCCGAGAGCGACGTTTCCAGCTATGCGGCGCTTTGGGAAGAGTCTGCAAAGGGCCGCGTTGCGCTTTTCGACTGGTTCCTGCCGAATATGGGCTGCCTTTCGAAATTCAATGGCAATCCGATGCCCTACGATTTGGATGCCGGCGCCTTCGCGGCTCTCGTCGAGCGACTGAACGGCCTCCGGCCACAGGTCGGGCTAGTCGGCAATACGTCGCAAGTAATCCAGGCGATGGCTGGCGGAAGCTACGATTTGGCGATCGCAGGCGAATGGGTGCAGGCTGGCATGTACGACGACGGCCTGCCGTTTAAAGCGGTTGTGCCCGCCGAGGGCGGAGTGACCTGGGACCAGGCCGTCTGCATCGCAGCGAACTCGCCGCGTGTCGGCAATGCGGTAAAATTCGTTCAGTTTGTCGCCGGTCCCGAATTCCAGTCGAGACTTGCTGTGGCAAAAACCTACTACAGCATGGTTCCCAATAAAAACGCTGCGCTACTGCTGCCCGACGACAAGCGTGAACTGCTCAATCTTGTCGATCTCGACCGTTTCGACGAAGTGTTCATGGCCAACCTGTCGCCGCGAAAGGATCCCGGTAACAGGCAGGAATGGCTGGATGCATGGGAGAATTTTAAAAATCTCTGATCGCAAGTCCGACCGGCGCGATCGAACATGGTCGCTTCCGTCTTGAGCATGGAGCCTGCGATATGCAGGCAAAAAATGTTTGGCCGCGCCGGCGACTTTCTGGAGTGACTCGCTGAATTGACCGAACGATTGCCGCCTACCGAGATCCCGCGTTGAGAAGGATCTGATCGCATTGGGAGGCGGCTGGCGACGGCAGGACCGTGCATCCCCCGGGCTCCGCGTCGGCGGCAAGTTCGTACGAAATTTCTTGGCGCGGTATCCCGCCTCGCTGTCCGGGGTGCGGCAGTAGCCAACTCGCTTGTGCGTGAATGGAAGGGCGGAAACTGCGAAAACTGAAGCGCCGGATTCCCCGGAATCGAGTCGGTGTAGGAGCGTCGAGCATGCCAATCTTAGATCTGGCGCAAACAATGGAACCCCATTGGCTGTGGGAGAGCTATCCGTTTGTTTCCCAGTCGTACTATCGAGACGACGAGTTTCTGGAATTCGGATACCATTGGCGCGGATCCGGTTTCAGCTTTGTATCGTCGCCAGGCTGGAAGACGCTTGGCGGCGGGCTTATCGGCTCGTACCGGTTAAGCGATTTCGCCGGCATCGCGAATGTAGTCGACGCGCCGCCATCGTCGCCGGCGGGCGCGCCGGATTTCAAGCAACTGCTTTTGAATCTTCCTCGGCGCGACATTCTGTTGATTAGGACCGGGCATTCCGATTCCATCAGCAATCGTCGACCCGAATACTGGCTACGCGCTCCGGTTTTCCTTCCGGAGTGCGCCGCGGCGATAGCCGAGGCCGGCTATCGACACGTAGCAATCGACTTTTCCTGCGACGACATTCCCGCGTTCCGTCCGAACGGCGAGGGCGGATACAGAAATCCGAACGGCGGCTTCCGCTCTGAAATTCACGCGCGAGGCATTCTTCTAACGGAAAACTGCTTGAATCTCGCCGCCCTGGATCAGCCGGAAATCTTCTTCGCGGCTCTTCCGTACTCCATCCCGAATAGCGCGACCGCTCCCTGCCGACCGATCGCGCTGACGCGCTGGCCAAGTGAAGCTCCGAGACTGATCGACGTTTCAACGCCGATATTCAACCATTGGCGCTGGAAATTCGACGTGCGTCAGGGCCGAAGCCTTAAGAATGGCGATGGAGCGGACGAGATTCATTTTCTGATCACGGGACACGGGTTTACGCACTGCGACGCGCCTTGCCATATGCGAAAGGCCGCGGCGACGATCCAGCAGCTTCCGAACGAAGGTCTCGACAGGTTCATTCGCGAAGCGGTCATCGTCGACTTTTCCGACCTTCAATTGCCGTTCCCGATAACGCGCGAATTGCTGGCGCGCAGGCTGGGCGACCGCTACCGGCCGGGCGACATCATCGTGCTGCGCAGCGACCTTACGAACAAGTTGGGCTATGAAAGCACGGAGTGGCACCTGAAGGCCCCCAATCTTGAGCGCGAGGCGGCCGAGTTCATTGCGGAGCTGGAGCCGTCGGCGGTCAGCCTCGACTTTCCGCAGGATTTTATCGCGCGCGAAATGCCGACTAGGCATGTATGCAATCACGAATTCGTGGCGCACCATGCTATTTTTGCCGCAGGCATCCCGTTTGTCGAAGACCTGAAGAATCTGGGCGACGTACGCGTCGAAAGACCGATGCTATTGGCGGTTCCCATGCGGACGAGCTGCTCCGACGGCGCGCCGATGCGAGCGGTCATGGTCGAATGGTAGACGCAATCGATTCAAGCGGCGCATCGGCCGGAAAGCCGCCGGTCGCAAATCTATGGCAAGGGATCCTGCCCGCGCTGCTTCTGATGGGGGCGTTCTTCATAGTTCCAATCGGGTATATGGTCGGCCTGAGCTTCGCCGCTCCCGGCAGCGACGGCCCGACGCTTGCGAATTACGAAAATTTTTTTGCTAACGAAAGGTTCACGGACGCCCTTGGGCGCAGTCTGCTGATGGCCGGCTCGGCGGTGGCGGTGGCATCGGCGATCGCCTATCCGCTGGCGTACTTCCTTACTTTTGCCGTTTCGAGGAAGCGGAGGCTGGCGTTGCTGTTTTTGCTCATCGCGCCGTTCTGGACGAGCTTCACGATACGAGCGTTTTCATGGCAGCTTGTCCTCTCGGATAGCGGCGTAGTCGCGTACTGGCTCGGGAAAGCGCTGGGAGGGCCGGTTTCCCTGGGGATTCTGTATACCATGGCCGCATCCGTATTCGGACTGGCTCTGTTCGGCGTGATGCTGATCACGCTGATGCTTTTTAGCGTCATGGCCACGATCGACGAGCGTCTTCTGGAAGCGAACCGGGATTTGGGCGGAGGCGAATTGAGAGGATTCTTCGAGGTCGTGCTGCCATTGAGTCTGCCCGGCTGGGTAGTCGGCGCCGTTCTCACATTCATAATCTGCGTCGGCGACTACGCGGTTCCAACTTTGCTCGGCGGCGGGTTCAAGCCGGTTCTGGCGCAATTGATGCTAAGTACGCTGAAGGGGACGTACGATCTATCCATGGCCGCTACTTTCGCAGTCATCCTAGTGCTAGTGGTTCTGATCGCCGCATTTCCGCTGTCCTTGCTCCGCAATCAGACGAGGCTGCTGCAGTGAAGCTATCATGATCGCCGGTTCGGGAGTCGCAACTCGCGGAGCGCTGGGAATTTTATTCGCGACGGTTGCGGCGGTAATCTATCTTCCAATCATCGTAATGATCGTTTTTTCGTTCAATAGCGGCCGATACCAGGTCATGCCGTTTCGCGAATTCACGTTTGGCTGGTATCGCCGGACTTTTCAGGATGTCCAGTATCCGGAAGGCTTTGCGAATAGCGTTGCGATCGCATCCGCAGTCAGCGTCACTGCGACCGCTATAGCGTTCATCTGCGCGTATTCGCTGGTAAATTCGAAATTTCCGGGAAAGACGGCGGTTGCCCTTTTCGTGCTTGCGCCACTGGCGGTGCCGCTGATTCTGATTGGCATTAGCCTGCGGATTTACTTCGTTTCCATCGGCTTCGAGCCGTCTCTCGCCCTCGTATACGTCGGGCAGGTTCTGTACGTAATGCCGCTCGCGGTGCTGAACATCCGGAACAGAATAGCGCAAATCCCAAAAAGCCAGGAAGAAGCGGCCTGGGCTCTTGGAGCCTCGCGAATTAGGTCGATCATCGAAATCGTCGTGCCGTCCTGCCGGTATTCAATCGCGGCGACTCTGATAATTACTTTCACATTCGCGTTCGATGAATTCGTGATTGCCTACTTCCTGACCAATTTCTCCATTACGCTTCCGATAAAGATTTGGACGACGCTGGTTACCGGCTTCGACCCGGCAATCAACGCGGTCGGCGTTATGGTATTCGCTTTCTCGATCGCGCTGGGGATCGTCGCGCAAGCTTTATTCATGCGCAAGGACAGGAGGTCCTAGGTCCGCCGATGCGAGTTTCACCTACATTGGAACTGGCGGAATCGGTCGAACGGGCGAGGCGGAGCGGCCGGGAGGCGTATTCATTCAGCACGCCGACATTCGAGAGCTTGAATCCGGAACTACTGTCTCGAATCCAGTTTCGAACAACTCTAACGGGTGCCAAGGGCAGCGATGATTTGCGGGCGGCCGCTCGCGCGGCTCTCTTCGGCAAGTGGGCCCTTACCGGTCACGAATGCGCCTTGGCGGGAGGCGCGAAGGCGGCGATCTTTAGCATATTAAGGTCAATGACGAGTCCTGGCGGGAAAGTCCTGATCGTATCTCCGCACTGGCCGAGCTACGAGGATTTGGCGATTGCGGCCGGCCTTGTGCCGGCGTTCTTCGAAACCTCGCTCGAACAAGGCTATTCCATCGAACGCTCAAGGCTTCGGCAGGCATTGGATCAATCCGGCGCGAAAGCCTTGATCTGCAGCAACCCCGGAAATCCAACGGGTCGAATTCTGACTCGGAGGGAACTGGAATCGCTTTGCGCGGAAGCCTCGAATTCCGGCGCATCTCTGCTTTTGGACGAAAGCTTTTCGCGAATCGTTTTCAATCCCGGGAAGTGGGCGGATTCCGTCTGCGAAGCGGGAACCAACCTGTTCATCGTCAACTCGTTTTCGAAGAACTTCCATCTTCAAGGTCTTAGGCTTGGAGCCTTCCTCGCGCCTGCCGAGCATATGCCCGCGGTCGCCGCGATGCACCAGACGGTCTTAAGCTCCGCTCCATCCCCAAGCCAGGATATTGCGCTCGGCATTCTGGATTCCGAGGATGCTGCGAGAACCGGCTACGCCGAGCAAAGGCGGCTGGTGCTTGACTTCCTGACCTCCCGGGGATGGCGGCATTTGGCTACCGAGGGATCGTTTTACGTCTTTCCAAAGGTTGGCGCGACGGATGAAATTCGCGCCAGACTTGAAAATCGGGGGGTCATGACGCTTCCAGGAAGCGTATTCGGCTTGCCTTACGCGGAGCATCTGCGCATCTGCTTCGGAAAGCCCGTGTCGGAAATCGAAGCCATTCTGCGCTTAACGCGCCATGCGCTGGCGTAAATTCGCGAGGTCTCGAATGCACGCAGCCGAAGCACGAACAAGAGTTTCGATCTCTCCTAACACGGGCGCCGAATTCGCTTCATGGACCGAGGACGGTCCCAAAGCGCTTGAGCAGCTGACCCGAAATCTGGAAGCCGCTCGAAGCGATGTTTTAGAACAGCCGGAAATGCGGAAAGCAGTTCTGGACAACTGCGTCGCGTCGCTGCGGTCGGCTCGCGAAATCTTGGCCGAGACGGTTGTCCGGGAAGTTGGAAAGAAGCCGGAGGAAGCTCTCGCGGAAGTCGAATACGCCGTTTCCTTTTTCGCCCACTGCCGGAGCCTGCTGGACCATCGCGAACTGAATTCGAATTCGGTAGGCGGGCATCTCGTGGAGAGCGTAGGCCTAGGCGGCGCATTGCTGATTTGCCCGTTTAACGACCCTCTGGCAGGAATCGCGCGAAAAGTTGCCCCTGCGATTGCAGCGGGCTGCCCGGTCATCGTCAAGCCGTCGTCGCTTTCGATAATTTGCGCCAAGGAAATGATCGCCGCCTTCAGGAGATGCGGCATCGGCAACGAAATCCAAATGATCGCAGCCAGCGGCGGGGAAGCGGTCGCCCGGCTATTGGCTCACCCAAGCATCGACATCGTAAGCTTTACGGGCTCCACGAAGGTTGGAATGAAGCTGGCGAGGAAATGCGCGCGACGGGGAAAAAAATTCGTCGCTGAGCTCGGAGGGAACTGCCCGTTTGTGATCTCCTCGTCAGCAGACATGGATGCCGCCGTCGATGATTTGATGGAACGCAAGCTCAAAGCTGCGGGTCAGGCCTGCTCGTCCGTCAACCGGGTATTCGTCGACCGGAGAGTTTACGGGAGGTTTCGCGAACTTCTTGCCGCCCGCGCGGAATCACTGGTCCTCGCTCCCTCGGATTCCTCGCCTGACTTAGGGCCTGTTCGGACGCGGGAAGCGGCGAACGGGCTGGTCGCACTAGCTGCGCAAGCGGCTTCGGACGGCGAACGCTACCTGACGCGCGCGCCCGGGACAGTGGCCAGGCATCAGCCGTTTCTGTTTCCGCTAACCGTATTGGAGGGCAGCGAGTCGAGCGTTTTCGATCGGCGCGAAACCTTCGGTCCGCTTCTTTCCGTCCGATCCTTCGACGAAGAAGCGGACATCGTCGCGCGCCTTGAAAAGGAGCAGCAAGCTCTCGCGTGCTACATCTATACTGGCGAGCCGGAGGAAATGCTCGGGAGATTGCGCGGGCTGCGTTTCGGCAGCATTGGCATCAATACGACCAAGATTCAGGGGGCGGATGTTCCAACAGGTGGCTTCCGGCGCGCCGGGACCGGGCGCGAGGGAGGAATATGGGGCATGCGGGAATTCCAATCGACTATCAATTGGAAAATCGAAACGCGGCGCGATTCCGGTCAATAGGGAAAATGCGATGAAAAAAGTCATTGAAACTTCGAACGCTCCGAATTCGACTTCGCCGGTTTCGCAGGGAACGGCGGGTGGCGGGCTCGTATTCGTGGGAGGCCAGATGCCCAGGGACATGGACTCCGGAAGAATCGTGGATGGCGCTCTAGCGCAAGCCAGGCTATCGCTAAGGCATTGCGAAACCATATTGCAGGCGGCCGGAAGCGGACTGGAGAAAGCGACGCTGGCGATTGTCTATGTAACCGATCTTTCGGCAAAGTCGGCGGTCAACGTCGCCTTCGAGGAAGCATTCGGAAGCAGTCCGCCCGCTAGAAACCTTGTGGAGGTCAAGGATATCGGCGAAGGCGCGATCGTTGAAGTCGGCGTGATCGCTTTAGCGTAACTGCGCGGCTAGCGTGCTGCCGAGAGAATCGTCCGCGAGCCAAGGTGGCGATGGAGACGTGAATTCGGCCCGCGCGGACTCGCGCTATCGTTTCGGAACCGCCGGTCGGAGCATCCCGAGGCATGGATCCGGGACCAATTAGGGAGGGTATCCGATTTGCAAGTGGAAGCGGGCGCGAAAGACGTGGAACTGATCGATGTTTCGAAATCCTTCGGTTCGGTGCAGGCCGTCGAAAAGCTGTCTCTGCTTGTCAGGGCAGGCGAGTTCCTGACGCTGCTCGGTCCTTCGGGCTGCGGGAAGACGACGCTGCTGCGCATGATCGCGGGCCTGGAGCAGGTTTCCGGCGGCAGGATTCTCGTCGGAGGAGCGGACGTTACGCAGAAGCCGCCGAATCGCCGGGATACGAGCATCATGTTCCAGGACTACGCTCTATTTCCGCACAAGACGATAATCGACAACGTTTGCTACGGCTTGAAGCTCCGCGGCGTGGCCCGCGCGGAGCGAGAGGGCAAGGCTTCCGCCTGGCTGGGCAGAATCGGACTCGGCGGGTTCGAACGACGAATGCCGCATCAGCTTTCGGGAGGCCAGAGGCAGAGAGTGGCGCTGGCGCGATCGCTGATAATTTCGCCGTCGGTGCTGCTTCTGGACGAACCGCTCGGCGCGCTCGACGCCAATTTGAGGCTTCAGCTGCGCGACGAGCTCCGCAAGCTGCATCGGGATGTCGGGCTTACCTTCATCTACGTGACGCACGACCAGGACGAGGCGCTTACAATGAGCGATCGAATCGCAGTTATGCGCCGGGGCCGGATCGCGCAGCTGGACGACCCGATCGGCGTATTCGACCGCCCGAAGACGGAATTCTGCGCCCGCTTCGTCGGCGAATGCAACATTATAAGGGCGGAAATCGTTAATAGCGACGCTTGCGGGATCAAGTGCGTCGCCGGCGATATCGTTCTGATCGCGCCGCCCGCTCGGGAAGCGGCCAAACTGGAACGAGGAGCGAAAATTTCGCTCGGCTTGCGTCCGGCCTCCGTGTCGGTGGAAGCGGGCGGCAAGGCTTCCCGCCCTGAACTCGCGTCGCCCGGCAGCAACTGCGCATATCTCCGAATCGCGGAATGCTCCTTTGCCGGCCAATCATTGAAACTTCGCGGCGTTTCGAACGGCGGCGTCGCTCTGGACATGGAAATTCTTCGTCGCGAGCTTGCGGCTATCGAAGCGCCGGCGCCCGGCGACATCGTGCGCGCTTCGTGGAATGGCTCGGATATTTCGCTTCTGGCTAGCGATAGCGCATACGGATAGGCGCGCGTCCGAATGCTTGATGCCGAAAAGTCCCTGAAGTTGACGCGAAAGCACGAATCCAGGGCGGTCAACACTTTCAGAGCCGGCTCGAAACCTCCCGTATTCGTGCGCGGCGAAGGCGCTTTTCTATTCGAGGAAAGCGGCGAGGCCTGGCTCGACCTTGTGTGCGGATCAAGCACTACCAATTTGGGGCACGGGTTGCCGGCGCATCTCGCAGCTGTCCGCGAAGCCGCATCGACCGGCGTTCTCCATACGGGCACCAGGCTTCCTTCGCCTTTCAGGGCGAAGCTGTACGAGTCCCTTTGCGGCATTCTGCCGGCGGGCTTGAACTGCATTCATCTCGGCAATTCCGGCGCCGAAGCAATAGAAACGGCGATCAAGGCCGCGCAGCACGCGACAGGAAGAAAACGGCTGATCGCCTTTAGCGGCGGCTATCACGGGCGGACTCTCGGCGCGCTGTCCATTACGAGCGGCACGCGCATTCGCCGGTCATTTTCCCTGCTGGACGGCAATGTCGACATTCTGCCATATCCGTATCCCGCCGATCCCGCGGGCATGGGAGCAAGCGACGAATACTGCTCTGAGAGGCTCGCCCAGAGGCTGGAACAGCTCGATAGGGAAGGCGATTTGCCCGCCGCGGCGTTCATAGAAGCGGTTCAAGGCGTCGGCGGCGTCATAGAACCGCTCGGGAATTTCCTTTTGAAAGTCAGGGAATTGACAAGCCGATACGGAGTTCTCCTAGTCTGCGACGAAATCTGGAGCGGCTTCGGGCGCGCGGGCAAATGGTTCTCGTTCGAGAGGTCAGGAATCCTTCCGGACATTGTCGCCATGGGCAAGGCCGTTTCCGGCGGGCTGCCTCTTTCGGCCGCGGCGGCCGGCCCCGGCATCCTTAAATCCTGGCCACCGGGCATGCATACGAGCACATTTCAGGGGAATCCGTTATCTTGCGCCGCTGCCGACGCCACCATCCGCGCGATAAGTGCCGGAAAGCTGCTGAGCTACGTTTCGGACGTGATTGAACCGATGCTGAAGCAGGCTTTTAGCGGGCTCGAGGATGTCGAGCGCATCCACGCGGTTCGCGTAATCGGAGCGCAAGCCGCGATAGAATTTCTCGACCGGGAGGGCGGGCCGGGAGTGGATTCCGCCGCCCGAGTTCAAAGGTCCGCTCTCGCGAAGAAGATTCTGATTTATACCGGCGGCCGCCACGGAAATGCCGCAATGATCCTGCCTCCAATCAACATAGGCCGGGCCGACCTGGAAAGGGGATTGGCCGATGTCAGGAAATTGATTGAGCGCGAAGCCAGAACAGGAGACTGAGATGACCGAACCGTCCAAATTGTCCGCGACGGATGCGCGGGCGTTGATTGGCGCCAGAAAACTGTCGCCCGTTGAATTGCTGGATTGCTGCATTCGACGGATCGAACGTCTGAACCCGATTCTGAATGCTTTGCCGATCGAATGCTTCGACCGCGCGCGCGAAGAAGCGAAAGATGCCGAGAATGCTGTTATGCGGGGACAGGAGCTCGGTCCGCTCCACGGCCTGCCGCTGGGCGTGAAGGATTTAAACGATCTCGCCGGAGTTCGCACGACGCAAGGGTCGCCGCTATTCGAGAATTTCATTCCGGAGGGCGACGACAATATCGTGGCTGCGATGCGTCGCGCGGGCGCAATTGCCGTAGGAAAGACGAATGTCCCGGAACACGGCTTCGGGGCAAACACGGACAATCCGCTTTTCGGGCCGACTGGAAATCCCTACGATCCCCGCCTATCCGCCGGAGCATCCTCCGGCGGAAGCGCCGCCGCTCTCGGCTCCGGAATGCTTCCTCTGGCGATGGGATCGGATTTTGCCGGCAGCCTTCGAACGCCCGCGGCGTATTGCGGCATATTCGGAATGAGGCCGTCCGCAGGCGCCGTGGCGAGTTCCCGTAGAACCTTCGGCTGGTCGCCGTTCGATGTCGAAGGGCCGTTGGGACGAAGTGCGGCGGATGCCAAGATGCTGCTATCCTCGATGATGTCGGACAGCCCCGACCCGCTTGCCTATGCTTCCTCGCAGAGCATTCACGCTCCGGCAAGAAGACTGGATCTATCAAAGCTCAGGGTCGCCGTTTCGGAAGATCTCGGGTTCGCTCCGATGAGCGCTGTCATGCGACATGCATTTCGAAAGAAGCTTGGCAGGATTGAACCGGTTTTTGCTTCAATTGAGGACGCGCACCCGGAAATGAGCGAAGCGGACCGCGCTTTCTATGTCTTGCGCGGCATCGGATTCGTCCATGACTTTCGCCAAATCTACGATCAGGATCCCGGAGCGCTAGGGCCGACGATCACCGATGAACTTGAGCGCGCCGAAAAGCTAACGATAGCGGATATCGGCTGGGCGCATGCCGCGCAGACCAGAATTTACCATTGCGCGGAGAGATTCTTCCAAAAATTCGATTTGCTGATCACGCCGGCAGCGTCGGTGCCGCCGTTCCCGCATGAGGAAGTTTATCCCGGCAGCATCGACGGGGTCGACATGGGCGGCTATTTGCGCTGGGAGGCGATTTCCTACGGCGTTACTCTCTTCGCGGGCCCGGCGGTCGTGATTCCTTGCGGGCTCGGACCGGGCGAAATGCCTATGGGCATTCAACTGATTTCCAAAGCGCGCTCGGACTGCGTGCTTCTTGACGTGGCGCATTCACTGGAATGCATTTTCGAAAATGACAGCGAATTGACCGTTCCCGAACCCGGCCTCCGCGCGTAGGGAAGGCGGGAAGAATCTGCGGGACTTACCGCGCTCCCGCCATTTCTTGCGCCGGCAGCGATTAGCCGAAGATATTTCGTCGAATGCTGCGGATAAGCCGTCATTCGAAATTCGCGAGCCCGCCGAGGGAAGGACGCGGGGAACGTTCGAGGACGCGAAGTACAGCCATGCCGGCAGTTTCGCGGAAAGTCGAAGGCATGCTGAAAAAAAGGGTGCGCGCTACTTGGATGCCGCTTCGGCGCCGGGACAGTGCTATCTCGGGCACCGCAATGGCGATTGACCGCCGCCGCCGCCGCCCTGCGATTCTGTGCCTGGAAGCGGCATCCAGCGCGCAGGGAAACTTTCGGTCGACCGGAAAACAAACGATCATCGCCATGTCCGTTTTCCTAGTTCGGCTTGCGTATCGGGTCGCCTGCGCACGGGCGCTTGTTTCAGGCTCGACGGCGCAGGAGATGCAGCAGGAGGGACGGACATGGCAATCGAACAGCATTAAGCGTTCAAATGTAAACACGCGAGCTTGTGAGCATAATGACTAGTAACATTGTCACGCCAAACAAACTCGCTGAAGCTCTAGGAATCACCGAGACGACCGGTCCGGTCGAAGTTTGCATCAAAAAATTCAGAACGGAAAGCGCCTCCCGCAAGAGAGCCAAGTATGGAGACGGCTAATTTGCTTCGGCCGTATCAAGGCAGCTCGGGCAAATTGCATCGTATTGAAACAACTCCTTTCAGATGCCGGTTTGTCAAAGCTTGGACATGCTTTTCGAAATCCGGGGCGGGCCAGCCATTGGTGCCGGAGCAAAATCTGTAGGATGAGCAACGAGACCGTGGCCTGCGAGATCGAGGCGGAATTGTACCATGCCCTCTATTCTATTCGGAGACCTTGATAATGCTATGAATTCCGCCGGCTTGCAGTGGGACTTCACATTCTGAATTCCCGAAATCCGGCAACATCATGGCAAGAGCGCAATTCGAATGTATTGCGGAACCGTGTCGCCCGGCATCGGCCCGAGCCGTTGGTTCGCGGCCGATCTCTTCTTGAGAGCTGTTGAAAGGATAGCGATGCGCAGCGCCTGCGGAATGTCGGGCGACGAAACCGGAATGAATGTCGTTGAATTCTCCGACGCGGAATTACCGGATGACAACGGGTTCTTGCCAAGGTATCAAGCAACGGGTCTTCAGCGGAATTGCTGGTTCAGTGTATTTGGCGGAGGACGGAAATCCCGAGGAGGAGAAAAAAATGAAAGGAATTGGTACTGCGCGCCGTGCGCTATTTGGTTTGGGAACGATGGTTGCAGCGGCAGCTGCGCTAGCTCTTGCAAGTCAGTCGTCGGCGGGAACATTGGACGAGATCAAGGATCGCGGCCACTTCGTTTTCGGACTGGAAGTTGGCTACAAGCCTTTTGAGTTTCGAGACGACGACAATAATATAGTTGGATACGATATCGACGTTGCCAACGAAATCGGACGGAGGATGGGCATCGAGGCTCGTCCCATGGATACGAACTGGGCAACTGTAATTCAGACGCTGTACGACGGAGGATTCGACCTGATACTTGGTGGTATGACCGCGACCGAGAAGCGTTATCAGCGCGTGGACTTTTCGATTCCCTATATGGATGCGAGTTCCGGAATCCTGGTGTTGGCGAATAGCGGGATAGGCAGCCGCGAGGATTTGAACGGGAAGACAGTGTCCGCCGGTGCCGGCACCCCTCAAATCAACCAGCTGAAGGTTTCGGCCGACGAATTGGGCATCTCTTATTCGGGATCGATCAAGACCTATGATTCCGATGCCGTAGCCTATGAAGCCATGCGGGTTGGCAGAATAGACGCCTACGCTTCGACGATCGTCAGCCTGCTCGAGTTTGCGAAGACCACCGACGAGTTCGATGTTTTGACTTTCTCATCCGACATGTGGGCTCACGAATGGACGGCGATGGCATTCCGAAAGGAAGATGACGACCTCGAAAACGCGTTCAACGAGCACATTCGAGCGATGAAGGACGATGGAACGCTGGCCGCCATCCAAGAAAAATGGTTCGGCAAGTCATTTGTTGATTCGTTGAGCGACGACGCGCCTACCTGGTGAAATCCGAAAAAAAAGATTGAGGACCCGGCATCGGCCGGGTCCGAAAGCCCTAACATTTTTTGAGCCCGGCATTCGCCGGGCCGGGACACGGTTCATTGGACGTCGCCTACATGATTGGGGCGCTGCCGAAATTGCTGCCAGCGTTCCTCGTAACGATCGAAGTTAGCGCGATTTCGCTGGTGCTGGCTATGCTATTCGGCCTGAGCGGCGGAACCTTGCGGGCGTATCTGGCAAATCGGAATCCCGCGGTTTGGATAATGGAAGGCTATGTCGGCATCGTACGCTGCACGCCGATCATCGTCCAAATCTACGCCGCATATCTACTGCTGCCCAAAGCGGGAATCAGGCTTGACGTATTTTGGATAGGCGTGATTGCATTGACATTCAATTCCGCCGGCTATCAAATCGAGATTGCCAGAGCAGCCATAATATCCGTCGACGAGGGGCAGAGCGAAGCGGCTTCGGCTTTGGGATTGAGCAGGTTTCGAACGGCATTGCTCGTGGTCCTGCCGCAGGCTCTCCGGCGCATGATTCCTGCCATTACCAACGAAATGTCCCACTTGGTAAAGGCCTCGGCGGTTCTGTCCGTCATAACCCTGTTCGAATTGCACAAAGCGGCAAACACGTTGCAGGATACTAGCTTCAAATTTGCGGAATTGCTCGCGTTGCAAGCGCTGCTCTATCTGCCTTTGATTCTAGGCGTCAGCCGTTTCGCCAATCATCTTGAAAAGAACGTTTTCGGGATTGAAGGCATTAGTTCAGCGAACGATTTCCGATAGGTCGGTTCAATGCTTGATTTCGAATTCATGCTTGAAATCCTGCCAAAGATGCTTTGGGCGGCGCTGGTCACGATTGAAATATCCGCGCTGTCGATTATTTTCAGCATATTCCTGGGCGTCGCATTCGCTACCTGCAAGCTTCTGGGCGGCCCTGTGTCCAAAGCCGCCATTCAAGCGTTTGTGGAGTTTACGCGCGGCGTGCCGCAACTAGTGCAAATAGCTATAATCTATTTCGCGTTGCCACGTGCCGGACTGACGCTCAACGAATTCTGGACCGGCGTTGCCGCGCTTACATTCATCGGAGCGGGCTATTCGATCGAAATCATTCGCGGAGCCGTCGAGAGCCTTGACAAAGGCCAGCGCGAAACCGCGCTGTCGCTCGGACTGGGCGAATTCAAGACCCTATTCCTAGTCCTATATCCGCAGGCAGCTAGGCGCTCGCTGCCGCCGCTGACGAATGAATTCGCCAACGTAATCAAAGCCTCGGCGCTGCTTTCCGTTATTTCCGTAAATGAATTGACGAAGGTCGCCAACGAAATAATCTTCGAATATTTCGTCGTCGTAGAAGTATTGCTGGAGCTTGCGTTCCTGTACATCATCATAATCGGCAGCCTGCTCCTGCTTTCCCGAAATCTTGAGAAACGAACGAAGGCTTGATGCCCGGCTTCAAAAAAATCGGACTTCTCTGGCCGGCGGACGGGCGAAACGACAGAGAGTTCTGGAACTGGCTGCCCGCCTCGGTATCGGTGCTTATCGTCAGGTATGACGTCGACGGCCGCCTAGGTGTCGAGCAGATCGAAAGCGACGGAGATATCAATCGAATCGCTGCGGCTGCGCGCCTGCTTAGGCACGTTAACCCGGACCTGATTGCGCTCGGCGATTGCGCCGCCGGGTTCATCGGAGGCAAGGATTTCGAACGTGCTCAAATGGATGCGGCATCTTCTAGCTGCAACGGAATTCCGGTCATTTCAATGAGCTCGTCAATTGTCGAAGCATTGAATTTCGCCGGTGCCCGGAGAGTGGCGATTCTATCTCCCTACAGTAGCGGCGTAACGGAGAGGTTTGAATCCTACCTTAGGGATTCGGGATTTTCATTATCGTCCGGAAAATGCATATCCGCCGGAAGCGAAAGCCTTATCGAGCGGATTTCCAGCGAAAGGTGGATTGAGGAGGCCGATTCCGCCGAAGCCGCAGAAGCCGATGCGCTGGTCGTCCCCGGAGGCGGAGTTAGCTTGTCAACTCTGATTGCCCGATTGGAAAAACGCATTGGAAAGCCGGTAGTATGCGGTCCCGGCGCCTTGATGTGGAAGGCTCTGCGGACACTTGGCCGCGAACCATCTAGCGATAGGCTCGGATTTCTGTTTGGCGCCGGCAGCGGCAGCGCATTGAAAAGCATGGATGCCGACGCTAGGCAAATCTTGTCGACAGCGTCGAAAGTGTTCGCCCTGTCACAAGAACCTCCGCAGTTTGCATCGGGCAAGGGCGCATGGCTCTTTGACGAGCGGGGAAAGCGATATCTTGACTTCGCTTGCGGATCCGGAGTTGCGAGCCTAGGCTACGGACATCCGGCCGTTGTTTCGGGTGTCAGGCGGCAGCTTGACAGCGGCTTGACGCATCTGGGACCTCACTTCGTGAATTCGGTTCAGGTCGAATACTATCATCTGCTTCGAGAGATACTGCCGCCTCAGCTTTGCCGAATGCACCCGGCCACGAACGGAACCGAAGCTACCGAATCCGCGCTGAAGGCGGCGATGCACTTCACGGGCCGGAAAAATTTCATCTCGTTCATAGGCGGTTATCACGGCAGAACGCTCGGTTCGCTCGCCGTGTCTTCGGCCCGAGGCTCTAATAGGATCCTTGGAAAGCTGAGTCCCGAGGTGCGCTTTCTGGAACTCGGCTGCGACGAAATGGAGATTCGAAATTTCATGGACAAGCGTCCCCGTCCCGCCGGCGCGGTTGTCGAGGCGGTTCAAGCCACGAACGGAGTAATCTTTCCTCCCCGCGGCTGGCTGAGACGGCTTGCGGAACTTGCCGAGCATTACGGCGTGCCGCTAATAATCGACGAAGTCTTTACGGGCTTCGGCAGAACCGGAACGTTTTTCGCCATCGAGCAGGAGCAGTTAGTTCCCGATTTGCTAGTGCTTGGAAAATGTCTGGGGGGAGGATTCCCGGCCGGACTGATCGCGGGGCGCGACGAGATCATGTCCGCGTGGCCGATAGGCTCCCAGTCGTCGACATTTCAGTTTAATCCTATCTCCGCGGCTGCAGCTAAGGCATCGCTTGAAGCCATGATCGCTGAAGATTCGCCGGCCGCCGCGCGAAGTATCGAAAAGATCCTCCGGGAGCAATTGGTGGAATTAAGGGAATTTCCGTTCGTCGCGGATATTCGGGGCCGCGGGGCGATGTTCGGAATTGAAATCGCGACGCGCGAAGGCAAACCGGATCGAAAGCGCTGCAAATCCATTCGAAGCGCCGCGCTCGATAGGGGGCTAATTACTTGGGAGTGCGGTTCAGACGGGCACGTGATTGGCTTGATCCCGCCGTTTGTCGTTGACGAAGGCCAGATTGCCTTGTGCGCCGGAATTCTGCGCGAATGCTTCTCTCTGAATTCCCATTGACAGGGCGCAGTTTGCCGAGCTTCAGGCACGTGATTGACGAGAGCAATTCCTTTGGCTCGGGAACCGCGGCGAGAAAATTTTTCGAGCCGATCCTTTCCGAATCCTCTATGCTGCTTCCAAGCGCGGATTAAGAAATTCGACAATTTGTTTCGACGCGGTTGAAGATTTCGCGGAAATCAATCAAATACGCTGCTAGGCATCGATTTTCGAGAGCCTTCGCCGCGCCGATTACGCGTGGGAAGTCAATGCAGGAAAACGAAATGGGGCGACCTGTCGTCGGAATAATCGGCAACAGCTATTTGATCGACAATCAGTATCCCGTGCATGCGACGGGAAGCATGAATAGCGAGGCAATTTCCGTAGTCTCGGACGCGATTCCGATGATGATTCCCGCGGATCCGGATCTGTTTACGCCGCATGAGCTAATGTCCGCATGCGACGGGTTCCTTTTTACCGGCGGGCGGCCGAACATCCATCCTGAAGAGTATGGCGAGCCGGCTACCGAAGCGCACGGTACGTTTGACAGAAGCCGGGATAAAGTCGCGCTCGGACTGATTCGCGAATGCGCAGCCATCGGGCAGCCGATTCTAGGCGTCTGCCGCGGGTTTCAGGAATTCAATGTAGCTCTTGGCGGGACCCTGCATCCCGAAATCCGGGAGCTGCCCGGAAGGTTGAACCATCGCATGCCGCCCGACGGAAGCCTTGAGGAAAAGTTCGCATTGCGTCACGCGATCTCGCTAAAGCCCGGCGGCGTTTTTTCCCGAATTTTCGAAGCCGATGTTGTCATGGTCAATTCCCTGCACGGGCAGGGGATCAAAAAGGCCGCTCCTGGGATAAGCGTCGACGGCTTCGCCCCCGATGGAACCGAAGAGGCGATATTCGTAAAGGATGCGCCGGGATTCGCGCTGGCGGTGCAATGGCACCCGGAATTCAACGCCGCCGACGATCCTGTTTCGCGAAAATTGTTTAAGTCGTTCGGCGCCGCGCTTCGGAAATGGAGAAGCCGGTCGCGAATCCAATCGGCCAATCAGGCTTCGTCGCAGGAAAAATTGCTCGAATCGGCTAAAGCGAACTGGACAGCGTGAATATGTCGTTGGTCGCCTAATCGCCGATTGGAAATCCATGCGCTATTTGCCTTCCGGTTCGGTCCCTTTAGAATCGGTAGGAAATCTTGCCCGACCAGCGCGAAATCGAGTCGCCGTCGCTTTGTGATCTGGATTGGCTGTAGCTAAGCTCTCCCGACAAATTGCGTCGTCCTGAAGAGAATCCCAATCTGGCGGAGACATCGATGCTGGAGGAATGCGCCGATACCCTGGCGGGGAAGCTTTCGCCGCCGGCGAATTTCGAATTAACGACGGTGCCGCCATCGAAAATCTTGGTTGATGAAATTCCTATGGACGGCAGAAATTCGAAATCGCCCGCCTTGAAGGAGCGCTCGAAAACAATCGACGGGCGCAGTACGGCCGCCTTTAGGCTTGCGGCTTCAACATCCAATCTATAGTCGCTTTCGCCCCTTTCGGAATAAGGATCGGCTGTCGCCGAAAAAACGCTTGCAAGGAGCGACGGCGCAACGGTCCACGATCCGAGGTCCAATTCCCTTCTGAATTCCGAGTGCAGGCCGATGAAGGCAATATTTTGCCGGCCCGTGACTTTTTCCGGCGATCCGTTAAGCGTAAAGTATCGCAGCATGTCGTGTTCGCCGGAACCGAACGTGGTGCCAAGCGAATATCTGAATCCGCCGGTCCTGTAATAGACCTTTATTCCGGCCTGCTGCCTGCGCAAGCTTGCGGTCGAATTGGAATCCATGGCTAGATTTCCGGTTTCGACGATGGCTCCCGCGCTGACTCCGAAAGGCTCGCCCGAGATTTCGTGGCGCAGGCCCGCCGAGAAAGCCTTCGTTACTTCCTTATAGCCGACTTGCTTCGAAGTTTCCGGACTTTTGTGCTCGTGCTCGAAAACAGTCGCCCAAGTGCAGAGTCCGCCCTCCGCGAATCCATTGAGATTCAATTTCGATCTGGCGCATGAATCCAAATCCTCGTTGAAGCTCAGCGAAGAAAACAAGGATGAAATTATTGGAGCCGCTGCGAGCTCGTTCCCGAAATCGTCGAGACTATCCTTTAGCTCCTCGGTTTCAGTTTCCTGCAGCACATCTTTCTGGTCGGGAATTGTGTCGAGGACTTCTTTTTGGTTGCGATTCAATTCTTCGGGTTTCTCCCGCAGGCTTGCCGTAAGGTCGAGGCGGTGCCCCGTTCCGCCGCCGAGGTCGAATTTCTGAATCGAGTAGTCGATTAGAACCGTGTCTTTCAAAGTTAATTCATTCTCGCCGGAGATTCCTTCGCCTGCGGTTAGAACGGAGACTCGATTATCCTCGCCGGCCGCCGGCTTGTTCCGCGATATTACTCTCAATTCGCCGTCTAGTTCCGCAGATCCGGAAACTGCCAGCGAATCCGATTTCTTGTTGCGCCAATCTGCATTCAATTCGAGCGTACCGCTTTCCGATTGCTTGAAATTGCCTGTAAGATCGACGGCTGTAATTGCGGCGGCGCCGCTAGAACCGCCGGGGGATACCAGGCCGCTGTTGACGAGCTGTCCAGATCCACCCAAATCCACGGTGTCGCCGGGTTCGAACGTTCCGAAGTTATTTAGAGTCGAAGCGCCCCGGGCCTGCGAAAACATGCTTCCGGCGATACGGCCATGATTTGTTATAAGCGCGGGCTCGGAGAGATGGACCTCGTTGTCAAACTTGTCTTCCCTTTCACGAAGGTAGATTGCGTTTGCGCCGCTGTTCAGCGAGACGATGGAGCCGGTCTTTGCAACCGTGATGCGAACGCCTCCGCTCTGGCTGTGCGCGAAAACTCCGTGAGCGTTCTTTCCTAGCGTCTCTACGTTGCCCGAAACCGTAATGGTTACGTCGTCGCCAACTTGATTGAGGCCTTTCGCAGTAGCTCTCATCGCATGCGCGGATGGCCCCGACGTCTTTATGTCATTTACCGAAAAAACGATTTCCGATCCCGTTCTGTCCGAGGTTTCGGCATTCATGCCGTAGGCCTTTTCGCCTTCGGTTACTATGCTTCCCGACGATGTAAACGAAATTCTTCCAATGCCGGTGGCAATGATTCCGAACGACCTAGCTCCATAGGTATGGATATTATTCGCGTTAATGGAAATCGTATTGTCTTTCTGCTCGATGATTCTACCGAATACGCGAATGGCCGAGTTCTCGTCGCCGGTCGTTAGAATCCTACCGCTCGACGTGATGTTAATTCGTCCGGCTCCATGAGCGTACACCGCCGCTCCGAGGCCGTAGTCGGTGTGGTCCGCAGAAGATGTCACATTATTGACAGTAATGGTTATCGGACCGGTTACGATTTTATTGCCGTTGGAATCCTCCATCGGCGAGTTTCCGGCATATACCGCGCGAGACGCCAATCCCGAAACATCGATCAGTCCGGTCGAAGTAATCGAAATCCCGCCGTTTTTCGTTTTAACGTGAATGCCGTCGGCCGTACTGCCCGAAGTCTTGATATCGACGGCCTTGATGGAGACTGATCCTGCATCGTTGCTCGGCTTTGCGTATATTCCGTAGGACGAGCGTGGACTAGAAATGTCTCCTGTTGTGGTAATTGAAAAGCTTTCGAGGCCGCTTTCAAGGTCAACGGAAAGGTCGCCGCTCCCTGTCAGGCTGATGCCGGGCAGCAAGTTCGTTTCAATATTTACGGAGTCGCCGATAACGATCTTGATTGGGTCGGCTGCATCGGACCCGAAGACGATGCCGTCCGAAAATGGATTGCTTTGAGAGTCGCAGGTCGCAGTGTCGCCGCTAATCTGGCAGGTTGGATCAGCTCGCGCGCCGTAGGCAAGAAATGAAAATGCCGCTGACACAGCAGCGGCGGAAATAGAATTGCCAATAGAGGCCCGATCTGCGGCGCTTGAGCGACCGCAGCTGTCTGGAAAATTCATGGGATCTATCGCCTTTTGAAAAATTGGTTTTAAGTAGCGCGCCTTCCATTGAGCGGACGCGCAGGATTGTCAAGGCCGAAAGGCCGAATTAAACGAAACCGTCTCAAACGCCTTCCATATCGGCGAGGGTGTGAACCGAATTTGTTCCTGAGCGTAGATTCGGCGACGTTCTAGAAGAGCGTCAAGCGGGACAATATGGAACTATAGCGTTGCACCCTCGAATTCTACACTTTTGACGACTTCCGAGACTTTTGGGCGGAGTGGACAAAGCGGCCTGAGGAAAAAATCTGACCTACGCCCCTTCGGAGGCTCCGAAGCACCCACTTGACATTGCCGACGGCAGTGATCAGCTAGGCGAATTCCTTGACATGTGCGGAAGCCTTGCTGCCGCCTGCGTCGACGGGGCGTGCAGGCAGTCGGCAGTGGCGACCGCGCCAAGGCACGGCAGGAAGTCGCTGTAGACCATATTTTCCAGGGCGACGTTCCGGCTGCGCCAGTTCTCGATCGCCTTCAGGCGGAAGACTTCCACCACCTAGAGCTTGATTCTGCGACAGCCAATCCTTCGTCGTCTACAGGGCCGCCACGAACGGCATCATCCCTTCCGCCCGGCACGCTTTTTCGCCTTCACGGACCCCGCCGAGATACACGTCGTCAACCACTGAAGCAGTCCCGTGAGCGGCATCTAGTCCTCGCGCTCCATCATCGCCTGCATGATTTCGCGCTTCATGCGCCAGACCGAGTAGTATGAAACGCCGGTCTTGCGCGTGAGGTCCTTCGCCGAGATGCCCTACTTGCCCTGCATAATCAGGAAAATTGCCTGGAAACAAGTTCGCGAGCGGAAGCTACATGTGCTCAAACATCTTGCCGGCAGTGATGGAAGTCTGCCGCTCGCATGCGGCCCACTATACTGCCTCAGGCACCTGCGCTCGAGCCAGCAGTGCTTCGCGTAGCCGCAAAAGGGGCATTCGAATTTCGAGGGCCGGCGCAGCTTCGCTAGCGCCTCGGCGAATATCTCCACTATGCCGAAATCCCTCGGGAAAATTGTGATGCTCATTCCCTTCTGGAACTGGATCGGGTTTCACTTCGCCATGGATTCTCCAGGAGTGCTTGTTCCGTGTTCCCAATTATACTCGTTACGTTCCCAGAAAAATTAATTTTCGCAAAAACTTTCTTTCGCAGAGTGGTAATCAAGATGATTTATCGGAGAATGACCGCTCTTTATTCTTGCAGTCAATGCGCATCGCGCTCGCAATCGATGTGCGCGGAAATTTCTCGTAATTTAGACGGAAGCCATGCTAGAACAAGATGTTGCCGAGCCGTGGATATTTCGAAACCATTCTAATTCGGAAATCGATGCGGCCAGTGAAAATTCCCGGCCGGCGCACGCTATGAAATTCATGGATTCAAGCTCCGCGAATAACTCAAGAATCGGGTTGCTTGGGTCGATTTCGAAAAAGGTCTGAATTGACAATTCCAGACGATTATCTTGAGCGCGTATACGCAGGAGTCCTTGGAAAGCTGATTGGAGTCTATCTCGGCCGGCCGTTCGAGGGTTGGACCTACCAAAGGATTTTGAGCGAACTGGGTCCGATCGAAGGTTTTGTCCACGACAGGCTTGGCGAGCCGCTAATCGTAACGGACGACGACATAGCGGGAACGTTTACTTTTCCGCGCGCTCTCGAAGATTACAGCCATTCGGAATATCTGACTTCGCGCGAAATCGGAATGTCGTGGCTGAACTACATCGTCGAAAATCGATCCATACTTTGGTGGGGCGGCAACGGAATTTCCACCGAGCACACTGCTTGGCTCAACCTAAAGCGAGGCCTGTCCGCGCCTGAAAGCGGATCGATGGCGACCAACGGCCGGACGGTCGCAGAGCAAATCGGCGCGCAAATATTTATCGACGGCTGGGCGCTCGTCTCGCCGGGCAATCCGCATCGCGCCGCGAAACTCGCAAGGGCGGCTGCGAGAGTCAGCCACGATGGCGAAGCCGTTCATGCGGCGGCGCTCTGGGCGGCGATGGAGTCCGAAGCCTTCGTCGCTAAAGATATCGATCACCTGATCGACACCGGCCTATCGCTCATTCCCGCCGGCTGCCTCATCGGTAGGCTGATAGCGGATGTTCGAAATTGGCGCGCGAAATTCGCCGATTGGCGAGATACGCGAGAAAGAATCGACGAAAACTTCGGCTACCATAAATTTCCCGGCAACTGCCACGTTGTTCCCAACCACGCGCTCATGATCATGGCTGTACTTTACTCGCCAGATGACTTTCATCGCGCTCAGACGATCGTGAATACGTCGGGATGGGACACGGACTGCAATGCGGGAAACGTTGGCTGCCTGCTTGGGATTATGCTGGGGCTGGAAGGTCTGGACAACGGGCCCGACTGGCGCGGGCCCATCGCGGACAGGATGCTGATTTCATCTTCCGACGGCGGAAATTCCGTTAACGACGCCGTGCGGATATCCTACTACATCGCCAACCTTGGACGCGCGCTTGATGGAAGGGAGCCGCTCCCCGCGCCGAAGGGCGGCGCGCGATTTCATTTCTCGCTACCGGGGTCGACGCAAGGATTCCGCATCGCCGGCCATTGCCGGCCTACCTGCTCGGCATCCGTAGAAGGAATCGAAAGAAACGGCGAATATGCCCTTTCGATAAATTTCCGAAAACTCGACCAAGGCAAATCCATTGCCGCAATGACGCCGACATTCGCAACGCGCGATGTTCTTCGCATGAGAACATACGAATTGATGGCAACGCCGCTCATCTATCCCGGGCAACTCCTTTACGCGGATGTCGCCGCCCCCCGTGCGAACAATGCGGTCGTGCGAGTTGGACTAATGTTGAGGCGCTACGGCGACGAGGATAGGCTTTACGACGTAGAAGGCGAAGCGGTTATGCTGGATCCGGGCATGTCAACCCGGCTGTCGTGGCGCCTGCCCGACTGCGGGTCGCAGCCTATCGCCGAAATCGGAGTGTTCGTGGAGTCTTCTTCCGATAACTCCCAGGGCAAAGTTATAGTCGATAGAATGGGATGGGGAGGCGCTCCCGCGTGCGTTTTGAAACGACCCGATGGTAAAGGGAGCTTCTGGCTCCGAGCGTGGGTCAATTCCGCAGATAATTTTTCCCCGCAGTTCAATCGAAGCTTCCACGTCAGTCAGAACCGCGGCGAAGGTATCGTTATGCACGGCACGCGGCAATGGGCTGACTACAAAATCGAAACCGAATTGGTCTTTCATCATGGTCGGTACGCGGGGCTAGCTGTTCGAACGCAAGGGCTGCGCAGGTTTTACTCCGCCACGATAACGAGTTGCGGACGTTTCGAGCTAGCGCGCGTTCGCGACGATTGCCGCGACATTCTAGCAGCCGACAAATTGAGTTTTGAACTTGGAGAGCCGATTTCCATGACTTTCAAAGCAAAAGGCAATTTAATCTCAGTGCGCGCCAACGGAAAATCGATCGAAGCCGATGATTCGACTTCCCAAGCCTTTTTATCGGGCGGGTTCGGCCTTCTTGTGGCCGACGGGGCCATGTCCGTCGACGCTATCAAGGTTTCGGGATCGTAGCTCGCGCATATATCGCCGGGACCGGAAGAATTTATCTCAAGCATGTTCGCACGTCGAAATGCCGATTCCGGGAGGGCGTGGAAAGCTGGCGCTCGACATATTGGCGTTGAATGACTTGCTAGCCAACGCACGGCATACAGAAACGATTTTGGCATCCCAAAAAAAATTATTGCAAAAACCGTAAGCAAAAATTCGCACTGTAAAAATTGTCGCTTCTCCGTATTAGGGGATTTGGGAACGTCCATGCTCTTCCAAGTGTCGGCGATAGACTTGTCGCTGTCGTCCGGGGCCGCGCTGATCTGCCAGACGGAATTTGGCCCGGACCGTTCATCCAGATCCGGTGCCGCGTAACGTCATTGCGGCCCCTAAAATTGGCAAAACTTAATTCTAAGCAGGGAGTTCACAGCCCCGCCGACCCAAAAACCTACTTGGTTTTACGACGTGGCCTCCAAGTGCTTGGTTTTCGTTTGCCATTGACAACCTACTTGACGCGGGTGTCGATGGCTGTGCGGACATGCGGGGAATCGTCAATATGCCGCGCTTTCAAGTAACCGCCGACACCCGATGTCGTATAGGCGCGGAGTCCTGCCAAAATTCACTGCTTTTTCCGCCTTCGGCGCATTGGATTCGAGCTCTGCGATTATTTGCCCGCTCTGCGGGCTTCTAACTCCGCGGCAGCTTGTGGATTCAAGCTTTTGAGGAAATGCCTCGCAACGGGTTCACGAAAAATAATTCCAGGGTTGTCGGCTTGCGCTAGGCTTCCCTTTAGAATGTGTCGCCGCCACTCTTGCCAGACTTCAGCGCGAACCGACTTGCGCGACCAATTTGGACTTAGAACTGAATTCCATAACTCTTCGGCGCCTCGCTCGTTTGATCCCGATGCCGCTGCATTCTCGTCAAGTGCGCATTTGAGCCGCCATTCAATTGTTTGCTCTAGATTTAGTTTCAATTTGCCGGACTTGGCGGAATCGAGCCATTCTCCAATTGCCGCTAGGCTCGCGCTGCCGGGGACGGCATTTCGAAACCCCTTCTTTTGAATTATTCTTAATTCGCTGCGCGCTGTTGCATCGCTCCTCGAAGTCGGCGGCTCAACTTCAAATGTCGCATAGCTTTCTCGGCATTCTTCGTTTTGCACTGAAAAAACGTGGCTGGCTCCCTTTCGGCACTTGCGTACGTAAAGGCGCCCGACGCAGTGCTTGAGGCGCTGCGATTCCTCTTTGAGCGCGCTGGCGGTCGTCAGGTTTCTGACCAATAGGTTGTTCTTCGCGGTAAAGTCCCTGGCCAGCGCAGGCCAATCCGATTCATGCGCCTCTCTCGCCAAAGGGGTTCCGTCGTTGCCTCGATCCTGCTCGTCGGCTTCCATGAGCGCCGGAATCCGGCTGATCCAGTTCCTGGCGGTTTCTAGCAGCGCGCCGGCGGGATTTCTTGATTTCCCGACAAGAACTTTCAGAGAGATTTGCTTCGCCGCCAGAATATCGTGCGACAGCGGCCTCGGAATCGGGTGGCTTGTCCCGGCGATCGTCGCCAATACGTGCGGCAGGAAAACGGACAGGCAAAAATCGTCGACCGCTTCCATCGCGTCGTTCGTTGCCAGGGCGATGCGCATTCGGTCGAAATCCCGGGCGGCTATTCCCGCATCGCTGGCGAGCCCCGCATGGAATTTTATCCAGTCGCCCTTGGACATCCGGAAAAAATCTAGCAGGGGAATGTCGAGCAGCTGGCTAAGCGGCAATATGCAAGCTGCCGCTGTATCCTTGAAGCATCGCCAGGATCTGTCGCTGTCGGGAACCCAGCTCGAGTCGAATTCCCGAAACAAACGCAGCGTATCGTCCAGATGCATTCGACCGCTTAGGGAGAATCGCCGAGTCCTGTCCACGCCAAGCGCGTCAAGCCCGCGAAGCGAGTCTCCGAATTCGACAAGCGAGTTTTCAGGAGGCGGCGACCTTAGTTTTGAAATCCTCTTTAGCTTGCCGGCCCCAAGGCCGGTTAATTCCGCGACTGCCGAATTTAATTTCCTCCGATTGTCGATCGCTTCCGACAATTCAACGAATTCGGCATACATTTCCGCGAGCAGGGGCATAGTGCGAGCTGCCTGCAGGCGGTCCGAATGCGCGGAGCTAAGCATGTTCCCGTAGTAGTTGACCGCTGCCGCGGACGGGTTTGAAACAGCTTGGAGCGCGGTCGCGGCGGCCTCGGCATCGAGGGATTCAAAGCCGGGCGGCAATGGAATGCCGAAATCCGAGCAATCGCTCTTCATAATGCCGATTGCGTCGATCGCAGAGCCGGATTCCAATGAATTCACCGCCAATCCCGGACCGCGGCGAATGCGGCCGTCCCTTTTGGCAATTATTCCGATTTCAATCGCTATCTCGGCGGTTTCAGGCGGAATTTCGATATGCGACCGCTGCGGCGGGCCGGCATCCGCCGGAAGCAAGTCCATCGACTTTCCGGTCAGCGAAAGGAATTCCCTGTAAGCTTGCAATTCGCTGCCGATTGCGCATTCGCTTTCGGCTTCGTCGCCGACGGATCTTAGTTCAAGCCCGGCGAGGTCCGCCAGCCCAATGAATGCGATGCTTTCGGCAACTCTAACGGTAAACTCGTCTTCGTCTTCGCGCTGTCCAAGACGCTCTGCGAGAGTCCTATCGAACTTGAAGGAATTCCTTTGGATCTGCATGACGGGAAGGCCAATGTCGCGCAGGCCTTCGCCCGCTGCGTAGCTGCCGCCGACCACGAACTCAAGGCGATAGGAGTCTCGCCGACTATTGGCCGGCAGGTCGTCCGATCCCCGGAGCCAAATTCGGGAAGTCAGGCAATTCCCCGATCGTTTCGTTAGGATTTTCAAGACGCAGCGCCTTTCATGCTCGGGAGATGGCCAATCCAAGGCTCAATGCCGCCTTCGTCGAATCTCGGCTTTCGCGAGTGCGGCAAATATCGCGTCGTCCCTTGTGCGGCGGCATTGCGCGAACGCCTTCAGCGCGCCGCAAGGAAATCGAAATCGCATCCTTGAGTCGCCGGCAGTACGGATCGGTGGTAAAGGCTGGCATAACCCCTTTCAGGCCGAGGCCTTGCGCCGCTAAAGCTTGCGCGCCGCGCTTGTATTTCTTCGTCATCGACAAGAAGATCTAGCCGCTTTTCGCTTGCGGAAACGCGAATTCTGTCGCCGGTGCGAACCAGCGCGAGAGGGCCGCCCAGATCCGCTTCCGGCGTTACGTGAAGCACGACAGTGCCGAACGCAGTTCCGCTCATGCGTGCGTCGGAAATTCTAATCATATCGGTAACGCCTTGCCTGGCAAGCTTTTTCGGTATGGGAAAGTATCCCGCTTCGGGCATCCCCGACTCGCTACGCGGACCGGCGTTCTGAAGCACCATTAAATCGCTTGGTTCGATATCCAGATTCGGATCGTCGATTCTGGCGGCCAAATCGTTCAGCGAGGAAAAAACCACCGCTCGACCTTCGTGCTCCAGCAGCCTTTCCGTCGCTGCGGCTCGCTTTAATATCGCTCCGCCCGGCGCGAGCGAGCCGCGCAGAGCTACTAGGCCTCCGACCGAACGAACGGGGGAATCGCGATTGCGAACTACATTGCTGTCGATTGGATCGAACGGCGAATCCGCGATTCGTTCCGATATCGTCGAGCCTTCAAGATTCTCGCACTCCAGATTCAGCTTGTCGGCGAGTTCGCATAGGACTCCGCGCAGCCCGCCGCCGGCGTGAAGGTCCTCCATGTAGCCGGATCCGACGGGCTTAAGATCGACCAGTACCGGCGTTTCGTCGGAAAGCTCGTTGAGCCGGTCCAAAGAGACCTCTATCCCGAGCCGCCCCGCGATCGCGGTTAGATGAATAATCGCATTGGTCGATCCCGATATCGCCAAAAGCACGCGCAATGCGTTTTCTATCGATTTGCCGGTAATCAAATCCGCAGGCCTAGGGCCGCCGGAAACCGCCATTTCGGCTGCGCGGGCTCCTGTTGCCTCCGAAATCCGGAGCCTGTCCGCATGTACGGCCGGAATCGTCGCCGCGCCCGGAAGCGTCATGCCTACGGTCTCGGAAATCATCGCCATGGTGCTTGCAGTACCCATGACCGAGCACGTGCCGGCGCTCGCGGCCAACCGTCCTTCTACGACATCGATCTCGTTTTCCGAAATCTCGCCGGCTCGGTATCGAGCCCAGAATCGCCTGCAATCCGTGCATGCGCTTAGGCGTTCGCCTCTGTGGCTGCCCGATACCATGGGCCCTGCAAGAGCGAGCGCCGCCGGCTTTCCTGCGGAAGCGGCGCCCATTAGCAGCGCCGGCACGGTCTTGTCGCAGCCGCCCATGAGTACAACGGCGTCCATCGGCTGAGCCCGGATCATCTCTTCGACGGCCATGGCCATGAGATTCCTGTAGACCATCGAAGTCGGGGTCAGAAACGCCTCGCCGAGCGAGATCATGGGAAAGGAGACCGGCAAGGCGCCATTTGCCAAGACGCCGCGCTCGATTGCGGAAAGAACTTCCGGAAAATGGCGATGGCAATTGTTGAAACCGCTGGCGGTGTAGCAAATGCCGACTACGGGCTTGGCGAGCGACGCATCTGAATATCCCATCGATTTAGCGAACGATCTGCGCAGGTAGCGAGAGAATTCCGCATCCCCGTAGTTCGTTAGGCCGTTGTCGAAGCCGACATTCCCGCGTCGGCTAGTCCTGGTGGGCGTCGTCGGCATTTCAACTCCGTCATTTGCTTAAGTGCGTTTCGCGCAATGAAAACGGTCCATTGGCGAAACGGCTAGGATTGACCGCCGCAAGGCGATTGCCCGCGAAGATGCCGAAATCGAATCTCGGAAGGATGACTTCATGCTGCTCGCCGCAACCAGGGAAATCAACGCTTTCGAACTCGCTCGACCGCTAAAGGCGCGGCCTGTACTAGCAGCTAACCGACGCGGCCGACAACCGGCAAGCAGGAAGCGGCGACAAAATAAATCCTGCAACCTGCGCCGCATCGAATGGCGACGCCCTATTCCGGCGCGCCGGGATTCATAGGTGCTTCGGCGAAAGTCGATTCAGATTGCCCGGCGACAGCGCAATGCTAGTGAAGTAAGACTGATTCGCCTGTCCGAGCGGACTTCTCGGCTGCAAGCGCAATGCGCAAGATCTGCCTCCCCTCGCGGGCCGTTAGCACCGGCTCGCCGCCCTTGATCAATACGTCCACGAAGTGGCGAGCCGATAAGAGGAAGCTATGCTCCCAGGTTGACGCCATGTCTCGAAACTCGGTCGTCTTTCCCTCGCTGTACATGGCCAGCGGAGGAGGGTCGCCCAGTCGACCGTGGCCGCAATTTATCCAAATGACGCCTGAAGTTCCGGTGATTTCAACCCTGTCGTCCTGCGGATAGAAGATCGTATCGATTTCAAGGTCGGGCGAGTAGGCGATTTCAAAGCTGCCGACTTTCGGCCCTGGAAAGAGAAAGGAAATAATAGCGGGGGCGTCAAGCAGTTCGCCGGATCGCGCCCGCGAGCTCTCGGCGAACGCGTGAACCTTCGAAGGCATGCCCATAAAGCTCCAGGCCAATGCGAATTTGTGGTGCCCGTCGTCGAATACGAGTGGCCCGCCGCCGGATAGGTCGCGGTCCTGCCTCCAGGCTATCGCCGAATTCGGAACGTTCCAGGCGGTCTTGCTAGTTCCGGGGTTGGACTTGATTCTAATCGACACCGGTTCGCCGATAGCGCCTTCCTTGATCAATTCCTTCGCTCGCAGTACCGGCGGGTGGAAAAGGAAATTTTCGAATAGCTTGAAAGGCGCGGCGGCCTTGTCCGCTGCCTCGACCAGCCTGTCGGCCTCGCTTTCCGATTTGCACATGGGCTTCTGCAGCGAAACGGCTTTGCCGGCTTCCATGGCATCGAGAGCTACCGGAAGATGAAGATGGTGGGGCAGCAGGATCTCGACCAAATCGACGTCTTCTCGTTGCAAAACCTCGATGTAGTCGGTCTCGATGACGGCGCCGCCCGCGCCCCACGCTCGAGCCCGTTCGGAAGCTCTGTCAAGGGAAAGATCGCACAGCGCGACTATTCTGCAATTTGGGTTGCTTACGTACTCAGCGGCATGCAGGTCCGAAATCCGACCTGTGCCGATGATCGCGATTCCGATTTTGTCTTTTTTCAAGGGCGTGGGCTCCGGTTGGCCGTTCTAGCGACCGGGAATGCTGGAATGTCTCGGGCAATCCTATGCAATTTCCAACTGAGGATAAAGCGGCGCGCCAACCCCTAGGGGGCTTCGATTAAATTAATTTCGCTGAAGGGCGATCAATTCCGGAATCACCCGCATTGGAACGGCGAATAGCGCCAACGCATTGCGGGGTCGGCCGCAGGAAATGCCGTCAATGCCTGCCGGCAAACGGCCGACAACGAAGTCGCGGCTAATTCGCGGGGACGGCGCAAGCGACGCTCCTTTCAAACTAGGGAACTTGCCATGGCAATATTTCGCCAACGCGCCGGCCGCCGACGAATATTGCGTCTTGGCGCGCTCCGGGCGCGACCGAATCGCCGCCGCCGGCTCCCGGCGATTCAAATTAACTTGACATAGCGAATAATGAAGACGTTTAATTGTTTCGCGGGCTTGTCGGCCCCAAATCCCAGCCGCTGCGTCCTACGGCGCATCAAGTTTCGATATCGGAGGAAAAGAAAATGAATGTGGCTCTAAGGAAATTACTGGTCTCGTCCTGCATTGCGCCGGCAATCGCCGTCGGCGCATCGGCAGCCGCCGGGGCGGACAACGAAGTTACGATCTCGCATTACTTCACGGGCGAGCTCGGCCTGAAGATTTTACAGGAAAACGTTGCCAAATTTGAAGCTGACACGGGCTATACGCTGAAGGACAGCCCGATCGGACACGAAGATTTCAAGACCGATATCCTTGTTCGCGCGGCGGGCGGAGGATTGCCCGACGTCTTCAGCTACTGGGCGGGCGCGAGAACGCAGTTCGTCGCCGATTCAGGAGGATTGTCGCCGATTGGCGATATGTGGGCGCGCGAAGGCCTCGACGACGTCGTGGCGAAGGCCGTCGCCGATAGCGCAACCATGTACAACGGCGAACGCTATCTGGTGCCGTTCAATTACCATTATGCCGGAATGTTCTACAACAAGCAGGTTCTCGCCGATGCCGGCGTTATGGAACTGCCGACCGACTGGGACGGATTCCTTGCGCTATGCGAAACGCTCAAGTCAAACGGCGTTGCGCCAATCGCGCTAGGCTCGAAATTCCGCTGGCCTGCGCAGTTCTGGTTCGACTACCTCCTGCTTAGGACGGCGGGGCCGGAATACCGCGCCGCGCTGATGGACGGCTCGGCCGCCTACGACGACGCCGAAGTCAAGGAAGCCATGGAGATATGGCGCGGCCTCGTGGAAAACGGATACTTCCTGCCGAACTCCAACGCCGATACCTGGACCGACGCATCCGACAAGGTCGCGCGCGGCGATGCCGCAATGACGCTAATGGGAACCTGGATCACGGGCTACTGGAACGGGCTAGGGCTGGAGCCGGGCGTGGACTACGACTACTTCCCGTTCCCGACGATGCGCGAAGGCGTGGCGAATTCGGTCGTCGGGCCGATCGACGGCCTTGTGATTTCGTCCAATGTGCAAAACCGCGAGGGTGCTGAAGCGTTTCTAGCCTACATGATGAGCAACGCCGACGTTCAGTCGCACTGGACATCGAACTACGGCGCGCTTTCGGCCAACGTGAACGTCGATTCGTCGGTTTACAACGATGTAATGCAGAGAGTCGTCGGGACGGTCGCAGAGGCCGACACGTTCGCTTTCAACTACGATCTCGCTACGCCGCCGCCCGTGGCCGAAGTCGGCTTGTCGATGTTCCAGCGATTCATGGATAGCCCGGCCGATGCCGATGCCATACTTGGCGATGCGCAGGTTGCCGCGGCCGAGGCTTTCGCCAATTAGAATCTAAATTAATCCGCCTGCCAGCCGCCGCCTTTCGCTGCGGCTGGCTGCATCGCATCTCCCATGGATCGCAGCACTGCGCTATGGCGAACCGCATTTCTGGCAATGCCGGTCGCGATTTTTTCGGTTTTTGTCGTCTGGCCGCTGATTAGCTCCTTCTACTACAGCTTTACCGACTGGAACGGGTTCGATCCCAACTACGAATTCGTCGGCTTCGAAAACTTCTCGAAAATCTACAAGGACAGGCTGTTTGCGTCCGCGGCGATCAATACCGTCGTCTGGATGGCGGCGGCGATCGTGCTGCCGACCGGGCTCGGCCTCTTTCTCGCGCTGCTGATCGATAGCCGGGTGCCGGGCGGCGCGGTATTCAAGTCGGTCTTCTATTTGCCGATTTGCCTTTCGGCCGTCGTCGTCGGCCAGGTCTGGGTCTGGATCTATCAGCCGGACTGGGGATTGCTGAATACGACGCTGTCGTATTTCTTGTCGGAAAAATTCAACTATGCTTGGCTGGCGAAGCCCGAATCGGCTCTTTTTTCCGTAATTGCCGCCTGGTCCTGGCAGCAGACGGGGCTTTCCATGGTCATCTACCTGGCGGGCCTAACGGCCATTCCCAGCGACTTGACCGAAGTCTGCGAGCTCGAGGGATCGTCCTGGTGGCAGAAGGTCAGGCTGGTGCTGTTGCCGCTGCTCGCGCCGGCGACCGTTGTCGTAATCGCTCTAAGCGTCATCAACTCACTCAAGGGGTTCGACATACTCTTCATAATGACGGAGGGAGGACCGTTCAACAGTTCGGACACGCTGGCGATGCACATGTACAATGAATCGTTCCGGAAATACTATATGGGATACGGCAGCGCGATCGCCGTCGTGCTGTTCCTGGTCGCGCTGACGATAGTCTGGCTTTATTTCAGGCAGCTCAAGAAAGTAGATGAAATCTATAGCTGAACCAGCCGAGGCTCCAGGGTCGGAGCGGCCGTTCAATCCGTGGCCGGCGGTCGTTTTCGTCTGCCTGACCGTTTTGGCCGCGCTGTTTCTGGCGCCGACATTCGGCGTTCTCATGTCGTCTATAAAATCCAAGCGCGAAATCGCGTTCGGACAGCTTTGGACGATGCCGACGGATTTGTTCCTGGGCAACTACGCCGATGTTCTTTCGAACCCGGCCGTTCACAAGTACTTGCTGAACACGTTTCTCGTAACGGCTCCCGCGACGGCGGCTTCGATCTCGCTCGGCGTTCTGGGCGGCTACGTGTTTGCGAAGCTTCCGTTCAGGGGAAGCAATTTGCTGTTCCTCGCGCTCGTGTCGGGAATGTTCTTTCCGCCCCAGGTCATACTGATACCGCTGTATCGCCTGTTCAATTCAATGGGGCTCATCGACACGCTCTGGCCGATGATCATCGTGCATACGGCGATGGGAATTCCGATTTGCACGCTTCTCATGAGAAATTTTTTCGCGACGGTGCCGAATCCGCTGCGCGAATGCGCCATTATCGAGGGCGCGAACGAATGGCAAATCCTCGTCCTCGTCGCGCTGCCGCTAAGCTTGCCCGCCCTGGCGGTGCTGGCGACGCTTCAGTTCACCTGGATCTGGAACGACTTTCTATGGCCGCTGATATTCACGCAGTCGGACGACAAGCGGACGATTATGCTGGGCCTTGTATTCATGCGCGGGCAATATTCCGTGGCTTGGGGGATTCAAGGCGCCATGTCGCTGGTAGCGAGCCTGCCGACATTGATCGTCTTCCTGTTTTTCCAGCGCTACTTCATCAAGGGAATGACGATGGGCGCCGTTAAGGGATAGAATGCGGCAATGGGGAGCTTGAATCTACAGGGCGTTCGCAAGAGCTTCGGTCCGCAAGAAGTGATTCACGGCATCGACCTCGATGTCGAGGACGGCGAATTTGTCGTATTCGTAGGTCCGTCGGGCTGCGGGAAGTCAACGATGCTTAGAATGATTTCCGGGCTGGACCAAGTGACTTCCGGCCGAGTCCTGATCGCCGGGAGGGACGTAACCTACGTGCACCCTTCCAAGCGGAAGGTCGCGATGGTTTTCCAGTCATATGCTCTGTTTCCGCACATGACGGTGGCGCAGAACATCGGGTTCGGCCTGAGACTCGCCAGGCTGCCGAAATCCGAAATCGGGCAGAAGGTCAAGGCAGCCGCGGAAGTGCTGCAAATCGAAAATTTGCTCGGCCGCTATCCGCGGCAGCTATCGGGCGGGCAGCGGCAGCGGGTGGCGATCGGCCGGGCGATCATCAGGAACCCGCAGGTTTTCCTGTTTGACGAGCCGCTTTCGAATCTGGATGCCGCGCTGCGGGTCAAGATGCGGCTCGAAATCGCCCGACTGCACAAGCGGCTAGTCGCGACGATCGTATACGTTACGCACGACCAGACGGAAGCGATGACGCTCGCCGACAGGATAGTCGTAATAAGGGACGGCGCGATCGCGCAGGTCGGAAAGCCGATCGAGGTCTACGAGCGGCCGGCGAGTAAGTTCGTGGCGGGGTTTATCGGAGCTCCGTCCATGAATTTCCTGATAGCCGCCATAGGGTCGGAAGGCGGCCGCCCTATCCTGGAACTAAGCGGCAAGATTCTAGGGAATCTCGGTAGCCAGGCCGCTGCAAACGCCGTTGAACTGGGAATTCGACCCGAGCATTTAGCTTTTTCTGACTCCGGCAACGGCGACTTTCTGGGCGAGGTTGAACTTATCGAGGAACTCGGATCGGAATCATTCGCCTATGTGCAAACCGAGGTCAGCCCGGATCCCGTGACCATTCGGCTCGATCCCGAAAGGAAAGTCCGCGCGGGCGACAGGCTGCCCGTAGTCGTCAACCGGAACGCGATTCATGCATTCGACGAATCTGGCGCTTCGGTTCCAATCAATTTGCAGTGAGCGGCAATTGTCGGGACATCTGTCGCACCAGCATAGGAGCGCTTCGATTCGCGGCAAGTTGCGTTCGAGCCTCGAGCCTGGCGCTTTGCCGGCGTCCAAAAGAGAACCTGCGCCTAGCAAAGAATTGTGCCATTGTTGCGAGCGCAAATCGAACGTAAGGGTTCGGTCGAGCGGTGACGATCCGTGTTGTCCGACTGCCGCCGACGCCCTGGACGCTGCCGTGAACAGTTGTCCGGAGCGCGCGCCGCACGGACTGCGCAATCGTGCCGGGGTTCCCTAAAAACCGTGAACGAGGGAACCGCCAATTGCTTCATTCAATGTAGTTGCTCAAATTCGGTCGGCCCCGACAACCGCAGCGATGCTCGCACCCGTGCCGGAATCCGCGGAAACTAGACTCTTGCGCAGGCCTGAGCATACTTCGAACGCGCTTGACCGACGCGGAGCCGGGCCGGCAATTTCCGCGACTTCCGTTTCCGGAGACACTATTCCGCAATGCCGGCTTTCACTCGCAATGGCGTCGATACGAACGAGGGCGGCTTCTTGCCCGAGCTGCTTGGTTCCAAGCGACATGGGTTTGCAATTAACTTGGCGCTTCCGCAGCTAGGCAAGTCCTGAGCTGCCGTACTCTCAACGAATTATTGCATGTCGCAACCTGCCATCGCGGCTCCGCAACCCAGGGAGCCACCGTCTCAACTCCAGAGTTGCTGAATTCACTCGCATACGGACAACGCGACTTGTGCGCAAACCCTGCCCGTCCAGTCCATTCTAGGCTGGGCGAATGCTTTCGGGAGTGATTCGAGTGTTGCAGGAGACTAGAGGAGCATTGCCTCGACCACGACGGAATTCTCGCCGCGCGCGTATCCATTTTATCTGCGAAGTAGATTTTGATTTGCAGCCAATTCCCTTTGCCAAGGGTGCGGATCAAGTTTT
>MPMP01000159.1 GCA_002238565.1 Albidovulum sp. bin36
CGACGCCGACCGAGTACTGGCGCGCCACTTTCGAGTATTTCTCCTTCAGGCGGCCGATGCTCTGCTGGATCTTGTCGTGGCGCTTCATCCGCCCCTTGACGGCCAGTCCCTCGTGCAGCCGCGTCAGCCCTTCCTCGAACCGCCGGCGCTGCCGGGCCAGGATCGAGTCCTCGGTTTTTTTCCCGCCCTCGCTGGCGACGCGCAGCTTCGCCTCCTTTTCGCCCGCCTCGAGCTTCCACGCCTTCACCGCGTCCCCGGCCTTCGTCTCCAGCCGGATGTCCGGCTCGCCCTCGGGCTCCGGCTGCTTCTTCCCTCGGCTGACGGCGATCCAGTGGTAGCCCTGCTCGCCCAGCCATTCGAGGTTGCTCTCCGTGGCGATGCCCGCGTCCATGACCACCGTCGGCTTCGGGCCGTCGCCCGGCGCAACCTTGGCGAGCCGGGCGATCGCGTCCCTCAGCGTGTCCGGCTCGGAGACGTTGCCGGGAAGCACTTCGGCGCTGCGCGGGAAGCCCGCCTCGTCGAGGGCCAGGGCCAGCGTGGCGAGAGGACAGTCGTTGCGCTTTTGCTTGGAGCGGCCGTAGCGCTTCAGCTCCCCGCCCGCCGCTCCGTGAAAGTGAACGTTCGAAAGATCGTAGAAAACAACGGTTTCCGGGATCTGCAGAAGCTCGTGCTCGCGCTTGAACAGGGCCGCCTGAAGCGACTCGGACGCGCTGAGGATGCGATCGCTGATCCGGTATAGCGTTCGTCGGGACAGCGCACGGTCGTCGCTCCCGATTCCCAGAATCTCGGCCGTCGCGCTGGTCTCGCGGAGCCAGCGGCTAGTGTCCCTCTCGCTGGCGGGATGCAGCATCCGCGCCACCACGACGGCGCAGGCGATGCGCGCGTCGCGGTCGCTGAAGCCGCAGTCCAGGAGGATGTCCCGGAGCCGAAGGTCCTCGAGCGCCTTCAGGCAGATTCTCTCGCCGCCGACGGAGCGCGAATCCTCGTGGTCGAGGCTGTCGAGATCGACCTCGGCCATCCGCGGAGTCGGCGTCCCCCGCTTCTCCAGACCGCGGTCGCGGAGCTTGCCGGCGATGGACTTGGCGGCGGCCTCCAGCTCGGGGTTGGTTTCGAGCATGCTGTCGCGGCCCACCAGCTTCATTTCGATCAGGTCGCAAAGCTCGCGCCAGTTCTCCCTCGGCACCGAAAATCCGGTGCCGAGGTTGAGCAGCGCGATCTGCCGAACCTTGTCGCCGAACCGCTTCGACTCGACGAGCCGGAAGCTGTGGACCGGCTTCCCTGCACTGGCGTGGGTTTTCGTGGCGCGTATGAACATGGGTCCGGTTTTGGACGAAGCGCGAGTCGAATTCAAGGGGGCGGAGCGGGACTCGGAATTACCTGGCACTACACGCGGAACGCGAACGCCATGGGCTGTAGTTCAGCCGTTCAGATCCTAGATATAGTGGCTTCGGAGGCCAAAAAAATTCCTTCGGACACGTCGATTTGGTGCAAAAGCGCCAACTTGGGGGAAGCGGGCGCTGCGGCCGGACCGGGTATGAGCAATCACATTAAATGAAGCAATTTTCGGTTCCCCCGTTCACGGTTTTTAGGGAACCCCGGTCCGGTTCCGCGTCGGGCGCGAACGCGCGATCGCCCTTCGGAAGGGCTTGATTTTCGCCTTCCGAAGGGCTTTTCTCTCTCAAATTACCAAAAGAGGGAGAACGCCGAATGTCGCACGTCCGGTTTGACGAGCGGGGGGAGGAAACGCGGCTAAGGGAGAGATTAAGGCACCCGCGCAGCGCGAAAGCGGCGGGCGAACTGCCACTTCCTCGCCCTAAGGCTGGCGCGCCTCCTCTCGACACTACCCCGGGTTGGGGCCTTCTCTCTCCTCATCGACATCAGGACCGCGCAAATCGGCTAATGCGCGGACGTCTTGATCAGTCTTTCAACGTGCTTTCACGAAGGCCATCGGCAAGAAGGTTGAGGCCCAGTACAAAGGACGAGATCGCGATGCAAGGAAACAAGGTCATGTGCGGCGCAAAGGTGGCCATGGCACGTGTTTCGTTAATCATACCTCCCCAATCGGGTTGCGGCGGCGGCAATCCCAGCCCGAGAAAGCCCAAAACGCCGATTGTGATCGTTGTGTAGCCAAGCCGCAGGCAAGCATCGACAATCAGCAGGGACGTCGCATTGGGCAATATCTCGCGAAACATGATGTATGCCGCGCTTTCGCCGCGGGTCTGGGCCGATGCCACGTAGTCGCGGCTGCGCAGGTCCAGAACGATTCCCCTAACGATTCGCGTGATACCCGGTGCGCTGGCAAATGTCACGGCAACGACGATGTTGAGGCCCGAGGCGCCAAAGGTGGAGATGATGACCACGTAGAGAACCAGCACCGGAAATGACAGCACGACATTGGCAAAGCTGGACACAAGATCGTCGATCCAACCCCGGAAATAACCGGCAACCAGCCCGAGCGACACACCCACTGCGTAGGCTGATCCAGTCGCGATGGTCGAAAAGAACAAAACCCGACGTCCGCCCCAGATGATGCGGGACATGATATCGCGCCCAAGATGGTCTGAGCCCAACCAGAACACGCGCCCGTCGGGGGCGATCATCCCGGGCGTCTGGAAGGGCGCTACCTGCTCCGTCGGCCCAAAAGGCGAAAGAAGCGGGGCTGCCAGCGACACTGCAATCCAAAAAAGGCAGATGAACCCGCCGATCAGCCCGACCGGGCTGAAAAGGATTCTTGGCAGACGCGAGCGCCAGCCCCTGACCCGGCGGGTCTGCAGTTCTGAGGAACCCGGATTTAGAAGGAACTCCGTCATGTAAACCGCACCCGCGGATTCAGCATGCCGTATCCGACGTCGGCAATGGTCTGCGTTCCGACAGCAACGATGACCGATATCATCGCGCAGGCCTGCAGCATAAAGATATCCTGGGTCAGCGATGACTCCAAGAGCAGCGCTCCGAACCCGCGATAGGCAAAGAAGAACTCCACCACGATCACACCGGAGAGCAGCCAGTTGATCTGAAGCACGATCACGGCAAACGGGGCGATCAGCGCATTGCGGAGCGCGTGCAGCAAAATGACCCGGCGAAATGGCATGCCTTTCAGTATGGCCGTGCGGACATAGTTGCTTTGCATAACTTCGGCCATTGATGCCCGCATCATCCGGGCAACATATCCAAATCCAAACAGGATCAGCACCATCGCGGGCATGACCAGTTGCAACGGGTCAAAGCCGTTGGACATGGTGCTTGTCGCCGGGAACCAGCCAAGCAGCAGAATAAAGACAAATGCCAGAAGAACCGAGCTTGCGAACTCCGGCACCGACGTTGTGACAATAGAAAACAATGAGATCACGCGGTCCAAGGCACCGCCCTCTTTCATACCAGCCAGTACACCTGCGACGATTGAAAGCGGGATCATTACGGCGAACACGGTTGCCGCGAGGATGCCGGTATTTGCCAGCCGTGGCCACAACACGTCCGACACCGGAGCTCTGTATTTCAACGACTGACCGAAATCGCCGGTGACCATACCGCCAAGCCAGGTCAGATAGCGTTCCCAGACCGGCCGATTGTAGCCGTTCGCCTCAAGCCAAAGGACGCGCTGCTCGTCTGTGGAATAGGGCCCCAGCACCTTGACCACGACACTGTAGCCGTTGATCTCCAAAAGTAGGTAGGTGAGGATCGACACGACCAGCATCGTCAGCACCATCAGCATAAGGCGACGCAGGATAAAACGCGTCATGCCCACCCCCCGCATCCGGCAACGCATTGCCTGTTGATCCATCGAGACGGGCAGTCCTTATGCGGATCAGCGTAAGATCCCACTTCAGGCGGCTCCTTCCGGCTGACGGACCTGGGCGGAAAACTGGGTGTGCAGGTGCTCGCCGGCGGTCACAGGCGGGTATTTTGCCGGTTGCTTGGCGCTGCGGCACCCGGGCAGGCACTCCACCACAGCGTCATAATTCGGCTGATGAAAGAACCCCAGCGACAGCCGTTCACTGCCCATTTTGGCGTCGAGCGGCGGATTGACCACCCGGTGCAGGGTCGAGACCCAACGATCATTGGTCCAGCGCGCCATCATGTCGCCGATGTTGAGAACAAAAGATCCAGTTGGCGCAATGACGGGCGCGAATTCGCCGTCCTTTGTCAGCACCTGCAGACCGCCGGGGGCGTTGTCGGGTTTCAGGATCGTCATGGTTCCAAAGTCGGTATGCGCACCTGCGCGCAACTGCCCGGGTTGGGGCGGTTCTGATTGTTCGGGGTAATACATGGCACCCAGGATGCTGATTTGCCGGTCGATGACATGTGAGAAATGATGCTCGTCCAGATCCAGCGCATGCGCGAACAAACGCATCATTGTCTGGCTCAAATCCGTCATTGCGGTCCAATACGCTTGCCACGCCCTCTTGAATTCGGGAATGTCCTGTGGCCATAAATTTGGCGCAAAATGCGAACGGCTTCCGGGCGCGCTGTAGTAGGGCGCGTCCGAGGCCACCTCTGGCCCGATCGAGAACGACTCTTTCAGGTCCGGCGGGGTCTCCTCACCAGTCGTGACGCCAAGTGCCGCCTTGCCGAAACCGATATACCCGCGGATAACGTCAGGCTGCGGTTGGGCCACCTTGATCTTGCTCTCCAGCGGCCCCCGGAAGAACTGCTTAGAGATGTCGTAGACGGCCTGAGTTACCTCGTCCGGTACGCCATGACCGAGGATGCAGAGAAACCCGGTATCCCGGCAGATTCGGTCGGTCTCGGCGGCGACTGCCTTGCGGTCAGCGCCGCCGCCATGCACAAATCGGTCCAGATCAATTGTTGGCACTACTGTCATCGGAATGAGGCTTTCTTAACGTGCTGTCCGTATTGATCCACCCGACCCGCTGCAGGAGACTCTTTCGGGCGGATCTGGTCGGATTCGGAGTACATCTTGCGGTGTACAAACCTAACGGCGCTGAGACCAAATTGTCAAATCCAGTTCAAAAGCAACCTAGGATTCGCGTTCAATATTGACCCACCTCCCGGCCTTCCCCTTCCCAAGTAGAATTTCCCGGGTCGAGCATTCCGCTTCGGTTCTTGATTGTGCTGCAGGGGAGGAGGAAGATGGGGAAGGCTGATCGAGTCGACTGACCTGGACTGGTGGCGACGGTGCGCTCGCTTCCACTCGACAGGATCGCCGCGACGCGACGGATCAGTGTAGGGTCCCACAATAATCAGACCACAACCCCCGTCTTTTTCCCACAGTCCCTCTGACCGGCCTCTTCAGTGGATCAGTAGCAATACGTACAACTTCTTTCCCAGGCAGGTGTTTTCAGGTAGCAGTTCTTTCCAGCGGAAACGCATCGAGGAGCTGCCCAGGTTGCCGGCCGGTCCAATGGCCGACTTCCCGCCGCCCGAAGCCGGAAACAGGAAGGGTGGCCCGCGCGACCAGACCTAGTCGGGCCATGGACGTCCGGTACAGCCAAGATTCGAAACAGAACTGACCAGCGAGGAATGCGTTATACCAACCCAACCCAACAATCACCCATCCCGGCCGCCCCGGTGAATCTCACAGCACCGCCCAGTTCCCTGGCGGCGATTCTCGTGATCTCTTCCTTGCGCGTCACAAACCCGTCCCAGAACTCCTGCACCACCCGCGTGACATGCCCGGCACTGTCGAACACCCGGTTTGCAAAGTGGCGATGCTTCAGAACCGAGAACACCGTCTCCGAGGAATTCAGTTCCGCGGAGTATGGCGGCAGTCGGAGCAGGGAGACATTGTCCGGATGACCAAATCCTTCGAGCGGCGCCAGCCGGCACCGCCGGCGATGACGAGCGCATGCTTGCCCTCGGGGACCTTCTCGCCGATATCGGCCAGGTGGCGGCTCATCTCCCCGGTATTGGCCCGCTCGTTGACATGGCCGATTGCGGCCCCGGTCTGCAGGCAGAATGCCGAGAAGAGATAGCAGGTGCGGCGATCGCGCCGAATGCGCGGCCGTGACCCGGCTCTTGCCCAGACCCGGGAAAGCATGCCCTTCTGGCCAATTCTTGCCTCGTCCTGGAACTGGACCAGCACATCTCCGGGCGAGACATCGCCCGGGATAGCCTGCCTGGCCAGTTTGCTGAAATTGCGCCGGCATTCCTCCTGTGATTCGGGGTCCGCCTGCGGATGGATGGGCCGAGGCGAGAGCAGGTGGAAGCCGAGGTGGCGGATCAGCCGGTGCACCCCCTCGACGGTGTCGCGCACGCCGAAGAGAGACAGGATCCGCGCCCGCAGATCGCCGAACGTCCAGCTTCAGTGCTCGCCGGCATCCGCGTCGGGGCCGGCATCGAGCCACGAGCGCAGCGTCGCCACCTGTCCGTCATCCAGCAAGGACGGGCGGCCGCCAGTACGTGCCGCACCGGCAAGCACGGCCAGGCCCCCGCTCATTGTAGCGGTGTACCCAGTCACACAGGGTCTGGGCCCCGACCCGCGACCGGCGGGCGATTTCGGCCCGGGTCAACCTGCCGTAACGCCTTCGGTGTGTGGTCGATGCGCGAGATGATGATCCTGGTGCCCATGTCATACCAATACCGGAAAATTTCTAGGTACTGGAATAATTTTGGAAGCAGTGAAAGTTCCCCC
>MPMP01000160.1 GCA_002238565.1 Albidovulum sp. bin36
GGCCGAGAGGATCGGCGAAGCCGAATTCCGAGCAGACCAGGCGGCCGAGTTCGGTTCTGGTCTCAAAGCCTCCCGCCTCGAGAATTTGCCCGAGCCGCTCGGCGCCGCCGGGCGACCGGAGAGTTCTTGAAATGCAGTTTTGATTCGTCATGGCCGAATCAATACAGGAACGAATCAGACTTGTTCAGTGGCTATCGAGCTAATAGGCAGGCCGCGCCCGCTTGCCGCAGCCGTCGCACGAAAAGCCCGGACGCGGATGGAGTCCCCTCAAAGCCCTCGGCAGGCCCCAGTCGGCGCGGGCGTAGTTGGAGCAGTGCAGGTTCTTGCCGCCGCAGCGGGAGCAGCCCTTCAGCCTCGTGTCCTCGGCGAGGAACTCGTCGAACTGGAAAAGGACCTCCCAGACTTTGGCGAAAACCAGTAATGTCAGGCTCCCGCTGGAAACCTGACCGGAAATGTGCGACATTCGGCGTTCTCCCTCTTTTGTTTGACTTGAGAGAGAAAAGCCCTTCGGAAGGCGAAATTCAAGCCGTTCCGAAGGGCGATCGCTCGTTCGCGCCTGAGGCGGAACCGGCCCGGGGTCCCCTAAAAACCGTGAACGAGGGAACCAACAATTGCTTCATTTAATGTGATTGCTCATAGTGGACGAGGAGAAGCGCCGGATCGTGGCGCAGAGCTACGCGCCGGGTGTCTCGGTGTCGGTGGTTGAGCGGCGCTACGACGTGAATGCCAACCTGATCTTCACCTGGCGCCGCGATCCCCGCTACAAGCCGGCGGACGATGGCGAGGGCGCGCTGTCCTTCCTGTCGGTGGAGGTGGTGCCCGATCCGCCGTCGTCGGAGCCGGCCGCGGCATCGGACGGCCGGATCGAGATCGCGTTGTCGAACGGCCACCGGGTGAGCGCGACCGGTTCGTTCGATGTCGATGCGCTGTGCCGGGTTGTCCGGGCGCTGGGCGGATGATCCCGGTTCCGTCGTCGACGCGGGTGTGGCTGGCCTGCGGCGTGACCGACATGCGCAAGGGGTTCCCGGGGCTTGCGGCGCAGGCGGAGCGGGTGCTGAAGGCGGATCCGCATTGCGGCCATCTCTTCATCCACCGCGGCCGTCGGGGCGACCTTGTCAAGATGATCTGGTGGGACGGCCAGGGGGCGTGCCTGTTCTCGAAGCGTCTGGAGCGCGGCCGCTTCGTGTGGCCGTCTGCATCGGAGGGCAAGGTGTCGGTGATGCCGGCGCAGCTGTCGATGCTGCTTGAGGGGATTGACTGGCGGGTGCCGGCGCGCACCTGGCGCCCCTTGGCTGCGGGCTGATTCATCGTTTATTAACAACGGGTTGACTGTCATTCGGACTTCCCATTGGCGGCCCTTTTGGGTAGGGTGCGGTCATGCTCGAAGAGGCGCATTCCCTGCCCGACGACATCGCCGCGCTGAAGGCGATGGTGCTGGCCTCGCGGGCCGAGCTGGCGGCGCGGGACGCCGAACTGCGCAACCGCGATCTCCTGATCGAGAAGCTCAAGCATCAGCTTGCCGGCCTGCGCCGGCATCGCTTCGGCGTTACCTCGGAGGCCCTCGACCAGCTCGAGCTCGGGCTGGAGGACGATGAGATCGCGCGGGCGGCGGATGTGCTTCCCGAGCCGACGCCCGGTACCAGGAACCAACCCAAGCGCCGCCCCTTGCCGGACCACCTGCAGCGCAAGGAGACGGTTCTCGCGCCGGGCGAACGATGTGCGGACTGCGGCGGCCGCCTCAAGCGTCTCGGCGAGGATGTCACCGAGGAGCTGGAGTACATCCCGGGTCGCTTCGTGGTGAAGCGCATCGTGCGCCCGCGCCTGACCTGCGGCGGATGCGAGAAGTTCCACTAGGCGCCGCTGCCGATCGAGCGCGGTCGTCCCGGTCCCGGCCTCTTGGCGCACGTGCTGGTCTCGAAGTACTGCGATCACCTGCCGCTGTACCGCCAGTCCCGCATCTTCGCCCGCGATGGCGTCGATCTCGACCGTTCCGCGCTCGCCGGCTGGGTCGGCAAGGCGACGGCGCTGCTGGAGCCCCTGGCCGAGGCGATCCGGTGCCATGTGCTGGAAGGACAAGCCCTGTTCGCCGACGACGCCCCGGTCAAGCTGCTAGCGCCAGGCACCGGCAAGACGGCGACCGGCCGGGTCTGGACCTATGAGCGGGACGAGCGCCCCTGGAAGGGCGAAGCCCCGCCGGCCGCCTGGTACCGCTTCTCGGCCGACCGCAAGGCGGCGCATCCGAAGGCGCATCTTGAAGGCTTCGCCGGCTGGATGCACTCGGACGGCTATGCCGGGCTCGGCGCGCTGGCCCGCGCCGGGCCGGTCCGCGAGGTCGCCTGCCTGGCGCATGTGCGAAGGAAGTTCTTCGACGTCCATGCCGCCCATGGCTCGGCGATCGCCGCCGAGGCGCTGGAACGGATCGCCGCGCTCTACGCCATCGAGAAGGAGGTCCGCGGCCAGCCGCCCGAGAACCACGCGTCCATCCGCCGGGCCAGGGCCGAACCGCGCCTCGACGAGCTCGAGCGCTGGCTGCAATCGCAGCTGCCCAGGATCTCCGCCAAGATCCCGCTGGCGGCGGTAATCCGCCATGCGTTGACCCGCCTGAAGCGCCTTCGACCCTATATCGAGCATGGCTTCCTGGAGATCGACAACAACCCGGCCGAACGCGCAATGAGGCCGATCGCGCTCGGCCGCAAGAACTATCTCTTCATGGGCTCGGCCAGCGGCGGCAGCGCCGCCGCCATCGCCTACACGCTCATCGAGACTGCCAGGCTCAACGACGTCGACCCGCAGGCATGGCTCGACCACATCCCCGATTACAAGATCAACCGTATCGACGAGCTGCTGCCCTGGAACACCGCGCCGGTAGCAGATCGCGAAGCCGACGACTGATCACGCAAGGGCAGTCAGACCGGACGCTTACGGTGGTCCAACATCGGGGGCAAGTACAAGCTCCTCTTTCCATAACTTAAGGGTGGACCAATCCAATGGGGGAGGATCACACACCGCTTACATTCCGACAGGGTCAAATATGGGCATTTGCAGGATTGCAAAATCAGGCAGTCTCAACTCTTTTCGCTTTGCATTCTGGCCATGTCCTGCAGCCTTCGGACAACAAGATACGCCCGTGTCGAGGGGTTCTCCTGGAGAATTGGTTGCCCCTCCTTGGACGCTTCTTCCAAAGCCCTCTCTGCGCGTGTGCAGGCTTGGTCCCGCATTGGTCTAATCTCGTCATAAAACGCACCACATTTCTCTTTGTCGTACTCAGCGAAACAGGCGTGGGAGACCTTGAGTTCGCGGATCAGAGCCCACGCTGGCGATCCCACACCCGCACCGGTTGAATAAGGTTTGCGATCATCAGAGACGTGGAAAAGATACCAAATTTCAAAGCTGGGAATGGATGGAATGGCCACAATAGCTTGCCCTTTGGGTGCTTTGCGCGGTCTGAGTGTTTTGGCTTTGGCGATGGCTGCATCGTAGGTAGTATGCCTGTCGCGGTCGAAGACGAGAAACACGTGCTCGAAATCAGGGTCGTCGTTCAGGAGATTTTCGGCGTATTCAACGACGCTGATCGGAGCCGAGCCTCCGTCTCCGGTGATTGTGACACTGGCCGTGGTGAGGCCCAGTTCCCGGATCAGGCGGCGGAAGTACTCGGGTTCGGTCTTGCTGCCTTCGGTAACGATCATGGCGCGTTCCCGCTCTTCAAGTCGCGCGAGGCGGCGCCGCGTATCCTAGTGACTTGCCACGTCTCTTGCCCACGTCTCTTGCCCGCGCCTCTATCCTGCCACACGCGGCACTGCCCCAAACCGTCCCTGCATATAGCCTCTTCGGAAAGGCCGCTCATCACGTGTCTTGTAGTCCGAGAAGGGAACTAGGCGGGAGGCAAGGTCGTCGCCTTTCTCTACTAACCAGATCTGATCGCGCCCGATGCAATCTTCTTCTGTGACGGTGGGGTCATGGGTGGTGAAGATTATCTGGGCTTTGTGCGGGTTGCTATTGGAAGAGCAAAACATGCGGGTAATGTAGCGGAACGCGAGCGGGTGCAGATGTGTGTTGAGCTCGTCGACGACAAGCGTGTAACCGTTGTCGAGAGAGTCCATAATCGGGCCTATGAGCGCAAATAATGTGCGGGTTCCTGTAGATTCGTCATCGAAATTCAGACGCGTTTTTGCCCCTGTCTCGTCGTTGCGATAGGTATTGACTTCCAATGTCCTCGCCCCCTCTGGAAGTATGGATTTCAACTGCTTCTGCTGTTTCTTGGACAGGTTCTTGAAGTTAGGTGATTCAAGAAAGCTCCGTTCTTCTGCTTCCACATCTTCCAGCCGCAAGTCAGCATCTGCCAGAAATTCCATCACCCGGCCCTTCCAGTCATCGTCGTCAAGGCGGCTGGCCGTGTACGGCGCGATTGGTTCCACAACGAGAATCGTTCGCAACCCCGTGCTCAGCCACTCGAAGGGGCGCTCCAGAGGCTCGGCGTTGAGTTGCTTAGCGGTGCTGACAAAGAGGGCGTTCTTGCGCGTTTGCGCTATCCAACTTTGACGCTCGCCCTTTAGGTGGGTCGCGCTTGTTTCCCACTGGTAGGCGTCACGTTTCGGATCATATTCGCGGGTGAAAATCTGGCGCTGCTTGCGCGTGGCGGAAGGGCGTTCGAAAAGCCATTCCTCCCAGATTCGTTCGCCGTCGTAGGCGAAGCCGTACTGGAACAGGCTGTCGTCATGCAGGAAAGTCACTTCGAATTCCGTCGGTGCATTGCGCCACTTGGAATGAAAGAGATGTGGCTCGTATTCCTCGATGAGCTTTTCTTCGTTCTTGAACGAGTCTCGGACGAGGGAGTGAACCGACTTCATGCTCCTGACCAGTCCGGACTTTCCGGACCCGTTGGCCCCAAAGAGGCACGCCAGTTGCAGCACGTGTGGGGCACCGTTGTTGCCGGTCGCCACGGCGTTCGGTGTTCCGCTGTTCGATGCGGTCATCAGGAAGCTTTGTTTGTCTCGGAAGGATCGGTGGTTTTGGGCTGAGAATTCAACGAGCATGGGATGGAATCCAATTATGTATCCTGTTTCTGGCAAAGTTTACAAATATACGAACGAATTTTGGATGTAAAGTAGAAAAGGGCTATATTCGTGCATTGCCATCCGCCTACGCCGTGGCCTCGAATGACTGATTTGCGAGCCTGCGGAGACGGAAGCGGCTGACTGAAAGATGCACCGCGGATAGGAAGGTTGCGGGGTGTCTGTTCGTAGCGCGTGGCGACCCTGCGGAACTTGAGAACCTCTCGACGAGACTGCGCTCCCGACAGGCCTCGCGTCCGCCGTAGAGGGCGTCCCGGAAAGACCGGGAGCCGGGCCGACGCGCAATGGCATTGCTTGAAGCGCCGGACTTTCCGCCGACATTTATTGTTTGACTTTAACCGTCTGATTTAAGGGCTTTTGGAAAGCCGCGGACTCTTCGGAAGAGGGCTTGACTCATGGCCGTGAATCGGTCATACAGGAATCGAATTGGTCCGTCCTCTGGAAAATCGCCATGGATCCGCGCATCAAGGCCCTTAAATCCATGACCTTCCGCAGCAGGATGCTGACGCGCCGCCGGATCGCGCAGATCCAGGAGACGGTGCAGCTTCTGCCGAAGAACAGCCGCCTGGAGCTGGCGCGCACGATCTGCGAGCACTTCGGCTGGCGCACGCCCGGCGGCGGCTACAGCGAGCAGAGCGCTCGGCATCCTGAAGCTTCCGCCGAAGCTGAAGCGCGGCGGGCCTCGCGGGTGCGCGGTGCATACGCCGCGCTCGGATCCGGGGCCGGAAGTCAGCTGCGACCTGCGGGAGCTGGAGCCGCTCTCCGTGGAGCGCGTGTTCGAGAGGGAGGCGGCGGAGGAATGGACGGAGCTGGTCGACCGCCACCACTATCTCGGCTACGCCTCGCCGATCGGCCAGTACATGAGGTATTTCATCGTCGACGCCTCCGGCCGCAGGCTCGGCTGCCTGATGTTCGAGGCCTCCGGCGCGCTGGCCTGCCGCGACGCATGGGTGGGATGGACGGAGAAGCAGCGCGACGCCGGCCTGAGCCTAGTGGCCCGCAACAACCGCTTTCTCGTGTTCCCGTGGGTGAGGGCGGAGAACCTCGCCTCGCGGTCGCTGGCCCTGGCGGCGCGGCCTGCCTATTAGCTCGATAGCCACTGAACAAGTCTGATTCGTTCCTGTATTGATTCGGCCATGGCGAATCAAAACTGCATTTCAAGAACTCTCCGGTCGCCCGGCGGCGCCGCAATGGCATTGCTTTAAGTTCAGGACTTTCCGCCAACATTTTTTTTCGACTTCAACCGGCTGATTTAAAGGACTTTTCGAAAGCCGCGGAATTTTCGGAAGAGGGCTTGACTCATGGCCGCGAATCGGTCATGCAGGAGTCGAATTGGTCCGTCCGCTGGAAAATCGCCATGGATCCGCGCATCAAGGCCCTTAAATCCACGACCTTCCGCACCAGGAGG